>LBSX01000008.1 GCA_000990355.1 Candidatus Magasanikbacteria bacterium GW2011_GWC2_37_14
CATGGCATCGGTTATCGAATCATTAGGTAAACTCAAACCTGTAATAACTACTAAATTATTAATATTAGCGGTGGTAATTGTAGAAGAAGAAATTGTTGTGGTTGCCAAAGAGGAATTTCCTGATACTACCAAACCAGTAGATGTGGCATTATTTAAATTTACGTTACCACTACTGTCTGTTTGCACAATGTGAGTAGCTGCTGGTGAAGTAGAGCTGGCCGCAACTCCATCTAAATATTTGGCATTAAAAGCATAAGGCGTAGCACTAATTTGCCGGCGTGGACTTAGTGTTTCTCCACCAACAATTACTTCTAAATAAACACTGCCATAATTTTTAAATATTTCTGGATCCAGACTATTTGTTTCACTTCCTCCCAAATCAATACTAAAAATTCCACTGTTAGGTTCAATTGCCACAGTTAAAGGAACACCTAATGTACCCGAAGCAGTATAAAGAGAAGAACCAACAACAGGATCATCATACAAAACAAAAGAAATATCTTTGGTAGTAGTAGCCGACAAACCATTGTCTAACAATTTTCCTTGATAAGTAATTATTTGTGGTGGATTGGCGGCGCTAGTATTTTGCGTTAAAAAATAAATACCCACAAAAACAAAACACAAAATCAAGCCTAAACCCAAAAATGAGGCTGTTTTTTTATCCTGTATTTTATGCCAAAATACCTCCATAACTTTTCTTTTGGTTGTCTGTAAAACAGTATATCATTTTTTTAGTCTTTTTTCACTAAAAAGTGTGGATAAACTCCTAAAATTTTTTGCTAAAACTGGCGTAAAAAACAAAAAAACTGTTTCCAGCTTTTTTATTAAAAATATTTATTAAAAATCAACCGAAAATATCCTCTTTTTTGTTTTTTATCTCTATTTTTTCATCAGGTTTATCTTTTTCATCATTAATAATGATATTTTCTGGCTTTTTTCCTGCTATTTCAACTTTTTCTGGGTCAATTTTTGACAATTTAACATCTACAGCCACAGTATCTGCTTCCTTATTACTCAAATCCACTGTCTCTGTTTTTAAAGAATTATATTCTGGATGTTCAAAAGTAACAAAATATTTGTTATCTCCTGCCAAAAAATAATAACGTCCTTTTCTATCAGTAATTTGTGAAGCCACCAATTTATTAAGATCAGCATTAAACAAACGGGCCACTGTTCTACCAATTGGTTTTTTATTCCGGGCATCATAAACAATACCCCAACCTTTTAATTTAACTGGCTTGGCTAAACGGCTAAATACTAAAGATAAAAATATATGAACAATAAGAAGAGCCCCAATATACCAAACAGGAGAAATATAAAATGAAATTGCTGTAAGTACAAAACCAGCTACGGCCATAGTACTTTGCAAAACACGAGCTACTTTTTGCCAAATCAAACGTACTGGCTTTTTTTGTGAACTACCCACAACATCCAAAGGTACATTCACAGTAATTATTGAATCTTTTTCTGTGACTTCAATAATCTCATTATGATAAATATCGACTCGCCGGCCATCACTTTTTATTCCGGCCAACAAACTAGAAGGAAAAACAAAACCAGATTTTTCTACTACTAATTTATACTTACCTGGCTCTACCACAAAGGCATAACGCCCATTTCTATCTGTAACCTTTGATTGCAAAATCTTTCCAGTCTCGGCATCGACCAAACGGACAATAGCCAAATCAACTGGCAATTTATTAAGAGCATTATAAATCTGCCCCCATTTTTCTCTTTTCTTGCGACCCAACAAAAATAATGGTTGTAAAAATAGTAAACGTAAAAATGGCAATAATTCGGCAAAAGACAAAAATGGCAAAGTAGTAAAAGCCACAGCCATAATTGATATTGGTGTTGCCGCATTTTTTACTTCTGGATTATTTTTTATATCCACAATTTTCTGACCAGTCAACAAAGTAATTTCACCAAATTTAGCCACCAAATTTTTAATAGTTTCTCCTGGATCAGCCACCAAAATTTCTTCTATTTTTTTAATTAAATTAATATCTTTGTTTACAACATTATTTTTTACTTCAAAAACTGGAGTAACCCGCTCATTAAAACCTTCTTTTTTTATAGTTAAATAATATTCACCATTTGGTACCACAAAACCATAACCACCGTTAACATTGGTAAAATAAGGATTACTTTGTGCGTAAACACTAGCAGAAAACACAGTGCCATTACTTTCATAAAGTAAAATTTCTGCATCGGCTACCAAAGTATTTTCGCTATCTTTAATTAAACCAAAACCCAAAGCCTTAAATTTAAAAGCCAAAGCATCAAAACCATTTGTACCATAATTAACTTCTATAAAAGCTTCATGTAAACCCACACTCGGGAATCCCAGATTTAGAAAATAAATTTTCTCTTGCTCATTATAATTAAATAAATAACTTGCTCCTGCCAATTTTAGAGAAACAATTGGATTTACAAAAGCCAGTGACGAAGCAGATATTTTTAATTGCAAACCACTCCCGGCCAAAGAAGTTATTGTTTGATCATATGGAGACAAAATAATTTTTCCATTTCCTGCACTAAAAATTACGTCATTAATAGTAATTCTTTGAAAATCCGGAATAGTAATAATTTGTGGGTTATATTCATCCAAATCATCAAACGCACTACACCCCGGATCATTGGGAAAATCTATTAGCGCATCACCATCGTTATCCAAGCCATCATTACAAGCATACGAATCTCCTCTGCCACATTTTTCATAACCATCACAATCACTATCTTTGCAATCTACCAAAGTATCGCCATCATCATCAAGATTATTATTACAAATTTCTGTTCCTGGACAATAAACCGTACCACGGCAATCACTATCCAAACAATCAATAAAAGTGTCAGCATCATTATCTATATTATCATTACAAATTTCTACAAAATGAGGATTACAAGAGGAAGCGCAATCAACAGTATCGGCGCAATCTACCAAAAGATCACCATCATTATCTATACCATCGGTACAATTTTCTGGTGTTAAACAATAACTCTGGCTAGCACAATCTTGGATATCTAAACAATCTACCAAAGTATCATTATCATCATCCAAACTATTATTACAAATTTCTGTGCCAACAATTATTCCATCTACCGAAACACCCGAACTAAAATTACCAGAAGTGTCATAGGAAAATAAAGTATAATAATAACGAATGTTTTTAACTACACCATTGTCGGTAAAAGTATTATTACTGCCATCATACAAAAGTGTGCCGTCGGTGCTACTTACTGCAGGACCGCCAATTTTGCGTAATAATTTTACTCCAGCAAAATCCGCATTAATTCCGCTTTTAGCCGGATTATTCCAATCTAATTTAAATGAATCGCTCAAAACTGTAATAACAAAATCTGTAGGTGGATCTGGAGAAATATTATCCAACAAAGTTGTAAAAGTATAATCACTGGTGCTGGTAGTATTGCCCGCGTTATCGGTACTCAAAATTCTATAATGATAAAGAGTATTTGGTATTAAATTATTTAAAGTTAATAAATGATTAATTAAAAAACTAGCATGACTAACATTAAAGCCATAACTATCAAAAATACCATAATTAATTTCTCCATTGGCTAATTCGTCGGTATCCCAGGTAACAGAACAAAAAGTAGTGCTGGGGGTACTATGCCGATTTAAAATATTAGGGGCTCGAGTATCTACCAAAACTGTATCAAATTCGTCAGTATACGTTCTTTTATTAGAATAGGGGTCCGAAGCTTCTATTTTAAAAAAATAAGTAACATTGGTAGTTAAACCAGCCAAATTTACTTCATAACGGTTATTATCCAAATTTACTACTGTTCCAGCTTGTGCATAATTACCAATCCCATAAAAAAAATATTGGCTGGCGATAATTCCCGAATTGTCTGTAGCTTTCCAACTAATTTTTGCACTGGTGTTTCCTGGTGTTTTAACCACGTTCTCTATAACCGGCAATATTCTATCTGTAGGTGGGTCACCACCATTGTCACAGACAGCCGAACAGCCGTCACCTTCTACCAAATTACCATCATCACATTCTTCTGTTCCTTCTCTTACACCATTACCACAAATACTTGGAACAGAAAAACCAATACCAATTCCTCCATTTTGGACATCGGTAAAAGCCCAACTATTTGAATAATAAAATAAACTAAACAAAGCTATTAAAAATACACTTGCAAAAAATATTTTCCTATTAAAACCAAACATAACTAAATTTTAATTGCTTTTTTCTTTGTCTTTATTAAATATAACAATATTAAAAAAATAAAACCAAAAATAATATAAGTTACTGAAAGATTATTTATAAAAATTGTTTTTTGTGCCACTTGTTTGGTACGACCATAATCCACTACTACTTGGGCGAAATAAACTGGCGACCAAGATAAACTTTTATCAAAAATTAAAGTTAATCGTCGATTACTGCTTGGCAATAAATTATTTCCTAAATAAACTTCTTGGTTACTAATTTCTTTTTTCTTCCAATCCAAAATTTTAATTTCTCCTTTCAAAGGCAAATCTACGTTGCCTTGGTTTTTTAATCCCAAGACAAAAGTAAAATCTTCCCTATTCTTGGATAATTTTTGATTTAAATTAAATTCATTTATTTGCAAAACTTCTCGGGCTTCACCTGCCACTTGCAAATTCAACAAAGTAATTAATCTACCACTCAAACCAACATCTGACCCAGGTAAGTTAATTTTTTGTACTGCCAAACCCAAATAATAAGAACCAGAATAAACAGTCGCCGGTATATTTATTTTAAAATTAATATTTTTCTCTTCTCCCGACGCTATACTTATTTGCTTAATTTCCGGAACTATCCAGGATTCCACTTCGCTAAGACCACTTAAAAAAAGTGGTCCACCCAATTCACTTTGTTTTACACCCAAAACAGAAAAACTATATTCAACGTCTGTATTTTCATCATTCTTTATGGTAACAGCCACATTACCAGTATCGCCACTAGCTAAAGTAATTAAATATTTGGCCGGTGAGATAGTGGTAGCTTTTACTTTTAAAACAAAAAAATAACTAGCAAAAATTAATAGACAATAAAAAATAATAAAAACTCCCCGTCTCATAAATCAAAAACTCTAAAAATTAGCCGACAAATTCAAGATCAAATTTTGATTTTTACTACCATAATTTGTGGTACTGTTTCTGGCAGCTTTTACTGTAAAAACTACCAAATCATTAGCCACAGCTACAGTGGAAGAAGCCAAAACTAATCCAGTAGCAATTTCTCGGTCATCCAAAAAATTAGCATTTGCTCCACCTACACTGGCACCATATTCCTCACTACCAATAGTTACTGCTCCGTCGGCAACAGCAAAAATAGGAGAAGGATCGGCCTCTCCAATACTCAAAATGTAACCACTCGCCGAACCGCTAGTTACATTAATATTGGTGTTATCACTTTTTATACTAGCCACATCCAAAGCACCTAAACTCAAAGAACTGTCGGCAATTACTAATTTTAAATCTCCCAATTCCATGGCTTGAAAACCAGCTCGTATTTCATAATTAGCACTAGCTGGTACAGATGCTGGCCATTCACCAACGCTATCATACAAAGAAAAATTGTTACTAGTTGAATAAACTCCACCAACACTAAAAGTGTCCGCATAAATAGTATAATTTGTGGAACTCATTTCTCCTTTTAAGGTTGACGGACAAAAAACCAAGAGAACAACAACCAATAATAATTTTTTCATAACCTAATTACCAGCCCCAATTAGACTATTAATTTTATTTTGAATTAAATTATTATCTGGATTTAAATCTTTTACTTTATAATAATATTCCAAAGCACTGGCATTATCTCCACGAACTTCGTACAACAAACCTAAACTATACAAAGCATTAGAATAATCAGGTTGTAAACGCAGTGTTTCTAACCATAATTTTTCTGCCAAATCCCAATCACCTTTATCCTTACGATTATAGAGTAATCTACCAAGATTAAATAATACTTGAGGATTCTGATTGGCTACTGGCATAATTATTGAATAATTTTCAATAGCTTTATTTAAATCCTTTTTAATTTCATACACATTTGCCAAAGCCACATAAGCATCCACATAATCACTCTTTATTTCCAATGATTTTTTATACTGTTCCAAAGCTTTGTCGCTATCGTTGGCTTGTAAATAAATATTTCCTAAATGTAAATACAAAACTGGGTTATTTGGTTCGAGCAAAATTGCTTCTTCCAAAGATTTTTGTGCCCAATTTCTAGCTTCGGGAACCAACACCGCGGCATTTTCATACATGGTAGCCAAATTTTCCCACAAAGCCACAGATTTTGGTGAAAGACCTGTAGCTTGTTTGGCTTCGTTTACCGCTCTAGCTATTAATTCGGCAACTTTGTTCGTATCTGCTTTTTCATTTTTCGCTTCTTCTCCTGCTTCCATTAAATAGACTCGCGCCAAAGCCACATGATAAATATCGGCGTTTGCTCTTTGCAAAATAGCCTTATTTAAATATCCTTCGGCCACTGGCAGTGAATTACTATTTAAAGCTTTTACATAATTATGTTCTGCAAGATAAAAACGAACACCCAAAACCGAAAGCATTATTGTTAAAGCCACCAAAACTATTACCATAAAAGAAAAAACCAAACTGTATTGTGGGGTTTCTTCTATTACCAAACTTTTTTCAATAATAAGTCCTCTTTTGTCCAAAAAATTTAAACCCACTATCAAAAAAGCCAAAACTAACCACCACAACCACCAAACCAAAACACCAAACAAACAAAAACTCAAACTAATTGATAAAATTACCCACCCTATTAAAAGTGCAAAAACTTCCAAAACTACATCTAAGTTGGCACTTTCCAAACTAAGAATCTTTAAGAAATTTTCCTTTTTGAGATTATAAAAAGCTTGAGCACCAAAACCCAAAACCAAAAGAAAAATAAACACAAAATTTAAAAATACCAATACCCCACCTTCACTCAATAAGGCCATTAGAGTATTTCCCGGTTGGTTAAATCTTAAAGACCAAGCTACAGAATTATAATTGAAACCATTATCTTTATATTTAGAAAAATCCGAAACAAAAGTTCCCAAACCACTGCCAATTAGGAAATTTTTTGGTCCAGAAAAAATAACGTCTTTGGCAATGGACCAAGAGGCAGAACTGGACAAAGAAATTTCTGGAGGCAAGGGAGCTTGTATTTTTTTAGGAGCACCAAAAAATACAAAAATAGAAGTAATAATAATTAAGGTGAATAAAACAGAAAGCCAACCCATTCTAACCTGATTTAAAAATAATATTCCCAAGAGCAAAATAAGCAGTAAGGCCGCCAAGGTAAACCACCACAAAACACTAAAGCCAATTAATAAAATTACCACAAAATGCAAAAGGACCAGAAAAAAATAAAGTAAAGTTTTGGACCAACTTAATGTTTTTTTCATTATAAAAGTAGCCGCCAAAATCAAATTAAAAATTATCCAAATACCAAAAATACTAGAAGTACCATCAATAGTATTTAAAACATTTGGAAAAAATGGAAAATTTATTGAAAAAATAACTTTAAACAAAAAATATAAACTAGTTATACCACCCACAACTAATAAAGCATCCAAAAACAAACGCCAAAGTTTGGGTCCTTTTACTTGGTTAATAATTAAATAATACAAAATTAGTGAAAAAACAATAAAAACAAAATTATACACAAAATAGTCTGTTCGTCCCAAAAAACTATCATAAATATTTACAGAAAAAATTGCTGACAAAAAATTTAAAACAAATAATAGCAATAAAGGCAGATCTATAAAAGTTCGACAATAGACAACTTTCTTTAAAAATATGCTTTTTACCGCCCACAACAAAAAACAAACCAAGACCACACCAAAAAACAAATACTGTTTGGATAAAGCATAATAATTAGACAAATTTTTGTCTAAAAAAATTGGCAAAAATACTATTCCCAAAAAAAGGAAAAAATTAATTAAAATATCTATTATTCTTACAAATTTAAAATTGGTCGAAAAGTTGAACATACAATAAAACTAATTAATTATTAATTATTTAAAACTTATTTAAATTATACCACAAACTATTATTAAACAAAACCCCTGGGCCTATTGCTAAAAAGATAAAAAAACATTACAATTCATTTTGTTAATAGACACCTAATTATGTTAATTTTCCTTTACGGTGCCGACAGTTACCGTAGCCAAGAACACTTAAAAAAACTTGTAGAAAAATTTAAAAAAGAGCGCGACCCACAAAGTTTAAATGTGCATATTTTGGATTGTGAAAAAATCGAGGATAAAGCTATTTTGGAAGAATTGGGAAATGCCCCATTTTTAGCAGAAAAAAAGTTAATAATTTTAAAAAAACTGCTAACTACAGCCAAAAAAGGTGATTTACAAACAACTTTGCTAGAAAAAATAAAAAATAAAAAAATATCTGATGACAATATTGTTATTTTTTGGGAAGAAGACCTTAAACCAAAAACCAACGTTGCCAAAGAACTTTATAGTTTATTAACCAAAGAAAAATTTTCTCAAGAATTTATCCCTTTTACGGGAACTAAATTAACAACCTGGATTAATACTCTAATTACAGAAAATAATGCTAAAATTAGCCAAAAAGCTCTTGATTACCTAGTTTCAAATATTGGCAATGATCCCTGGCTCCTAAATTCTTTAATTAAACAACTAGCCTCTTACAAAATAGGAGAAGAAATAACTGTAGAGGACATTAAACTGTTTTTACCAGAAAAAATAGATGACAGTATTTTTAATTTGGTTGATGCTATTATTGCCAAACAAAAAAGTACTATTTTTTCGATGATCAAAGAGCAGTACCGACTAGGAAAAGATCCATTATACATTTTGGCGATGTTAACGAGGCAAATAAAAATTTTATTGCAAATTAGAGATGAATTTGAAAAAAATGATGTCTTAAAAAGCGATGAATTAGCCAAAAAATTAGGAATTCATCCTTTTGTAATCAAAAAATCACTTCCACTAGTAAAACATTTTACCAAAGAAAATCTCTTAAAGATTTATCAGGATCTTCTTGCTTTGGACACCCAAATAAAAACTGGCCTTGAGGACCAGTCGTTATTGTTGGATTTGTTGGTAAGCAAACTTTGTTTATAAATGAGGTTTTTCTAATTTTCGTGCTTCTTGTCTTAGTCTAATTGCTACTCTTTCAATTTTTGTCTTCATCTCTGTTTCAATCAAACGAAGTGATTCTTCGTGTTCGGCTAATTCACGCTTCAATTCAAGCAGCCGACCTTCTTCCATTTCATCAACAACTTCTGAATCATCTAAAATACTCCTCAATCGGCTAATTGCCACCTCATGAGGCCCAATTTCTCGATAATATTCGTTTTTTACTATTCGCTCTGCCCATTCTGTCCTTCTTTCTTCGGTAGAAATATCTGGTGCTATATCTCGTTCAGAATACATTTTAAACTCACCTTTGCCAACAACCTTTTGATAAATAGCTGTCCTGTCAACCTTTTCTCTCACTTGTTCAAAATTTGGTTGTTCACCTTGCGGAATTGTTAGATAACCACCCGTAACTTTTACAGCATCTTTCCAACCAGGATGTTTAACTTGATTATTAATTATTGTTTTTATTTTTTCTACAAATTTTCCAACTTCATTTTTTGGTAATCTAGCCGAAACCATAAATTCATCACCACTCCGCCGACAAATTCTGTCTGATTTACGCAGTGAACTGCCACCTTCGGCCAAACCAGACAATTGTTTAACAATATCTTTAAGAATTTCATCGGCAGCGTCATGTCCAATGGTATCATTCATTTTTTTAAAAAAATCAATATCAAAAAATACTACCAACAAAACTTCATTTTTTTCTTGGTCAACATTTAAACTATCCAAATCTTCATAATAAAAAAATTCAAAACCCGACATGGACAAAGCACCAGTGAGCTCATCTTTCAATCGTTTTGCTTCTTCTTTGGTTTGTTCAATTGCTTCTTGCAAGTAATTATTACGATTAGCTTTTATTTTATGCTTTTCATGATTTACTAAGACGGGTTGCAAAGAAACACTAGCTGTAATCTGCTCAATAATCTCTGCCAAATTTTCTATTCGTTGATATTCACCATCGATTTTGTCCCGACGTAAATTGTTAATTTCTTCTTGAATTTGTAACAATTCTGCATCAAAATCAACTTCTACTTCAACACCATCAACAATCTCTTTACCTGAAAGAAGTAAACGGTCTTTTAAAAAAAACAACTCTTCTTCTGTTAATCCCAAGTCAAGAGCTGACCCTTCTTCCAAAACAAGCTCGTGATTACCAACAGTATCACGAACAAGATTCTTAACTAAAATATTTTCAAAATTCTTAATAATTTTTTTTCGTAAAGCACGATCACTTTCATTTGGTCTTAATTCTTCATCAGTTGGGTAAAGATCAAAAAATTCTTTGCGCACATAAGCACGTGGGCTAGACATAATCTCCCGTGTTTTTTCATTTTCACTACCTTTAAATTTACCAAATTCAAATGGAACTTCACCAGGCATATAAATTAATAAAAACCCGAGCTTAATTGCTCGGGTTTATTTTGCCATAATTTTAATTACTTTGCAACCTTTTTGGTCATCTTGGTCAAACGAGATAATTTTCTTGAAGCAGTATTCTTTTTAATTATGCCAACTTTGGCAGCTTTATCCATTTTCTTTTGGGCCAAACGCAACATTTCTTTGGCATCTTTGCCAAGAGCCACAGCTTTTTTAACAGCTTTTACGGCTTCTTTGTAAGCTACTCTATAAACTAAATTTTGAGCCGCTCTTTTTTTATTTTGTCTTAAAGCTTTTTTAGCGTTTTGTTTAATAGGCATAAATTTATTTGTCATTCTGAATTTATTTCAGAATCTTACATTAAGTGTTAAATTATTACGAACGAAATGATTATACTGTATTAAGCCAAATTTGTCAAGTTAAGGCTGTAAAATGACTTCAGTTTGGCCATTTATAGAGATAACCACGTCTTTTATGGTTGGGAATTGTTTCAAAGTCTGTTTAATTTGACTAATAATCATACCCACCCGACAAGAACCACCTACTTGATACTGCAAAGCTTCATCAAAATCAGCATAAGCTATATTATTGATTATTTTTAAACTTAATAATTTTACATCTGGATTTAGAGTAGTAACATAACCAGCAGTTTTTTCATTTTCATAAACTCCAGCCAGTAATAATTCTAAAGCTTTCTGCCCAATAGCCGGGGTTTTATTAATTAAACGCTCCACGGGAAAGACCAAAGAACAGTCCTGGATATTTGGATTTAATTTTCCATTTGAAAAATACAACTTTACAAGTTGACCATCTTCATTATTAAAAAATTTAATTGGCATTGTTACACTCTTATCATTTTCTGGCAAACCCGAAGGATTGTCTGCCAAAAAAACCAACATCCCTTCTTCGGTATCAATTGGTGAAGAAAAATTTATAAAAGCCGTAAAAGGAATTAAACCAGGTTGCATCCAATCGGTTTGGGCTTCTGCAATCCCCACACCAAGTTCTTTTCCATTTGTATTAAATAATTTAACAGGAAAACTAGCCTCAAAAAACCAAGTACTTGGTGCCAAACCCTTAATTACTAGTGGTGATAACACTTTTTGACCCGCTAAAGGCGTATAAATTTGTAACAAT
Source organism: Candidatus Magasanikbacteria bacterium GW2011_GWC2_37_14 (assembly GCA_000990355.1). Classification (GTDB taxonomy): domain Bacteria; phylum Patescibacteriota; class Patescibacteriia; order Magasanikbacterales; family UBA922; genus GWC2-37-14. The sequence goes on from LBSX01000008.1 coordinate 11,644, forward strand.
TCATTATTATAATACAAAATTGTACTGGTTGGCACTTCGCGATCTAGATATTGGTCATAATCAGTATTAGTAGCAGGAAGATTATTTACATCATCGGATAAATCAATTGGTTTTTGCTCAAATTTAATTAACAAAACTATTCCAATAATTAAAAAGAAAACAACTAATAAAATAACTGCAAGATTTTTTGTTTTAAACATATAATATAATTTTCAATAATCAATTTACAATTTCCATTAAATAACCAATTATCAATTTTCAAATTTGGTAATTGAAAAATTGAAAATTTATCGTAAATTGATAATTGTGAATTGTAAATTAAAATTTATTATTCATCAACGTTCGGTTTATCTAATAACAGTGGTTCAACTGTTTTTTCGCCATCAGTAATTCGCATCACATCTTTATCTACTTTACCAAATTCTTTGTAAGCACTGTTGTACATATTTACAGTGGTATTCAAACTATTACCCATCTTCTTCAAATAATCTTCGTAGCTTAATAAATGTTTACCCAATTGTTCTACTTGTTTTCTAATTTCTTTAGCCGATTCTTCAATTTTTAAAGCCCGGAGTCCTTGCATTACAGTTTGTAAATAGGCGAAAAACGAAGTCGGTGAAACAATAATTACGTGCTTATCTTTAAATGCATACTCAATTAAATCTTGCGTATTAATTTTTATTGCCCCCACTTTATTAATTAACAAATCATAATAAATTCCTTCGGCTGGAATAAACATAAAGGCAAAATCCATGGTTCCCTCTTTGGGTTTAATATATTTGGCAGTTTCGTCGATTCTGTTTTTTAAATCCTGTTTAAATAATTTTTGTAATTCTTCTTTTCGGTCTTCGTCTTTTTCTTCTACCACGCGATTATAATTTTCCAAACTAAATTTAGAATCTATTGGAATAATTTTGTCTTTTACAAACACAACCGCGTCGACAATATCACCATCTTCAAATTTATATTGCATTTCATAGCCACCGGGCGCCATCACATTTTTTAAAACATTTTCCAAATAATATTCCCCCAATACTCCTCGATGTTTGGGATTTTTTAAAACATTTTCCAAACCTTGTAATTGTTCAGCTACGCCGACAACTTGCCGATTGGTTTCGTCTAGCTTAGTAAGTCTTTCGGTAACGTCGGTGATAATTTTTACACTTTGGCCAAATTGATCTTGAATAGTTTTGTGTAAATTTGTTTGGGTTTCATTCATGCTCTTGTTGGTATCAGAAATTTTTTGATCCACCATGCGTGACAAATCTTGAATTTGATTTTGTAACATGACAAACAAATTCCCTTCACCATCTTTTGGTTGTTGAATTTGGGCAAGCTTTCTATACATTATATATAGCAAAACAACCGCGCCCACAAAGCCTAGGGAAATAATGATAAGAAGGGTGGTTTGCATAAAATTAACAAGCTATTTTTTGCTAACAAACTCTAAAGACATCTTAACAGAAGCATTATCTGATGGCAAGAGAATAACACTATTTGGATATTCTTGAATTAAAGAGGAAATAAATTCATCAGCCCACGAGGGCGTTAAAACTTGCACCCCAGTAAAATCAACTTCAATTTTTTCATCTGGTTTTTTGTCACCAAAAATATAAGCTTTGGCAGACAACCAAGCCTCTCTGGCCGATGGCCGAGAACTTAAAGTTGTGCCAAATTTTTTTAATTCTAGTTTCATAAGCGAAATGAGTGAGGAAAAAGTTAAATTTATTTAAATCTTTCTGAGAGAATGAGCTTATATGCTTGCATATATAATTATTTAAAATTCTATTACCGCCAACGCGCCATTTATCGGTTTTCCTGTTTTTAAAAATTTTGTCTCACCTTTCTCTATTAGACATTTTGCATCACCAGAATAAAACTTTAATTTTAAATTATTTTCTTCTATAACTCGTTTAACAAATTTCAAACCATTGCCTCGATGTTCTGGTGTTCGACCAGATATAATTTCTGTAAAAGCTATTTCCAAAGCCTCTAAATAATTTTTAATCTCTGGTTTAATTTTTTGCAAACTCATAAATATACCCTGGCCTCTGTCTGCTAGTATAATAATTTTTTCTGCTACGTCTATTTTGAAAAAAATCCCTGGCACATCAGGCCAATTTCCCAAATTATGATCAAACGAATTATTGCCTATCTCTCCCACAACTGCAGACAACAAAAATGATATTTGTTCATTATTTGTAATACGTATTAATTCTTTTGGTAATTTATCTTGTCTGGCTTGAAATACATCTCTAGTTTCGCAATAATAATCTTGTTTTAATTCAGGAGCTTTTTGTTCATAAGCCCATTTAATTGCCCCTTGTGTAGACCAGTCTTTTGCCGACATGGGCAAGTGATAAAATACAAATGGTGAAGTACCACTTTTTTGTATCAAACCATCTTCTTGAAGTTTCTTTAATTGACGAAAAACAGCCGGGGCACTAAAACCAATAAAACCAATGAGCTCTTTAGGTGTAGTTTGACCCTTTTGTCTAATATATGCAAGTATTTTGTCACCTGTATCGGTTTTCATATTGTTTATAGTACATAGTTTATACTGTATACTATATACTATAAACTACACACTGTCAAGTGTTTTATCCACAGTATCATCAACAAACAAAAAACCGCGCTGACATAGCGCGGTTTTTGTATACCCTGAACCTTGGTTCAGGGCTATCTATTTAGTACTAACTAAAATTTGCCGGTTTTAAATGTATTACCACACACTAACAATTAACCAACTATACTCAATAAATCACAATTCAACTGAGTTTGTTTCTCCCATACATTTAAATTTTATTTTAAATTAATTTACATAATCTCCATCAACAGTTAAACCAATAGATCGCAAAAAATCTTGTGGAACCTTGCAAAAATTAATAATTCCTTTTATATATTCAACGCTATTTTCCTTAATTATACGTTCAGTCAGGTCATGTTTCTCATTTTTATGTTCATTCACACTTTTAACTTTATCCAACAACAATTCCTTGCCAACTTCCACAACAACTGCCGGTTCAATTTGCAAAATATCAATCATTTTTTGTGCACTATCAAATCTATGGTAATGCAAAGCAGAGGACAAACTCTCTTTCCCAACATTTTTGGCAATTTCCGGTCTAATTTGTAGAAGCACAACTACTTTTTGTGCATCTTCAACACTTAAATCACCAAATTTCGTTTCATTATCACCAACCCAATAGAATACTTGAGAAAAAAATGTCTCCAAAGCCTCTTGGGGAAGCTCATATAAATCAATAATTTTCTTTACATCAACCATCGTTTCACCACTACTCTTTTTGTTATGTACATCCAAATCAAATGGATCTCCTAGATTCAATGAATCACGCAATGTTTGCATACCAATTTCTTGCACAATTTCTGGGGTCAAACTGCAAAGATCAATAACCTGTTGAACCAAGACTTTATCATAACTATGATTATTAATATAACTTGCCCTCATTTCATTTTCAATTAAACACTTGGCCCTATATTGTACTCCTGGTGAATTTAAAATTTCTGGATTCTTTTGGCACTCGGATAATGTTAACACCTCACCACTCAAACCGTATTTATTTAATAACTTGATAAGAGCCTCTAATCTCTTTTCTTTTTCTGCAAGGAGAGCTTCTGCCGATTTAGAAGCTAATTCTTGCAAAAGTACTTCATCCAAATCTGTCTTTTTTCCAGAAGAACCAATTACTTCCTCTGTCGGCCAAGCACCCATACCTTCTATTGGTATCTTTTTAACCATATTTTTAAAATTAAATTATTTATCACTCTTTAATCTTACCAAAATTAGTAATATTTGTCCATTAAATTTCTTTTGCACACTATTTGTTTTAATAATGTAAAAAAAAGATTGCCGGTTTGAAGTGTCCGGCGCACATTGGGGTTGTGCAACCCCGATTGAAAAGAACGATTAGAAATTCACGACCGCGCGGAACCAGAACTGGAATCCGGTGTAGTCGCGCACTTGGTTGAAGTGGAACTGCGGAGCGAACACCAGCGCCAGGTGATCGCCAAGAGGGAGGGCAAGGTGCGGGGCGACCGAGTAATCGTTCCCCTGAGAGTTGAACGTGTTCTCGGTTTCAACGCCGAGCAGTCCAAGCCCGAGCGGCATTACCCAGTCAACCTGCGAGTACCAGTACCCCGTGCCAGTCTCGCCAGTCATGACCCACTGGAAGTTGTGCCAGCTGTATACCGGCACACCCCACAGCTTGGGCGTGAACTCCAGTCTGGTGTCCAGCAGAAGCTTGCCCTTGCCGTCTGCCACGACCATACCACCCAAGAGCTCAACACCCCAGCCCTCGCCGTCGTAGCAGGGGCCGACGAGGTTGACCCAGGTGGACGATGAGGTCACGTTGGGTGCAATCACCCACCCCGCGACACCGAACTGGCTCTCGCCCACAGTCTTCTGCCCGTGGATCAAAAGACGTGTGTTGTAGGTCTCGGCCTGAGCGACGCCCGCGAACAGCATCAGCAACAGCAACATGATGATGAACGTACGCATGGAACCTCCTCTTTTAAAGATCACGTTAAACGTCACTTGACATTCAACTAAGCATTATATATAATAGTAGAAGAGTGGTAAATACCACCACGTGGTGTGGCTCCACACCACTTTAATATATTTTCTCTATGTATAGCCAAATTTTAACTGAGTTAGGACTGTCGATAAACGAAGCCAAAATTTACGAGACACTTTTACAAGAAAAACAAACTACTGTTTCTAATATTTCTAAAAAGAGTAAAATTCATCGCCGCAATATTTATGACTCAATGAATCGCTTAATTGAAAAAGGTTTAGTGTTTCAAGTTATTGGTAATGGCGACACTTTATTTAAACCAGTAGAGCCAGCCAAGCTAATGGAATTGGTAGATGAAAAGCGTACTCGGCTAGAAAAAGAAATGCCACACCTAATGCGTGAATATCAAAAACATCCGGCCATGGAAGCAGCCTATATTTACAAAGGTATAGAAGGTTTCAAAAATTACTTGCGCGATATGTTGAGTGTAAATGAAGATGCTTATTTTATTGGCGCCAAAGGCGCTTGGTTTGACCCTCGTTTACAGACATTTTTGGACAAATTCTTAATTGATGCCAAAAAACGCGGTATTAAGTATTACCACTTGTTTGATCACGAAGTAAAAAATATGGCTCCGCATGTACCCAAAGCCGTAGGTAAACCCTTTAAATTTCTGCCCAAACAATACTCTACACCCTCTATGGTTGACATTTTTGGCGATCATGTGGTATCTTTTACTGGAGCTGGAATTACCAAGATCAGCGATGACATCACAATTTTTGTGAATATCAGCCGTCCGCTAGCAACTTCCTACAAAACCTGGTTTAAGTTTATGTGGGATCATTGCCCAGAGACCAAATAAATACTTGCCAAAAGGATTAAGAAGTGATAAGATTGCCTAACAATTTATGCTCCCGTAGTTTCCGCCAAAGGCGGATCAGCCTTGGGCTGACAACGGATACCTGCCCGCTCGTGCCTCACATGGCAGGCGGGCCTGCCCGCCATGGCCTGAGCCCTCGTAGTTCAACGGATAGAACAAACCCGTCCTAAGGGTAAAATAGAAGTTCAATTCCTCTCGAGGGCACAGGCGAAGGCAGGCGGGGAACAGATCCGTCCTACTGCGCCCATCATAGCTTTAGCGACGATGGGAGGATAAAATGGGAGTTCTGAGCCTCTTCGGCTCATCCGCCGATGAGGCGGAAATTCATACTGGGGGTACCAGGGCTGTGCCGCGTAATGGCGTAGCCATTTTACGCGGGCCTATGGTCTCGTGGTATGACGCGGCATTCGCACCGTGCCCGCCAGTGCCTGAGCCTCTGGGCCTGTAGCTCATTTGGTAGAGCGCTACATTCGCATTGTAGAGGTAAGGGGTTCGATTCCCCTCAGGTCCACAGGCACAGGCGATGGCAGGCGGGTTGCCGATGCCCGAGTCCGATTCTCGGTAGGTCCACTTGTATAATATAGTGTATACAAATTAATAATTGTTCCATGTAGAACAAAACCCTGCACCCACGTGGTACAGGGTTTTTGTATACAATAGTGTAGACAATTCGAGTAATAATTAGCACATGAACACAAATAGCATTTACACATTACCATAAGTTATACTTATATTGTTCCACGGGGAACAATTTAACATTCACTCACTCGTTCACGCGCGCACAAACACAAGGTAAAAATTTAGAGGCGAGGAAGAGTGGTACGCCGTAGCGAGAGCGAAGGCGGATTTGTTCTGCTGTTTGAGCTATGTAATAAGCGAGTTCAGAACAAAAACGAATGACGAGGCCTAAATTTTCTGTAGTGTTTGTTTAGCGCGAAGTTTTTGCTCCACTTTTTTGAAAAAGTGGATAATAGCTGATTTTTAAGCCAAATAACAACGTCGTAAAATAAAATATTAATATTAACTAAAATAATCAAGAAATAATCTGCAACAACACTTATCAACTTCTACCCCTTGACAAACATTAAAAATAAGTTCATACTTATGTCAAGATCCACGTTCCTTCTGCGCGTCAGAATTCTCCGTGGAAGCATCAAGCGCCCCATCCGAAGCACCGAGGACCACCTCATCCTTTTGCCCGGAGCTTGCTGCCTCCACATCTCCACAGGAATGCGGGGTACGAACCGTGGAAACGGAAAAAGCGTGCCCACGCTGCCCGGGCACCAGAAAAAGCCGTTAAACGGTCACGACCCCGCATCCCTTCCTATTTTAGGAGGGGAAAGAGAGACGATAGATCTTGCATCTACACCCCCGTCCATCACAAATTCTAAAAATATTTAGACTTTGTGAGGGAGAAAAGGGGGTGTTTTTGTTTATAAAAACAAAAAACTATGATTTATCATAGTCTTTTGTTGTCCTCCTTTTTTGTTACCTCCTATCACGAGCGGGTAGAAATGCTTTTTGGAACACAAGAAAAGAATTCCCCGTGAAAAAAGCAATTACCCGCTTAAAGAACGTCGTAGCCGAGTACATGGCCGGCTCAACCGAGCATGCCGGGATGACGATCGCAGACGTTGCCGATACCGTCGTTGTCATCGTCTGCCTGATCCAGGTTCTGGTCGAACGGGCAGTTGTCACACCCGTCTTGGACTCCGTCCTCGTCGCTGTCGACGGGGTAGGGCAGTTCCGGGATCTCCGGACAGGTGTCGCAGTCGTCTCCGAAGGCGTCACCGTCGGTGTTGCGCTGAAGCATGTTCTGCACCAGCTTGCAGTTGTCGTACAGGTCCACGACGCCATCACCGTCGGTATCAGTGAAGTCGTCACAGGCGTCGCCGATGCCGTCGTCGTTCGAATCAATCTGCTCGAAGTTCCAGATGCCCAGGCAGTTGTCGTCCGAGTCCTTGGTGCCATCATGGTCGTAGTCATCGACCCAGGGGTCTTCGATCTTGTTGGGGTAGTACCCCTCGTAGGCACACGACACGAAGGCCGAGCACAGCGCGAGCAAAGCAAAAAACCTCATCGGTCCCTCCCAAAAAGCTGGTTTTACCCAGCAGCGGTTTGTAAAAAAAGCTTAACTCATTTTTTGTTCTTTGTCAACAGTAATACTTGCTTTTTTTTATAGTTTTGTTATAATTTGCCCACTAAATATAAGGGCCTGTAGTATAACGGTAATACGCGACCATGGCATGGTTGAGTCCGGGGTTCGATTCCCCGCAGGTCCACACATTATGCTATAATATCAAGACGCACCAGTTGCGTCTTGAATTGTAAATATGAAACTAACACAAAAATATTTCTGGTTAATAATTTTATTATCACTTATTTTGGGAATTGTTTGGCCAACTCCTGGTTTAATATTAAAAAATTGGCTTACACCAATTCTAATGATCATGATGACCCTAGGTTGTTTAAAGACTGATTTAAAAGAACTACGAAATTTTAAATATGATTGGCGGCGTTACATTTTAATTTTAGGGAACATTTTTATTGTCTCATCATTAATAGTTTTTCTATGCCAAAAATTTTTAAATCCTGAAATTTATTTGGGTCTGCTATTAGCGGTGGTTGTACCCTGTGGTATTTCTGTAGTTGCTTTCTCCATTATTTTCAACGGGCAACCAACCAAAGCCTTAATTACCACCACTCTGGCTCACTTGGTAGCACCTCTTTTAGTTCCAATTATTGTTTGGTTATTTGCTCATAAAATTATTAATATAAATATACTCTCCATGTTTTGGTTAGTATTCAAATTGGTAATTATTCCAATATTTTTAGCCGAAATTATAAAATATTTTAAATTTGATAAATTTTTAGAAAAATATATTGCTGGTTCCAACACTATTTTAGTATCGATGCTCAATTGGGGAACAATAGCACCAGCAACCTATTTAATTTCCTGGCAAAATACCTCTTTTTTAATTGCCTTGTTTATTGCCTTGTTTATTTTTATTTTACAAATAATTTTAGGAACTTTGTTCGGTAGAAATAAAGAAGAAAAAATAACTTGGTCTATTGTAAATTTTTATAAAAATACGGGACTAGCATCGGTAATTGCCTTAACTAGTTTTGGAGCCCCAACAGCTTTGGGGGTTGTAGCTTATATACTTGTCACCAATGCGGCTCTAGTACCTTTTCAATTTTATTTAACAAAAACTAATAAATAATATAAACAAATAATTTAATAATTATTTGTTTAAGAAATATGCCCAAAATTCTGGAAGCAAAACTAAAAAGCAATATTTGGAAATATTATTTTTATGAAATCATGGATGGCATGTTTTTTTCGGTACCAATCATGGTTTTATTTTGGCAAGAAAATGGTTTGAGTTTAAGCCAAATAATGATTTTGCAATCTCTATATTCTATTGCCGCTGTTTTGTTGGAAGTGCCCACAGGTTATTTTGCCGATGTCTTTGGCAGAAAAAAAACTTTGGCCTTGGGCGGATTATTTTGGGCTTTGGGTATAATTACTTATAGTTTAGGTTACAATTTTTATCAATTTTTAATTGCGGAAATGTTATTTGCTCTAGGTTCATCATTCAAATCTGGGGCTGACTCGGCAATTGTTTATGATACTTTGGTAGAACTAAAACAAGAAGATCTTTACAAAAAAATCTGGGGAAACGCTAGATTCTTGGGAATGGCAACTATGGGTTTAGCAGGAATAATTGGTGCTTTTGTTGGCAAGTCGGGTTTAAGACTTACTCTCTATATATCTATACCTTTTTTCTTAATGCAATTTTTTATCGCTTTATTTTTTAAAGAACCAACTAAACACGAAGCCCCTAGTGAAACCAGTAAAATAAAAGAAATGTTTAATATTGTTAAACAAGCACTATTAAAAAATGTTCAATTAAAATGGTTAATAATCTATGGAGCCATTATTTTTGCTTTCAATCAATCTGCTTTGTGGCTTTACCAACCATATTTTAAAATAACTGGACTAGATATAGTTTATTTTGGTTTAGTATTTGCTTCTTTCCAGATTGTGGCCGCTTTTTCGGCCAAATATGCTCACCGTTTAGAAAATATTTTAGGACAAAAATTTTCTTTAATTATGTTACCTATTTTAATTGGTGTTAGTTATTTATTGATGAACAATTTTATTTTTTTATTTAGTTTTTCTTTTTGTTTTTTACAACAATTTGTACGGGGATTTTCTGACCCAGTTATTTCGGATTATTTAAACAAACTTACACCTTCACACACTCGCGCGACAATTTTATCAATCAAAGCTTTGGCAGGCAGATTAATTTATGCTGCCATTATTCCTTTTATTGGCTGGGTGGCTGACATTTATTCTTTAACACAAGCTTTATTTATTTTGGGAATCACCATTTTAATAATTGGCGCGGCCGGATTACTAATGTTAAAAAAAGTGAAAGTAATTTAATTTATTAACAAATATAAATAATTTAATAATTTTTTGAAGCGGCCACTGTCTGCGACTATCAGATTCTGGACGCAAAAAAAATTCTTAAATTATTTATTTAAAAATTCTTATATGCCTTACGAAAATCTAAAAACCATGCAAAATTTTACCCTAAAAAATTTACCCAATTTAGATGTGACTGTACTGGGGGCTTTGGAATTATTTATTAAAGAAGGTGTACCCAAACTTAATTTGGGTAATTATAAAAAACCACTAGTAATTGGTAGTGGCAATGGAGCAGTAACCGGGAAAATTTTATTTGCTGGCCAAGAGGTAGTGCTGGCCGATGAAAGCAATTATCAAATTAAATTAAAAAATATCAAAAATATAGATGGCGCAATTATAATTTCTGCTTCGGGCAGTAAACACGCCATTACTTTGGCCAAAGATTTTAAAAAAAGAAAAATTGCTACCAAACTTTTAACCAACAATCTTTACGCTCCTGCCAAAAAATACATTGCTCCAAATAATTTTTTTGTTCTGCCAAAAAACAAAGAACCCTATACTTACAACACTAGCACTTATCTCGGCATGATCTTGGGTCAAACAAAAGAAGACCCCAGAAAAATAAAAGACTTTATTTTAAACACCATTCAAAAACAAATTCCCAAAAATTTTAAAAAATATGATTCATTTTATTTAATTGTCCCAAATGAATTTGAGGTTACCCGCGAATTATTTGTTACCAAGTTTGATGAATTATTCGAACCCGTTGTTTCGGGTCGAGTATTTACACCCGAACAAAGCAAACATGCCAAAAGTGTGGCCAACAATAGCAAAGAATTATTTATTAGTTTTGGCTATGATAATAAATTATTTGGCCAAAAAAATAATCGTTTAAATATTTCTCTGCCAAAAAATTCTAATTATGCCACAGTAATGGCAATTGTCTATTATGTAATTGGGAAAATTCAAGAACAACACGCACCTTATTTTAAAAAAGGAATTGCCAAATATTGCCAAAATGCTTCCAAAGTATTTGGTTATGAAATTAAACCAATTGTAGAATAATTAAAAAATATGCCTAATAAAAAAGAATTTCCACCACCACTTAGCCTTAAAAAAATATTAGGACCTAGTTTTATTATTCTCGCTCTTGGCCTTGGTTCTGGCGAAGTTATTCTTTGGCCTTATCTTGTTTCCAACTATGGTTTGGGAATTGCTTGGGGTGCCATTTTAGGTATTACCTTTCAATTTTTTATAAATATGGAAATAGAAAGGTATGCCCTAGTTAAAGGGGAAAGTGTGTTTGTAGGAATTGCAAAAATTTTTAAATGGTCAACTTACTGGTTTATATTTTCTACCTTTATTGGTTTTGGCCTACCTGGAATTATTGCTGCTTCTGCCAAAGTTTTAGCAACAATTTTGGGAATTGCCAATTTTAAATGGGTCGCTATTGCCATGCTTATTTTTATTGGTATTATTTTAAGCGCTGGTAAAACCGTTTATGGCATGATGGAACGTGTAACAAAAACTATTTTAATGATTGGAGTACCTTTTATTTTTATTCTGGCTCTAGTGCTTAGCACAAGAATGGATTGGTCCACTCTAGCCCAAGGTGTAGTTGGTATTGGTAATAATTTTTGGGGTCTACCGGCTGGAATTGCTTTGGCAACATTTTTTGCTGCCTTTGCTTATTCTGGTGCTGGCGGAAATTTAAATTTAACTCAATCAATTTATATTAAAGAAAAAGGTTATGGCATGGGCAAGTATTCACAAAAAATTGCCGGTCTCTTTGGGAAAAAAGGGGTAGTTCAAAAAATTAAATTGTCTGGCGAAAATTTTGATGTTACTGATGAAAATATTTCGCGCTTCAAACTTTGGTGGAAAGCCATAAATACTGAACATTTATTAGTTTTTTGGTTAATTGGCACTTTATCAATGTTGTTTTTAATGATCTTGGCTTATAGCACTACTTTTGGTTTGGATTCAAATGCCGAAGGTATAAATTTTGTTATAAACGAAGGATTAGTAATTGGGCAAAGAGTGTGGCCTATTGTTGGAACATTATTTTTACTTGCAGTGTCCATTATGCTCTTTCAAACACAGCTTGGTATTATGGATTCTACTAGTAGAATTATGGCCGAAAATATTGCTATCTCAAAACTAAGAACAAATCCTAACAAGGATATCAATTTATCAAAAATTTATTTTATTTTTGTTTGGGCACAAATTACTTTTGGTGTTATTTTATTTTTATGCAATCTCTACGAACCAAAAACTTTAATCATTCTCGGTGCTGTTATCAATGCTTTTGCTATGTTTGTTCATGTTGGTCTAGTTACCTGGCTCAATCACAAAAGCTTACCAAAAGTATTTCAACCAAACTTATTTAGAAAAATTGCTATCGCTATCATCTTTATCTTTTTCGGATTTTTTAGTGCCCTAGTCTTATTAGAAAAGTTAGGTATCCTAAATATTAATATCTAAAAAAAATATGCTCTCAATCGGAATTGTTGGTCTGCCCAATGTCGGAAAATCTACTTTATTTAATGCTTTAACCCGAAGCAAACTTGCCAATGCCCAAAACTTTCCTTTTTGTACCATTGATCCAAACATTGGTGTGGTTGAGGTACCCGATGAACGACTAGAAAAACTTGCCAAAGTTTCTAATTCCAAAAAAATTGTTCCCACTGCCATTCAATTTGTAGATATTGCTGGTTTGGTAAAAGGCGCCAGTGAAGGCCAAGGCTTGGGCAATAAATTTTTGTCACACATTCGCGAAGTAGATGCGATTGTGCAAGTAGTGCGCGAATTTTCCGACAGTAATGTAATTCATGTAAATAATAAAGTAGATCCCCAAGATGATGCCAACACCATAAATTTGGAATTAATTTTGGCCGACCTGCAAACAGTAAGTAAAAAATTAAACAATGCCAAAAAAGATGCCAAGGGTGCAGCCGCAAAGGATATGAAATTAACCATTGAAACTTTAGAAAAAATTCAAACTCAATTGGAAGCCGAGAAATTTGTCCTGCCACAGCAGGACCCCGCTCATTGCGGGGCGGATGACTATTTTTTTACCGAAGATGAATTAGCAATTGTAAAAGATTTACATTTATTAACTATGAAACCAATGTTGTATGTGGTGAATGTAGACGAAGCCCCAATCAACCACACACCAATACTTGGCCAAGAGGGGACAAGCCAAATAGAAATTTGCGCCAAACTGGAAGCAGAGTTGGCCGACTTAAGTCCCGAAGAAGCTAAGCAATATTTAAAAGAATTAGGCCTGAATGAAACAGGTTTAGATAAATTAATTACTGCGGGTTACAAATTATTAAAATTAGTAACTTTTTTAACTAGTGGTGAACCAGAAACGCGAGCTTGGACTGTACGCGAGGGCACAAAAGCACCCGATGCCGCTGGAGTAATTCACACTGATTTTATTAAAGGTTTTGTTAAAGCCGATGTTTGCAATTGGCAAGATTTTATAGAATTTAATGGTTGGTCTGGTATTAAAACTTCTGGTAAATTAAGATTAGAAGGAAAAGATTATGTTATAAAAGACGGTGACACCATCTACTTCCACATAGCAAACTAATTTAAGATGCGGAGCGAAGCGGAGTCCGCCCACTGGCGGAGCGATACAGTGTATTTTCATATAGCGACGTAATCCCCCTCTTACCAAGAGGGGGTAGGGGGAGTTGCCGAGGCTTTTCTTAACTCCGGCAAACTCCACCGCCTTCGGGCACCTCCTCTTGGAAAGAGGAGGATAAATAAAAACGGACAAGGGCGCCTCTACCAGCGGCGCCCTTTTTGTTTCTTCCTCCTTGTTAACTTAGCCAAAAAGAACAACTACTTGAAGTCCAGGACCATACGTATCCAAAACTCATCACCCGTGTAGCCCTGTCCGGGCACGAAATGCCACTGATAGGCGGGGATGATGACCAACGGACCGACAATGGGGATGATGATGTGAACTCCGACCGAGTAATTGTCTGGCTTGTTCTTAAAGTTCAAGTCCTCGGTCTCCACGCCAATCAACCCCAAGCCTTTCGGCAAAACGTACACGACACGCAAGTACGAGTAGACGATCCAGTCCTCAAAAGACAGACCAAACACCTGCTCGTTGTTCCAGATCAGGAGCGGGATATCCCAGAGCTTGGGATTCAGCTCCCAGCGTAGATCGAACATAAACTTGCCCGCGCCACCCTGCATCACCGTACCGAACATACCCTCCACATACCAACCAGTACCGTCGTAACGCGGACCCACGACCCCCAACCACTTGTCGGGCTTGGATACGATGTCTGGCGCCAGTACCCAGCTCGCAACACCCCAACCTTCTTCACCAATCGCGCGGTGACCGTGAAAGAGCAACCGCATGTGATAGGTGGGTTCGGCCTTGGCGGCCAACGAGCCGACGAACGTAGCCAACACCAGAACTAGCAACGAGAATTTCTTCATGATCCCCTCCGTTTTAAAACCATGTCAGAGGCTGAGACCAATTCCCAGCATGACAATCTAAATTATCATAAAAAAATATACTTGTCAAGTTTATTTGGCTAAAATAAGCCAAATAATAGTCATACTTGCCTTGATAGTCCTAACCAAAACTTGACTTTTTTGGCTTAATCTGGTACAATAATTTTGTCAGAAAAAATGTGATAATTTGTCCTCCCCTTACCAAGGGGAGGTGACGAGTCAAGCGAGCCGGAGGAGTTGCCGGAGTTAAAAAAATATGACAAAAATATACGCCCGTAAAGATAGGAAAATAATTAGAAACAAACTGCGCCAGAACATGACCAAGAGCGAAACAGTATTTTGGAAATATGCAAAAAGAAAAAATCTTGGTTATTTATTTCGTCGCCAATATAGTATTGGCAAATACATTGTTGATTTCTATTGTCCAGCTTTAAAGTTAATAATCGAAATCGATGGTATCACTCATTTAGATGAAGATGTTTATAATAATGACGTTATTAGACAAAAATATTTAGAAAATCTTGGCCACAAAATTTTACGGTTTAAAAGTGAAGAAATTTTGTTAAATTTGCATGCAGTTTTAGAAAATTTATCTATTTACTTAAAAGAAAGAGAAAAACAACTACAGACCTCGGCATCTCCTCTGCCTTCACTGCGTCGTTCAGGCACCTCCTCTTAGAAAGAGGAGGACAACTAAACTAATATGCTAGAAACTCAACTCCACAACTTAGGCTTCCACAAAAACGAAATAAAAGTTTATTTGGCACTGTTTGAATTAGGCCAATGCAAAGCTGGTGACATAATTCTACACACCAAACTACACCGCAATTTGGTTTATACAGCGCTAGAAGAATTAGAAAAAAAAGAATTACTAACAAAAACTATTGCCAAAAGCGTAGCAAAATTTTCTGCTAACAATCCCGAAAGACTGGTAGAAGAATTGGAAAATAAAAAACAGTTAGCCCAAGAAATTGCCAAAAAATTAAAAGAAAGACAAAATGAAGCACCTAGAGAAATCACGGTTTTTGAAGGAATTGAAGGTATGAAAAAATTTAAAGAAAAAAGTTTAAATATTTTCCCTGATAGTACCAATTATATTATCTCGGCTTCCAGTTTGAATGTCATACCAGAGTTAGAAAATTTTTGGCGTGAATACCATCGCAAAAGATCTAGACGAGGAATCCCTGGGAAATTTTTAATTGATCAAAATACCGACAAAGAAGCAGTGGCAGTGCGCCGAGAACTTCCTCACACCGAACTAAAATATTTGCCATTTGGAACAAAAATGCCAATCTGGTTTGAAATGTTTGGTGATTATCTAGGAATTGGTCTGCCCAGTGAAAATCCACTGTTATTCTCCATCAAAAGCAGAGAAGCAGTTGCTGGTATGAAAGAATTTTTTAATTATTTTTGGAATAATAACACCACCACCCTACGCGGAGAAAATGGAGCCAGAACATTTATCGAAGACACACTCAACTCAACCGACGTTTACTGGATTGGTGGCAATAGCGGAATAGAAAAATTTTATCCCCAAGTTTGGCATGATTATAAAAAACAACGAGTAAATAAAAAAGTTTTTTGGCATGACCTTATTGACCCAGGCATGACTTTGAGTTCAGCAGAATCTGGAAAAACTATTTACGATGAGGCATATTATGAATATAAATTTTTGCCCGAAGCAGTAGCTGGTCCGCATGTAATCTGTATTTATGGCAACAAAGTCGCCAACATAGTTTGGAAAGAAGACAGCGTAATCAATATTATTGAAGATGAAGCTGTGGCCGAGAGTTATAAAAAATATTTTAATTATCTCTGGAACCAAGAAACGCAAATTTTGTATGGTATCGAAGCCCTAAAAAAATTATGGCTCGAGGCAATTGATTGTGGGGAGTTACGTTGGATTGGCGCTCGCGGCTATACTATTGATAACTACCCAAAAATTTATGCGGAAGTTTTAAAAAAAGCGCAAAACACACCAGGGATAATCTGGAAAAACATCATTGATCCCGAATTCAAAGGCCATGCTTTAACAAAATTGCCTTGGGTAAAAACAAAATACAATTTATCCAAAACCAGAAATCCAATTCCTATTTGGTTGTTTGGCAACAAAGTATTAATTGTAAACTGGGCAAAAAAAGAACCAATTATTTTTGTCTCCACCAACAAAAGTTTAATCCAGAGTTATAGTGATAATTTTGAGGAGCTATGGAATTTAAAGAAGTAAGTTACAAACACTTGCCATTCTGAATTACCTATGTTATAATAAATAGGTAATTTATATACCTAAAATTATGCTTCAAATAGAACAAAAAAAGGTGAATAATAAGCCATTTTTTTACCTTTCCGAACAAATCCCCCTGGGTAATAAATATAAAAAAATTCAGGTATACTTGGGTAAAAATATACCTAATAATTTTGAGTTATTTTACAAAAAACTACAAACCAAAGAAACAAAATTAGTTATAGACAATATTAAAAAAATATTTGTCACTGAAAAAAATATTCCTCTAGAGCAAATTACGGAAATTGAAAAACTTAAAATCAAATGGAAATATCTAATATTGTCTTTGTCGTCTTTTCAACAAGAACAACTGTGGCGCAAAATTGCGATCCAATTTATTTATGAATCAAATGCAATCGAGGGAAGTAAATTATCACCAACAGAAGTAGAAGCAATTATTCGAAAAAAATATTTAAATAAAAATATTGATAGAAAAGAAATTATTGAAGTAGAAAATTCTATCAAAGCTTTTGCTTTGATCCGCAATCCAAAATTTGAGCTAAACCAAAGAACAATTATAAAATTACACAGTATTGTTACCAATGAACTAAAAGTTACTAAAGGCTACAAAAAAGTTAAAATAATTGTTAACAACAAAGAAACTACTCCTCCAGGACAAGTTCGCCCACAAATGTCACAATTATTAAATTTTTGGCATAAACAAAAAAAACTCAATCGACACCCCTTATTTATCGCCGCAAACTTTCATCAGCAGTTTGAATCAATACATCCATTTGAAGACGGCAATGGACGCGTTGGTAGGCTATTATTTAATTGGATGTTACTCCGCCTTAGTTACCCACCAATTTTATTTCGTTTCCAAAATCGTTTAACTTATTTTTCTGCATTAAATCAAGCTGACGATGGCCGACCAAAAAAATGGTATTGGCATTGTTTAAGAGTGTATAAAAATACTTTGAAAAATCTTGTATAAAATCGCAATTAACAAATAAAAACGAACAAGGGCGCCTCTACCAGCGGCGCCCTTTTTTCTTCCACGATCAATTGTCACTTCTTGTCATTGCGCACGAGAATCTCGCGCGCGATGATGAGATCTTCCTCCAGATGCGCCAGGACCACTTGAGCGGTCTTGAAGGTTCGGCCGACGATCGTTGCCAAGACGTTCCCCCGAATCTGGGGGTTCCTGGCACATCCGACAACCAGAATCACGAACGCAACCGAGAGCACTGCCGTATCCATGGCCAGATCCGCAACGCCCTTTGCCAGCTTCATGCTAGCCTCGTGAAAGAAAATCCAAAAACACCTTAACATAAAATCTTTAGTTTGTAAAGGTTTGGGGGAAACAAAAAAACTCGCTTCATTAGCGAGTTTATATTTTTTAAAATTATTTTTTCTACTGACTAGCTCTTTCCAAATCCCAAAAATCATAAAACACCAAACCAATATAGAGCAAAACTGTAAACAAAATTATTATACTATTTAAAGAAGGATAAACTATTTCTACAGCAATCATTAATGCTTCTAGAATCAACGCAAACAAAAGCATATAAATAAAAGTAGCAAAGTACGACAACCATCTCTGTCCAGTTTTTTGCATTTTTGTTTTTTCAAAAGTAAAAGCAAAATTGGCAAAACTGGCAGTAACCAAGAGCATCGAAAGTATCAAAAGCAAATCATTCATTTGGTTGGGTTCTACCCCCCCCAATTTTTTGGAAAAAAATGGAAAAGCCAAACCTGCCAACAATATAATTAAAAAATTCTTAATTATATTTTCCTTTAAATAAAGTTTAATATTCATATTTTATAATTATATTTATTATATAATAACATTTTTAAATAAATTCTTCCACTTTTATTTCATGCGAGATAAAATAATAGTGGAAGGGGAGAGGATTGAAACTCTCCGCGACTTCCCTCCTTGAAAGAACGAGCCGACGCTAGGGGCAGCGCGGGCAACCACGTGCATGGTAGAATTTGGGAAGATCTTCCTTGTTTTCAGGAAGACGCATCCCCTCCACCAAACGAATGCCTTCAACTAGTTCGGCCGCACAAATCCATCCTCTTTGTAAATACTGCTGTAGAATCTGCCTGCCTTCTTCTTTCGTCGAGAATTCGTTTGATATACTAGGATCATCCATCACCACCGTTTCAAACCACGGTGCTTTATCTCGAACCTCCCTTAATGCTCCTTCGAGAAGTACTTGTAAGCAACGGTGATCTTTTTTACCCAACTCATATTCAAGTTCAATAATTAACGATTCTTTGCGGTTTATCAGAACCGGAACAGGTACCCTTTTAGTTCCCATGATACGAACATACGCGACCATGTAGGCAAAACGAATCACGAGCTCCATTTCACACCTCCTCTCTCTTTTTGAGAATTCCGAGCAAGAACTCCAGAAATGCCTTGGCTTCGGCCGGTGCGACGCCGGTCAGGGACAGGGTCAACCGATCTTCGGTATCGAAGGTGTACTGTGCACCACCATGACCCACCATCAACTCCTTTTTCTTTTTCCCTCGATCGCGACGAGCTGGTCCTCCCGGCAGTGTCGGAAAGATCTTCCGAAGAATTGCCATTTGGCTCTCCGACGGAATTCTCTTCCCACTCTCGAACTTGGAAACTAAGGAGTTGTCGCTGAAACTCAATCTTTTGGCCACTTCGGCCTGCGAAAGACCAGCCTCCACGCGCAATCTCTTCAGTTCGTCTCCGAATGTTGACATGGTTAGCCTCCCTTGTGTTCAGAGTCGATCGTCTCCCATGAGTCCTCGCGATAGATCCAGGCGTACTGCTTCCGGCGCTGGTACCACTTCCCTCGGGGAATGGGCTTCAGCCACCTTTCCTTTACTTTCGCCAGAATTTCTCCCAGAATCATCGCGTGGGTACCTTCCATATACCCCCAATTCACTCCCATACACCCTAATTCGGACTTAGGTTTCTTTTCATAACAGAAAGCCCACTTTGCCCGGTCGAACCAGACACTCCAGCCATGACCTCCATCACCGAAGAGGTTGTCGTTGTAGACCAGGAGTCCATCACCCACCAGGTGCAAGGACTGACCGTTGGTCGACAGAGCGACCTCTGCACGGAGCTTGGCCACGAGTTCTTCGAATGTTCCGCTGAAGCGTTGCATGTGTAATCTCCGTTGTCAAAGAGCTTTTGTTGATTATAACGCCCACAGTAGACGTCACAACCAAACACAAAATTATACTTGCTTTTTAGTCTTATGTCAAGATAAAAAGCAAAATTAATAGTAATTTAATTTAAAAAGGCTATTTTTAGCTAAATATAATATAAAAAAATGTCATAAAACTTGACAAATACAAATAAAAATGCTAAAATACTAAATATATGGAACTACTAAAAAATCTTGTCAAAATTGGCTTGGAAGAAAAACAAGCCAAAGTATATTTAGCCTGTTTACAGCTTGGTACAAGCCCTGTTTTGGCTATTGCCAAAGATAGTGGTTTAAAAAGACCCACTGTATATTTGGTTTTGGATGATTTAGAAAAAATGGATTTAATTGAAGAAGTTAAAAAAGGTAAAAAAACCCTTTACCAAGCCAAGTCTCCAGACAATATAATCGCTAATTTAAGCGAAAAATTAACTTTGGCTAAAAATTCCTTGCCAACTTTAAAAACTATTCACAATTTTGATCCCCAAAAACCCCAAATTAAAATTGCTGAGGGTGTAAGTGGGGTAAGAAGTATTTATAATGGTATTTTTACCTATTTATCACATCACCCTAGCGAAGAATTGATTATCTTTGGCGCTTTAAAAGATGCTACCGAAAACTTTCAAACTTCAGTTATTGACTATTTTTACGAAACAATGAGTAATTCCCACAATTCAATTCGCGAAATTGGCAATGATGATACCGAAACCAGACAATATTTCCGAAAATCCAACCGCTTAAACTCTGCTCATGAGATTAGATTAATTAGAGACGAAGGAATATTTGAGCAAACAGACAACATGCTATATGGTAATACTTTGGTAATTTTTTCCGTAAAAAAAGAAATCTTTGCCATTGTGATTGAATCAAAGACCATTGTTAATACTTATCGCACACTTTTTAACATGGCTTGGCGTAGCGGTAAGTTAATTTAAATTTGTATACACTATCCTATACAAACTGTGGATAAGTCTGGGGATTAAACCCCAGAACTGTGGATAAATGTATACAACAATCTATACAAACAGCCCAAAATAATCAAAAATACCAAATTTGTATATACTATCCTATACATTTATCCACAGGTAAACAGTAAAGAAATAAAGTCTTTTTTAGCTAAGATTAGCCAAAATATTTACCCGCCTACCACTGTTTTCGTGGCGGGCTTGACAAATCTTTAAAAGTGTGCTATACTATATCTAGATCATTAACAAAGCATATGTTCTATCAGATTTCGGTCGGATGGAGCATGTCCCCTTTTCACTACTTTATCGTCTCGAGCTAACTCCTGCTTTCCTGTCAATTTGTGACTTGGAGGCTTTTAAAACAAAAATAAAAGATCTCAAAAAGACAAAAGCTAGCTCGAAACACCGGTGAACTCTATTATACGCTTGTGCCCTAAACCAGCCCAGTGTGTGAGCCTACACCAATACAAGTGGTAGAAGGGAAGATCCGTTCCAGAGAAACGGCTTGCCCAATCAGGCGTTCCTAGTGCTTAAAACCTTAAGCTCTAAGATTGCCTGATAGGCGCTTTCCTGGGATATTAAAGGCGGTACGCCATCTATTAACCTAGGGTGCTATCGCTTTTTTTTTGTTAATTTTCTAAATTTTTGAGTTCAAACGAAAAAAATTTAGCTAAAATTAACAATCCGCCGTAGCCCACAAGGGCGGTGGCGGATACGTGAAATACAATCAACCACCCCTAACCCCTCCTTCCCAAGGAGAGGAAATCGCCCTATTGCCAAATCCTAAATAATACTATATAATAAGAACCCAGTTTATCTATTTAACAATTTTTGGTATAATATATTCTTATATGACCAGCAAACAGGCTTTTAGCCAAACATTTTTAAAACAAATTAAAGAAACGCTTTTACAAGAAAAAGCTCGTTTGGAATTAGAATTAAATAAATTTGCCACCAAGAACAAACATGGTGAAACAGACTTTGATGCCACTTACCCAGAATATGGCGACAAAGAAGACGAAAATGCTCAAGAAGTAGCTGCTTATACCACCAACAAACCCTTAGAAATATCTTTGGAAAAAGAATTACGCGATGCTGAAAAATCTTTAGAACGATTAGAAAAAGGTACTTATGGTGTTTGTAAATACTGCGATAAACCAATTGACGAAAAACGTTTATTAGCTCGCCCCACATCTTCTGCTTGTATTGAATGTAAAAAAACTTTGACACAAGAGGTGTAAATCATGACTTCCCTCCCCTACAAGGGGAGGGCTAGGGTGGGGTTTCGCGAAACCCCCTTCTCACCTCCCCCTCATAGGGGGAGGAAACGAAACATTATGAACAACAAAGCTCGCTTAACAATGTATATATTAACAAGCGGGCTTTTTTTATTGCTTGACCAACTTTTAAAATATTTAGCTCGCACGAACCCAGATTATACCTATTATTTGTGGCGACCATGGTTAGGTTGGGAATATTTTGGCAACACTGGTATTGCTTTTTCGCTCCCAATCCCAAATTGGTTAATAATAATTATCACGCCATTAATTTTTTTGGGTTTGTTTTTGTGGTTTGTGTCATTGCGAGGATCCGCCCACTGGCGGAGCCGAAGCAATCCCAAAGAAGTGGGGGATTGCTTCGCTACACTACGTTCCGCTCGCAATGACAGATTAACCCTTGCTATCTGTTTAATCACGGCCGGTGCACTCTCTAATTATCTTGATCGTATTTTATTTGGTGTAACAATTGATTATCTTCGATTTTTTACTGGTATAATAAATTTGGCAGATGTAATGATTGTGGGGGGAGTCACTCTTTTATTATTTAATAATAAAAGAAATTTTTAATTAGGACAAAATAAATATCAAAACACTAACTCGTTCACGCGCACACAAACACGAGGTAAAAATTTAGAGTCGAGGAGGAGTGGTACGCCGTAGCGAGAGCGAAGGCGGATTTGTTCTGCTGTTTGAGCTATGTAATAAGCGAGTTCAGAACAAAAACGACTTGCCTCGCCGAAGCCTTAGCGAAGGCGGGATGACGAGACCTAAATGCTCCACTTTTTTGAAAAAGTGGAAGTAAAAAAAGTAAATAGTATGGGTGTATTAATAACACCGGTAACACACCCCGTCGCGTCCGACGCGACACCCCTCTCTCTTCGAGCCTGAGCCTCAGAGCCGAAGGCTAGAGGGGATTTACGAACCACTCCAAAAAACGCGAGTATTCTGTTTTCATTATATATTAATAAAAATATAACCATCAAAAAAACACCACGCTCGTGATGTTTTTTTGATGGAGTGCCAGGGGAAGACACTCCTTGTTAGAAAGGAATTACTACCCCTGACTGGTGCCCAGAACTGGGCAAAGAACGACTGTTGATGCGCCTGTTGTCGACGCTAGCTGGAAAGTACGCGACGGAGGGTGGCCAGGCCCTTGGGCCCCATGAGATTGAGGGCCGCCTCAATGAAGGCCTGGACCTTGTCCTCATGCGCCCGGAGCGCGACTTCGGCCGCATTGGCTCGCGCAACCGCTGTGTCCCGTTCCTCGCGGAGCAGATCGGCCTCGGTTTTGGGCGGTGGCTCGGGAGGAGCAGGTTGTCGTGGTGTCTCGGTCTCTACGCCTGCGAACTTTCGACCCGCTTTCAGAAGAACAACCACATCGTCCGGACTATTCAGGCCACCAACATCGACCGACTGGATGTCGATGTAATCCGGCATCAGCCCGAACATGACACGGCCGACCGAATTCTCTGGAACATGTTCGCCCCACCCGTACTTCCAACGAAGCGCCGCCCGGAACAGACCGCGTGTAACCTTGTCGACTGCCTGAGTAAGAACCCAGAGCAACAACAAGGCCTGACACTGGAGCTCGAGGTTTTTGGAAAACCCCTTCGGAGCCACTCCCTCGACTGGCGTTTGGCCGGGGAGCTTGGTGAAATCGAACACACTGTCGGGCAATTTCTTGCCTCCTTTCGGGGTGAGTGGTTTAGTAACGACGGTTTTACCCGACTTTTTCTTGCTCACTTCGGCAATGCCACCCTGGCTGGTAACGACCACGATCACGTTCCCACTCCTAGCTTCGAAGACGAGCTGGGACCGGAAAGCAGCCAAAGCGGCCACACCCTCACTAGTCAGGCAATACCCTCGACCGCCACCCTTTTTTTCAAACAACCTCCGTCCATTGGTCGTAACCGTGGACAGAAGATGCGAAAGGGCAGCCCGCGTGTACTGCCGGAGCAGTTCTGCACGTCCCTGAACCGTCGCGGTTGTAACAACCTCCCCCTTGGTTCCCCAGGTAGCCATGACCTGGGTTAAAACCTTGGTGAGTTGCTCCAACGGCACGTGTTCAATTGTGCCAGGGTCATCACTCGGTTTCGAATTACCAGCGATCTCGTCTTTGGCTGCCGGCTGGCCAGAAGGCGGTAAAACCTTCCACTGTTTTTTGCCGGGAGTTGCGACGAGTAAGCCATTGCGAACAGCTAGAGCAATCATCTCGCCACGAGCATAATCTATCTTGTCCTCAATAAACAAGTCTGGCATCAACACATCTAACTGTGCAACGCCAACGGTCTGGCCAGCAAGTGATCGAAGATTTTCAACCCATCGACTCAGAGCACGCTGACGTTCTACCTTTTGCGACAAACGTCTGCCTCCTGGCCGGTTGGTTCCATGTTCAGGTGCTTTTCTTCTCTTGTATTTACCCATCGGTCGTCCCCCTATCCTCAGGTTGGTTGTTGTATATTTCCACTGCTAGCGCAGTTTGTAAATTTTCAACGAACGCTTACTTTAAACAACAGACCACGAGTCTGTTGAACATACCTTTATACTATATTATTGGTATTTTGTCAAGAGTGAATAACAAATGATATAATAATATAAATTTACAATTCACAATTATCAATTTACAATAAATTTTCAATTTTTTAATTACCAAACTTGAAAATTGATTATTGATAATTTAATGAAAACTGTAAATTGATTATTGAAAATTATTTTTATGTTCACCAAAATAAATTCCGCTACCGTGATTGGACTTGATTGCGCACCAGTAGAAGTGGAAGTAAACTTGGGCAAAGGTTTCCCGGGTTTTAGTATTATTGGTTTGCCCGACACAGCCATCAAAGAAGCCAAAGACCGAATTAGAACCATGTGGCGTAATTCTGAAATGAAATTTCCTGGCGGACATAATATTTTGGTAAATTTGGCCCCTGCCGATGTTCACAAAGAAGGCTCTTCCTTTGATTTACCAATTGCTGTGGGAATTTATACAGCTAGCGAAGCTCCAGAACTAAATTTAACTGACTCGTTATTTGTTGGCGAACTTGCACTAGACGGAACTTTACGTCACACCACTGGCATTTTGCCATTGGCAATTTTTGCTTGGAAAAAAGGATTTAAAAAATTATTTGTGCCAAGTGTAAATGCTGCCGAAGCTAGTTTGATTAAAGAAATAAATATTTATCCAGTAAAAACTTTTTCACAATTAATTGCTCATTTAAATAATCTAGAAGAAATTATTCCCGTAACACCCGAAGAAATAGGGGACACCGAAACTTTAATTTCGGAAATGGATATGGCCTTTGTAAAAGGACAAGAATTTGTAAAACGCGCTTTAGAAATTGCTGCGGCTGGTGCGCATAATATTTTACTTTCTGGCCCACCCGGCTCCGGAAAAACTTTACTCGCCCGAACCTTGCCAACAATTTTACCAAAAATGTCGCGTGAAGAAATTATTGAAGTAACCAAAATTTATTCTGTTGCTGGCACACTACCCATGGGTTCAGCATTAGTTAGTGAACG
Source organism: Candidatus Magasanikbacteria bacterium GW2011_GWC2_37_14 (assembly GCA_000990355.1). Lineage (GTDB taxonomy): Bacteria > Patescibacteriota > Patescibacteriia > Magasanikbacterales > UBA922 > GWC2-37-14. Next base: position 37,161 of record LBSX01000008.1, read on the forward strand.
TCCATTTCGTTCACCACATCACAGTGCCAGTGCGGTGGCCTTGGTAGGTGGAGGAAAATTTCCCCATCCCGGAGAAATTTCACTAGCTCATCGCGGAGTTTTATTTTTGGATGAATTTCCCGAATTTCCCCGGACAGTTTTGGAAAATCTGCGTCAACCTTTGGAAGATGGGGTGGTAACAGTTTCCCGCGCTCAGGGCACAATTAGTTTTCCCGCGCGTTTTACTTTGGTCGCTAGTCAAAATCCTTGCCCTTGCGGATATTTTTCCGATCCCGACCGTCATTGTATTTGTACACCACTACAAATAAATAATTATAAGAAAAAAGTAAGCGGGCCAATTTTGGACCGCATTGATTTGCATGTAGAAGTACCGCGAATTAAATTTGAAAAATTAAATAAAGACGAACTTGGCGAAAGTTCAGAAAAAATTAGAGAACGTGTAGAAAGCGCTCGACAAAAACAACGCCAACGTTTACAAAATACCAATTTACAAAGCAACAGTGAAATGCGCGCTCAAGAAATAAAAGAGTTTTGTAAATTAAATGATGAGTCTGTTAATTTAATGCGTCAAGCAGTTAATCAAATGCATTTGTCCACACGCAGTTATCATCGTTTATTAAAAATCGCGCGCACCATTGCCGACTTGGCAAATTGTGAAAATATTCAAACAACTCACTTAGCCGAAGCACTACAATATCGAGCCAAGAGTGATTAAAAAAAATCCCGGTAATAAACCGGGATTTTTTTATCTAATATATTTAAGCGGGTTTACTCTTACTCCATTCACTCTTATTTCAAAATGTATATGTGGACCAGTTGAACGACCAGTAGAACCCATTAAAGCAATATTTTGTCCTTGAGCAACCGATTCACCCACACTTACAAATAATCGTGAATTGTGACCATAAAGTGAAGACAAACCACCACCATGATCAATAATAATATAACAACCATAACCACCATTATAACCACATTGTGACCGAGTAACCACACCAGCACGTGTAGCATAAATTGATGTACCAATTGGCCCAGCAATGTCCAGCCCAGTATGACGCCAACCAAAGTATTGGGTAATTCTTCTAACCCCAGCTGGCCACAAATAATCCCCACTACCAGCACTATTTGCTGGGGGAGCGGCCACACTATTCAAACCATAATATTGACGAGTTGGATTTTTGGTTGGGCTAGCAACTGCCACAGCAATCTTTGTGCCACCAGGAATTAATAATTCTTCACCAACTACAATATCTGCTCCATCTTCTTTTAATTTATTATAAGTAACAATATCTGTTGTTTTAACTTTATACAAACTGGCAATCTTGCCCAAGGTCTGACCTTTGGTAACTTTGTGCACCAAACCAGTCATTGGTAAAATCTTTAAATTATCGCCAGGACGAATATATGACCTTTCGGTTAAATTATTCGCCCACAAAATTGTCGCTACACTAATACCATATTTTTGTGCCAAAAAGCCAATATTTTCACCAACCTCAACCTTATGAAAAACAATACCTTCACGCCCACTGCCTGGTATAGAACCACTACCACCATCCACAAAAACAGAACCAGACAAAACACTTGGTTTAACCAAGGCACCACCACCATTTACCATGCCACTAATTTCTGGTGCTGGCAAATAATTAATACTTACACTGCCACCAGATTGTGCATAAACTGCTCCTTGATTCCAAAGTGAGGGAGAAGAAGAGGTGTTTGCCGCTACATAATTAGTTGCTACTTCTTCCAAAGAAAAATCTTGCTCTCCTGGCCCAACCAAACGAAAAAAAACTGTACCGCGACCAGGAATTTGTGTACTTGCATAACTGTACAAACTACTGTGCGGATAAATTACCAATAGTGCAATGCCAAAAAATAATACTTGTAAAACACCACGACGGCCAAAAATTTCCCAAATTCTACTTTTTAAAGGCAAGTCTTCTTGCCCTATTTTTTTTTGTAATCTAAATATTAATTTATAAAAATAAAAACCCAAACTATTTCTAAATAATTTATTAATAAATACAAAAAATAGTCCACTTTTTTTAAAAATCCAAAATAAAAATCGCTTTAAATGGACCAAAAGATGCAAGATATGCAGTAAAAGTCTGTATTTTACCTTTTCCATAAAGAAACACTATTATCCAAGAAAAAAGGCTTTTTGTCAACCATTATCATACCACAAGATTGACTTTTTTCCCATGCTTATATATAATAATCGCGCACAAAAAAACAGCTAAAAATGTCTTTAAAATATTTATTCTTAACCATTTCCTATGGTCACAACCTTGCTCGTACTTTTGCCAGCATTAACGGCAATTATCTATGGTATTATCTTGATCCTTTGGATCAACAAACAACCATCTGGTTCAGACCGGATGCAGGCCATTGCCAAAGCTATCCAAGAAGGCGCCAAAGCTTATCTTGGTCGGCAATACAAAACTATTGCTTTTGTGGCAGCAGCCGTATTTATTTTACTTTGGATTTTCTTAGGATTTAAAACTGGTTTAGGCTTTGTGGTTGGTGCTACTTTTTCGGGAATTGCTGGATATCTTGGCATGTCTATTTCGGTAAAAGCCAATGTAAAAACTGCCGAAGCTGCTAAAAAAGGTTTTAAAGAAGCTTTGGATGTGGCTGTTAAAGGCGGTTCAATTACTGGTTTACTTGTCGTGGGTTTGGGCTTATTAGGAGTAGGTGGTTTTTATTTAATTTTCAAAGACACTGATTCCTTAATTGGTTTGGCTTTTGGTGGCTCGCTGATTTCTATTTTTGCTAGAATCGGTGGCGGTATTTTTACCAAAGCTGCTGATGTAGGGGCTGACTTGGTTGGTAAAGTAGAAAAAGGTATTCCAGAAGATGATCCACGTAACCCAGCAGTAATTGCCGACAATGTAGGGGACAATGTTGGTGACTGTGCTGGTATGGCAGCGGATTTATTTGAAACATATGCTGTGACTGCCGTGGCCGCTATGGTTTTGGGAGCCCTTACTTTTAAAGGTATCGAAGAAGCGATTACTTTTCCTTTAATTTTAGGTGGCATTTCAATTATTGCTTCCATCATTGGTACTTTCTTTATTAAATTAGGTAAAACCAAAAATGTCATGAACGCCTTATATAAAGGTTTAGTAGTTTCCGGAATTTTATCCATGATTGGTTTTTATTTTGCTAGTTCTGTTTATAGTAAATATTTAAATCTTACTACTTCACAATTATTTTGGAGTGGTTTTATTGGTTTAATTTTAACTGGCTTAATGGTGTGGATTACTGAATATTACACTTCTACCAAATACAACCCAGTAAAAAGTATTGCCAAAGCTAGTGAAACAGGACATGGTACCAATGTAATTGCTGGTTTGGCAGTTTCCATGAAAGCTACAGCTTTGCCAGTTTTGTTTATTGCTGCTGCCATGCTTGGTGCTTATAGTATTGCTGGTCTTTATGGAGTAGCCATTGCGGCCATGGCCATGTTGTCCATGACTGGAATTGTCGTAACCATTGATGCTTACGGGCCCATTACCGACAATGCTGGTGGAATTGCCGAGATGGCAGAAATGGGCGATGAAGTGCGAGCTATTACCGATCCCTTGGACGCAGTTGGCAACACTACCAAAGCTGTTACCAAAGGGTATGCGATTGCCAGTGCTGCTTTGGCTGCTTTAGTTTTATTTGCCGATTACACTCACAAATTATCGGCCAATGGCATTTCCACAATCTTTAGAATTGATGATCCAAAAGTTTTGGTTGGTTTATTTATTGGTGGGTTATTACCTTATTTATTTGGTTCTTATTTAATGGAATCTGTGGGCAAAGTTGCTGGTAAAGTTGTGGAAGAAGTTCGCCATCAATTTAAAGAAATTCCTGGTATTATGGAAGGTAATGCCAAACCAGATTATGCTAAATGTGTAGATATTGTAACCAAAGGTGCCATTGGTCAAATGGTTTTACCAGCTTTAATTCCAATTGTTGCACCAATTTTGGTTGGACTACTTCTTGGTTCGGCTGCTCTTGGAGGATTACTTGTTGGCACTATTATCACTGGTTTGTTCGTGGCTATTTCCATGACTGCTGGTGGTGGCGCTTGGGACAATGCTAAAAAATATATTGAAAATGGTAATTATGGTGGTAAAGGATCTTTTGCCCATCAAGCCGCAGTGACTGGTGACACTGTTGGTGATCCTTACAAAGATACTGCTGGCCCAGCCATTAATCCAATGATTAAAGTGGCAAACATTGTAGCGTTGTTGATTGTTGGGTTGCTAAAGTAAGCCCCCAGATTTTGCAACACAGATAACACAAATAAAAACCCCGGGTTTATCCCGGGGTTTTATTATAAAACAAAAACTACTCGCCAAACTCCTTCCACTACTTTATATATTTACAAAGCAATGGGCGGATGCGAGTAGCATTTGAAAGCATCGCCCGGCGGTGAACGCGCCATTGGTTTTACCTCCCTTCAGGCGGTGATGCCAAGGAACTTCTTCAGCTCGGCCAAATGTTCAACAGTTTCACTTGCCGGAACTTGATGCTTCTGACACAAGGCCTCTACGAAGGCAATCGCCCTGTCCTTGTGCATGGTCCGCATTTCCGGATGGATCTGCGGATCGTCCCTCTTAAACCAAACGGTCAGTTCTCCATTTCCCCCGACCCAGAAATACATAAACTTCATGGCCCCCTCGCCACGATGTGGTTCTACTAAGACTTTAACACTCTACAATAATAAGTCAAATTTTTAGATAACTTTCAAGAATATTTTTTTTATGCTAAAATACTAATCATAAAAGCTTAAAAACACTAGAACATTAAAACACATACCAGTTAACACTACTGTTTTAATGTTTTTATGCTTTAATGTTTTAATGAATATGGGCAGACGTCGTTTAGAACCAGTTTACAATCCGCCAATTACCCGCGGAATTATTGCTATTCTTTTAGTTGTTTTGGCAATAATTATTACTTTAAGTTTTTTTAACAAAGCCGGAGTAGTAGGAGAAATTTTAAATAATTATGTTTTGAGTTTTTTGTTTGGCTCCATGCGCTTTATCACCCCAGTCATGATTATTATTTTAGCTTGGTTTTTAATTAAAGACACAGAATACGATTACCGCTCTACACATGGCATTGGTTCTTTATTATTTTTCTTGGCTAGCTCTAGTTTAATGCATCTTGGTTTTGCCACTAGTGAAATGTGGAACAAAGTGTTAATGATGGGACAAGGTGGGGGAATTTTTGGCATGCTTGCCTGGCCACTAAAAACTTACTTGGGTAATGTCGCCAGTATAGTTTTGCTTATTGGTATTATCTTAATTTCTGTTTTTTTAATTTTCAACACAGCTTTTATTCATTTTGTACAATTAAACAAAAAACTTTTTTCTGGCTTGGGATTTTTGGGCAAAAGTTTACTTGGTCTTACTGGACTTTTTGTAAAAGAAAATCAACCAACTCTAAATTTAAAAAATAATTATAATAAAGAAGAGGAAGAGGAGGAAGAAGAATACGAAGATGAAGAAAACGATGAAGAAGTTAATTTGGATCAAGAAGAAGATATAGGCAGTAGAAAATTTCAAACCAAAAAAGTAAAAACCGAAACCGACGATGAAGAAGAAGACGATAGTGAAGATGACGACGACCCTTCGGCTAACGCTCAGGGCAAGTCAAAAATTCCTTCGGCTTGGGACAAAAAAATAATTGTTAAAGATTTACCAGAATTAAATTTACTAACTACCAAAAAATCCAAACCTACTAGTGGCGACATCGAAGCCAATGCTGCAACTATAAAAAATACTTTGCATGAATTTGGTATTGATGTAGATATGGGCGAAGTTCGCGTTGGGCCAACGGTTACTCAATATTCTTTTAAACCAGCCAAGGGTGTAAAACTTACTCGCATTACCACTTTAAGCAACGACTTATCTTTGGCTTTGGCTGCCCACCCAATTAGAATAGAAGCACCAATCCCAGGACAATCTTTGGTAGGTATAGAAGTACCAAATACCAAAGTAGCCATGGTAACTATAAAAGAATTAATTGAAAGTGAAGAATTTAAACACCGCCCTCACAACATGATGATTGCTTTGGGTAAAGATGTGGCTGGTAAAGTTTGGTTTGCTGACTTACCAAAAATGCCTCACTTATTAGTTGCCGGTGCCACTGGATCTGGCAAAACTGTTTGTATCAACACTATTATCATGAGTTTGCTGTACCAAAATACTGCCGAAACTTTGCGGATGATTATGGTTGACCCCAAACGTGTAGAATTAACTTTATACAACGGTATCCCACATTTATTAACACCGGTAATTACCAATGTCCAAAAAACTGTAAATGCTCTAAAATGGACCATTGGCGAAATGGATCGCCGTTTTGATGTTTTGGCTGCTCATGGTTGTCGTGATATCGGCTCTTACAATACTCGCTATCCAAAGGAAAAAATGCCCAACATTGTTTTTATTATTGATGAATTGGCTGACTTAATGGCCGCAGCGGCAAGCGAAGTAGAAGCAGGAATTATTCGCTTAGCCCAAATGTCTCGCGCCATTGGTATCCATTTGGTGGTGGCTACCCAAAGACCTAGTGTGGATATTATTACTGGCTTAATGAAAGCCAACATTCCTGCACGTATTGCTTTTTCTGTCGCTTCAATCATGGATTCACGGACAATTTTGGACTGCCCAGGTGCCGACAAACTATTGGGTCGTGGTGATATGTTATATTTAACTGCCGAACTTTCCAAACCAAAACGTATCCAAGGTGCTTTTATTTCCGAAGAAGAAGTTGGCAATGTTGTGGAATATTTAAAAGAAGACGGTGAAGCTGAGTATGATTCCTCTATTATCGAAAAACCCACCAGTGGTACGGTAAATATGTTTGGTGGAGCGAGTGATGATCAAGATCCACTGTTCAATGAAGCCCGTGAAGAAATAATTAAAGCTGGCAAAGCTAGTGCTTCATTTTTACAACGACGCTTTAAAGTTGGTTATGCTCGAGCGGCCAGAATACTAGATGAATTAGAAGCTGCTGGAGTAATTGGCCCTGGCGAAGGAGCCAAAGCTCGTGAAATTTTGGCCACAGCAGTTCCCGAAACCATGAATGCTGGTGGAGAATTAAATGTTTTTGATAGTGTAGAAAAAGAAATTGAAGAGGAAGAGGAAATTGATGATGAAGAATCGTCCTCCGCCAAGGCTTCGGACGACACGGATGTTGAGGAGGAAAGCGAGGAAGAGAAAACAGAAGAGGAAAATACTGTTGAAAAATATTAAAGAATTTCCCTCCCCTTTATAAGGGGAGGGCAGGGAGGGGTATTAAACACCTACCCCCTCTTAATCTCCCCCTTATAAATGGGGAGAAAACCACCTTATGAATGCTTTTTTTTGCAAAAAACTAAATACTCCACCAAAGAGAGTTTGTTTGCGTCTAAAAGAATTGCGCGAAGAAAAAAAAATAACTTTAATAGAATTAGCTAATAAAACAAAAATCGATAAAAAATATTTAGAAGCTTTGGAAAAATGCCAGTTTGAAAAATTACCCAAAGCCTTGGTCTACCAAAAAAATATTGTCCGTCGTTATGTAGAAACTTTGGGATTAAAGCCCGATTCTTTTTTGGAACAATACTTAATTGAAGAAACCCACAAACAAAAAATCAAACATCCTCACACCGCTTTAAAAAATAATTATTGGAATCATTTACCAACATTTTTACGTTATGGCTTTTTAGCAATAATAATTTTAGCTATTGTATTTTATTTAGGCTGGCAAGTTAAAAATATTATTAAACCACCAAAATTAATTATTTATTCTCCAATCGAGGGCTATATTACCGAAAATGACCAACTACTCTTGGTTGGTGAAACCGAAAGAGAAGCCAAAGTAACGGTAAATGGCAAAGACATAAAAAATAATGAAAATGGACAATTTAAAGAAACAATTAATTTATCGGCTGGAATAAATACCATTACCATTACCACCCAAAAAAAACACGGCAAAACTACCACCCAAGTTCGTCATATTGTTTACCGACCAATAGTTATTAACACCCAAAATAACAATTGACATAAAACCAAAAAACTATTATTCTACTACTTGAGGGCTTAACCTCTTTTTTTTACACTGTCATCCTCGCGAACGCGAGGATCCAGAATTTAAACAATCAATATGACAAAAAAAGAAATAATAAACGACAAATTAAAAGCCGCCCAACCAGCCATTGACCAAATTCGCGAACGCTACGGAGAAGGCGCAATTATGAAATTTGGCGAATCCCGTAGTATGGACGTAGATACTGTGCCTACTGGTTCAATTTCCTTAGACATTGCTTTGGGAGTAAAAGGTGTACCCCGAGGTCGTATTATAGAAATTTTTGGGCCCGAAGCCTCGGGAAAAACTACTTTGGCCCAACATATTGTAGCCGAAGTACAAAAAATGGGTGGGGTGGCTGCTTTTGTGGATGCCGAACACGCCCTAGACCCTGATTATGCTCGTAAAATTGGGGTAGATGTGGATAATTTATTAATTTCTCAACCAGATACAGGTGAACAAGCTTTGGAAATTGTGGAAACTTTGGTTCGTTCCGATGCAGTAGATGTAATTGTAATTGACTCGGTAGCGGCCTTGGTACCCAAGGCCGAAATCGAAGGCGAAATGGGGGATTCACACATGGGTTTACAAGCCAGACTTATGAGCCAGGCACTACGTAAACTCACTGGTATTATCAGTAAAACCAACACCGTAGTAATTTTTATTAACCAAATTCGTCACAAAATTGGTGTTTTCTTTGGAAATCCAGAGACCACCACTGGCGGTAATGCTTTAAAATTTTATTGTTCAGTTCGCATCGAAGTTCGCCGCGCGGCACAAATCAAACAAGGTGAAAAAATTATTGGTAATCGTGTAAAAGCCAAGGTGGTAAAAAACAAAGTGGCTGCACCTTTCCGTACTACGGAATTTGATATTATGTACAACGAGGGCATATCTGTTTCTGGAGATTTGTTGGACACTGGTGTTTTACATAAAGTAGTCAACAAATCAGGCAATAGTTATTCCTTTGGCGAAGAAAAGATTGGTGTGGGTCGCGAAAAAGCCAAACAATATTTAAGAGAAAATCCAGCACTCATGAAAAAAATCCGCACAGCAATTTGGGAAGCAGTAGAACGTGGTGAAGCCCCCGAAGAAAGCGAAGGCGACAATGGCCCTAAAGAATTATTTGAAGAGTAAAAAACAACCCTGTACCGTTCTGGTACAGGGTTGTTTTTTAATATAGTTGGGGGTAAAATAAATATGCTTTTAATTTTTTATGAAACTTAGACCCTCCACAGAAAAACATAAAGAGCTATTTAAAGAGTGGCAAAAAGAAGGGCAGATGGAAGAAATAACTTGCCGAGAAATTAAAAATGAAAAACCTTTTGTAGACCCTAAAGTTTTAGCTTTTTCATTTTTTGTAGAAAACATAAAAGAACCAATTGGAAAATTTAATTGTTTTAGTATAAACAAACGCAACAAATCATGCGAATGCGGGTATGCCGTTAACCCAAAATATAGAGGACAAGGATACGGTGAAATTATGATAAGGTATTGCGTTAATTATTTATTCAATAACTTTAATTTTAATAAATTATATTGTCAAACAGGTTCTTTTAATAAATCCTCAGTGAAAATTTTAAAAAAATCTGGTTTTCACCGTGATGGAGTATTGCGCGAACATCATGAACTAGACGGAAAACTTTGGGACGATTATATTTATAGTATTTTACGTGCTGAGTGGAAAAAGTGGAATAAATTTTAATTTTATGAACTACAAACACACCCAAATTGGTTATTTAATATTGGTTGTTACACTAGCAGTGCTAGCGCTCTTCGCCTGGGCTTATATTACTGCCGCTGCCGAGCCCACCTCAGTAGATTCTGGCACAAATCTTCTCGTTACTACCACAATGGCATTAACTCTGTTTATTCTTGCTTCCTTTGGATCACTTCAAGTAATTATTGACGAAGAATATTTACAAATCAAATTTGGCTATGGAATTTATAAAAAAAAGTTTTTGCTTAATGATATAGTATCCGCTAAAACCGTAAAAAATCATTGGTATTATGGCTGGGGAATAAGAGGTTGGTTATGGCCCAAGATGTGTATTTACAATGTTTCTGGTTTTGACGCAGTTGAAATAAAACTGAAAAATGGTAAAACGTATAGAATAGGCACAGATGAAGCTACAAAATTAGAACAAGCAATTCTACATTCAATTAAATAATAAATCTAATTTCAATCACAAATTCTATGGACAAAAAATATCTAATTGTAGGAACAATCACAGCTTTGATTCTTGTAGGGGCTGCCTGCAACAAAACAACAAATAACATACCCGCACCACAAACAACCAAACAAGAAACAACACAAAAAACTATCACAACTGAAAAACAAATAAACACCCCTGACAGTCAATTTGAAATAAGTGCAAATATCAAAATCAATGACGATGTAAAAAATAAGGCTACAGTTTCGATTCCTGTTGCCAAACCAACACTTGTCAATAAAGGAGAAAATTCTGAAAATTGTTTGGATCAAAAATGTTTTGAAAAAAAATTTACTAATTGTCAAAAAGCCACATTCTTGGCGAAAGTAGAAGGTTTTGAAGCCGAATATCTTTATACGATTACTGGCCCTAAAGATGGAAAATGCGAAATGAAAACTAAATATACCAAAAATCCTGATCCCGAATGGACAAATAAAGAAATGATTTGTCTGTATGATAACCAAAAACCATTTTTAACAGCAACAGACGAATTAATGAATCAATTAATAATGCAAAAAAATAATTCTATTTGTTCGGGTGACTTAGCAAAAATCTTAACATCACTTTAAAAAAGTGTGTTAAACATCTTAAAACACAGACAGTCTACAGTAAGCTTTTACTTATAAATAATAATTTAAAAAAATACTCTGACAACAGAGTATTTTTATTTTACTTCATCCACCCCACCTTTACTCCATGGATTACAACGAAGAATGCGCCAAATAGTTTTGGGAATGCCAATAAGCAGGCCTCTTTTTTTTATTATTTGATAACCATACTCACTGCAAGTTGGGTAAAATTTACAATACCCATGTGGGTGCAAAAATTTAAACCAACCATGGTCAGGGGAAAGGGTGTGTTGATAAATTCTTATCAAGAATAAGAAAGGAAAGCGGAGTAAGTAGATTACTTTTTTTATATAGTTTTTCACAATTTTCAATTTACATTTTTCAATTTACAATGAATTCCCAATTAAATAATTTTCAATATTACAATTGTATCTTGAAAATTGATAATTTATTGTAAATTGATTATTGGTAATTGTAAATTAAAACTAATTATAAAACTCCAGACTTTCTTAGAACTTCCACCACACTCTTCTCAATCTCTCCATATTCTTTGCCGATCATTTCTTTTTTGGCAATTAGGAGAAGCATAAAACCAGTTTTTAATTTATTATCTTTTAAAAGCAAACGTACAACTTCGCGCATTTGACGTTTAAGACGATTACGCACCACTGCGCGTTTATCTATTTTTAAACCAACCACAAAACCAATTTTCAAATCATTGGTAGTATAAGCTCGACGAGGATATTTTTCTGGCACAATTTTCCAAACCTTGGCTTGCAATAATGATCCATTAACAAAATAGCCCTCTTTAAAGAGAATTTCAAAATCTTTCATGCGGGTAAGACGATTTTGTTGTTGAAGCATACAAATATTGGCGTCACCCCCGCGAAAGCGGGGGTCTTACCAACAGTTAAAGATTCCCACCTTCGCGGGAATGACGCTATAAGTAATAACAGTATACCAAACTATTCATTAATTAAAAACCCCGCCTTAGTGGCGGGGTTTTGGCTTATTTATCGAGTTTTTCTGGTTCTTTTACCTTTTTTCTCATCACTGGTAGTTAATTTCTTTCTACCTTTGGCCCGGCGACGACTAAGCACTTTTTTGCCACCAACAGTGCTCATTTTTGCCAAAAAACCATGTGATTTAGATCGATGTTTTTTCTTTGGCTGATAGGTTCTTTTTGGCATATTTAAAACAAATTATAAAATAATTACCCATACAGTATATCACATTATGAAGCTTTTGTCAAGAGTGACATTTTCCTCCCCCTACAAGGGGGAGGTGAGGAGGGGGTTTCGTTAGAAATCATACCAAATAACTACTTTATCCCCACTATCCACAATTTATCCCCATTCCATACACTTTTTAGCTAAATTAAGCCATTTTTTATTTACAATATATGTGCTAAAATTACCATAATTGCTTAAATTATTATCTTTTTCTCACTTTTATGACTAATTACGAAATCTGGCAAGCTGTTTTGGCCGACTTTGAACTTAAAATCTCCAAAGCTAACTTTACCACCTGGTTTAAAAGCACAGGAATTGCCTGTTATAATGCCGGACAAGTAACTATTTGTGTACCCAATACTTTTACCAAGAGTTGGTTAGAAAAAAAATATAATTCTGACATTATCAAAACCATTGAACGGGTAACCAATAAACCTATTAAAAAAATAGAATATCGGGTAGATAATTTAAAAGCCATTGAAGAAAAAGAATGCACTCTTACCGAAGAACCAGTTGTTTCCACTATCAATACCCCTGTTTATTCCAACCAGCCAAAAGTTTTGGGTGCTAAGTTTGGCCTTAATGCTAAATACACTTTTAATAGCTTTATTGTTGGCAAACACAATGAATTGGCTCATGCCGCTGCTCAAGCGGTTACCAACCGGCCTGGAGAAGCTTACAACCCTTTATTTATCTATGGTGGAGTGGGATTAGGCAAAACACACCTTTTACAAGCTGTGGGGCATGCCTTACTCGAAAAAAACCCTCTTACAAAAATTCTCTATGTTTCTTCAGAAAAATTTACCAATGAATTTGTTTCCGCTATTAAAGAGGGAAGAGGTAAAGAATTCAAAGATCGCTACCGCAATGTAGATCTATTGTTAATCGACGATATCCAATTTATTGGTGGTAAAGAACAAACTCAAGAAGAATTTTTCCATACTTTCAACGAGCTACACCAACAAGGCAAACAAGTTATTCTAACTTCCGACCGCCCACCAAAGGCTATCCCAGCCTTAGAAGACCGCTTACGCTCACGTTTTGAATGGGGGATGATTGCCGACATCACCAACCCAGACTTTGAAACCCGAATAGCTATTTTACAAAGACGTTGTCAGGAAAACAATTTTCCTCTTTCCACTGATCTTGTTAGTCTAATTGCTACCACTGTCCAAAGCAATATTCGTGAGCTAGAGGGTGCTTTAAACAAAGTAATGGCTTATCACCAACTAAAAAACTGTGAACCAACCAGAGAGACAATAAAATCCTTGCTAGTTAGTTTTGAAGCCCAAAGCATGAAAAAAACCCTTACCCCAAAAGAGCTTATTGCCACTGTTTCCGAATTTTATGATGTACATATAGATGACATTGCCGGTAAAAGCCGAGAAAAACGACTAGCTACCCCCCGACAAATTATTATGTACTTACTTCGTGAAGAATTAAAAATGTCCTACCCAGCAATTGGCACCGAATTAGGTGGACGTGATCATACTACTGCCATGCACGCTCACACCAAAGTTGGCACTGATTTAGAAAACGAAGCAAAATTAAGACAAGAAATTAAAGCCATTAAAGAAAGATTATATATAAATAACATTTAAACATTAATAAACTGTGGAAAAGTCTGTTAACAAACTATTAAGAAATAATTAAGCCTGTTATTAAACAACGAAATTATTAAGAATTTATTAACAGACAAAAAAAATAAAATTAAATTTCACACAGTTTATTCCAAAAAACAAAACAGTTTAAACACAACACCAAAACCAAAATTCACCATCATATTTTACAATTATCCACACTATACACAACACCTACTACAATTATCAATTAAATATATGAAATATACTTGTATAAAGGAGAACTTAGAAAAGGCACTTGATTTGGTAAGTGGTACAGCTGGCAAACAAGTTAATTTGCCAATTCTATTAAATATCTTAATTCAAGCCGAAGAATCAGGAGTAAAGTTAATTAGTACTAATTTAGAAATGGCTGTAAAGGTACAAGTAAGAGCCAAAGTAGAGAAAACTGGTTCTTTTACGGTGCCAGCCAAAACTTTAACCGACTTTGTTCATCTTTTACCCGAAGAACAAGTAGAAATGGAATTAATTGAAAGTGAATTAGTTATTCGTTGTGGGAGTTCTTCTACCAAAATAAAAGGCATGTCTGCCGATGAATTTCCAGTAGTGCCAGAAGTAGAAGAAAAACATGGCTATGTCTTAAAAGTAAATGATTTAAAACAAGCAATGTCGCAAACTGTCTTTGCTTGTGCCAAAAACGAAGTCCGTCCAGAATTAGCTGGGGTTTTTGTAGGCTTGTTTACCGAACGTTTTAAGGGTTTAATTATGGCGACTACCGATTCTTATCGTTTGGCCGAAAAAAAAGTACCAGTGGAACAAGGTGAAGATGAAATTAAAGTAATTGTGCCTTCTCGGACTGTTCATGAGATTATTAGATTATTAGCTTTGGCCAAAGAAGAACAAGGAGAAAGTAATGTGCGTTTGTGGATTAGTGAAAATCAAATAGCCATTCGCTATGATAGTTTTGAATTAACTTCTCGGTTAGTGAGTGGACGTTATCCAGATTATACCCAGATAATTCCTACCAGTTTCAAAACCACGGCTTTGTTTTCTATTAGTGCTATGACCAAAAAAATCAAAGCCGCTAGTTTATTTACGACCATGGGAGTAAATGCTGTATCATTTGATCTTAATTCTAGTGAAAATTCTATTGCCATTTCTTCTACTTCTACCCAAACTGGTGAACATGCTTCGGAAATGGATGTAGAAATTTCTGGAGAAGAAAATTCTATTTTATTAAATCATCGTTATGTATTAGATGGTTTGCAAAATTTGGGCAGTGAAGAAGCAGAATTTAAAATGAATGGCGCAGATTCACCCTGTTTATTCAAAGCCAAAGGTAATGAAGATTATTTGTATATTGTAATGCCAATAAGACAATAAGAGTAACTAGCCACAAGGGTGTCATTCCTGCGAAGGCAGGAATCTAGAAAATTGAAAAAATAAAATCCCGATTTAATCGGGATTTTTTATTCAACTTTGATTATTTTATTTTTGCTCGTTAAGCCTCTAATTATTTTAATTTTAGTTTTGGGAATTTTCCACTCAGAACTTAAAAATTTTATTAATTCTTCATTGGCCTTGCCATCAATTGGTGGGGCTTTTAGTTTTATTTTTATGGTACCGTCGCTTAATTCACCAACAATTTCATTTTTACTAGCTCGAGGAGTGATTTTTAGTTTGAAAGTGGTCATAAAGTGTTTTCCTCCCCTTGGAAAGGGGAGGACAGGAGGGGTTGATTGTATTACTGTCAACCACCCCTCCCCCCTCCTTTCCAAGGAGGGGAAACCAGATTTGTTATTTAATACCCTTGGTCATTTTAACAATTTCATTGTGGATTAAGCCATTGCTAGCAAGCATGGTATCATCACTCATTTGCCAAGGCTGGCCTTGCCAGTTGGTTACTTTGCCACCAGCCTCCAAGATTATGCGAATGCCGGCAATCACGTCCCAGGGATGAATATTGGCCATTACGCAGGCTTCGGCATGACCACTGGCGACTGCCGAGAGTTCAATCCCAGCACAAGAAAATTGACGAAAATGACCGACATCTTTGGTAAGCAATTTATTTAAAAATTTATGAAAACGGCGACGGCCAGCAGGGGAATGGCCACGGCAAATTAAAAACATACTGTTTTTTAGTTGACTGATTTTGGAAACTTTAATTTTTTGACCATTGCACCAAGCCCCTTTATATATTTGCGCATAGTAAATTTCGTTCATCATTGGCAAACCAATTACTCCCACAGTAATTTCATCTTTGTCTTCCAATCCCAAACAAGTGGCAAATTCTGGATAGCCATAGGCAAAATTGGTGGTGCCATCTAGTGGGTCTACATGCCAAGTTTTGGTACTGGGGTTGTCAATTTTTTTGGCTTCTTCACTAACAATATCGTAGGTAGAGAAATTTTTTAAAAGCTGTGTGGTAATATGACGATTGGAAAGTAAATCAATACTAGTAACAATTTCGTCGTCTTTTTTAAATTTTATTTTTCGTGCTCCTGAACGTTGAAAATGTTTGTGTAATAATTGATTGGTTTCTTTGACAATTTTTGTAGCGATTAATAATTCATTTTTCATAGTGGGATTATTATAACAGATTTTGATAAATTAAAAAAACCAGTTTTTTAAGCTGGTTTTTTGGGCTAACCCCTTCGCCCTTTGGGGCACCTCCCCTTCGTAAGGGGAGGTCAGACACTGCCCCCTCCTTACGAAGGAGGGGTGGCCGGAGGCCGGGGTGGTTTATTCGTGGTCGTGGTGGTGTTCGTGGATAATTCCTTCGGGAATCGGTTCACCAAGGGCGGTAGCTTTTAGCCATTGCATTACTTTGCGGTTTTGCAAGGTCATGGAAATAGTATCTTTGACTTCTGGTTTTTTTAAATTTGCCAAATAATCTTTGTTGTCTTTGTACATTTCTTCCATAACTTTAATTTCCTTTTGCAATTCTTCGTCGTGAACGTGTATACCTTGTTCGTTGGCCACTTGGCGAGAAATAAGAGCCGCTTTGGCGCGTTTTTCGGCTTGGGCAGAAAAATCTTTAAACATTTCTTCTTGGGTTTTCTTTAAGTCTGCTAAATATTGTTCAATGTTAATTCCGTGTCGTTCTAAATCATGTTTTAATTCGTAAAATATTTTATGACGTTCCGCATCAATCAAAACTTCAGGAATTACTTCAAATTTGGCATCAGTAATTAATTTTTCTAAAATTTCAATTTCAACTTGTTGATCGGCTTTTTCTTCGGCTTCGTGCAACAAATTAGCATTAATTAATTCACGTAACTTTGCTAAATCTTCTTGGCCGATTTTCTTGGCTAGTTCATCAGAAATTTCTGGTAATTGGCGTTCATAAATATCTTTTACTTTTACTTTAATTTGAACATTTTTGCCAGCCAAATGTTTTTGATAATGGGTTGGAGGAAAGTCTAGTGAAAATTCCTTTTCTTCGCCTTGACCCAAACCAATAAGCTGGTCATTAAAACCAGGAATATAGTGTGGTTCGCTCAAATATACTTGATAATCTTTGGCCGCGCCGCCTTCTACGGGCACTTTATCCAAAAACATATCCATATCAATTATTAGTTTGTCTTCGGTGCTAGATTTTTTATCATTTTTTATTACTTCCACAGCCTGCATTTTGCGAATGGAATCAATTACTTCATCTATGTGCTTGTCTTCTATTTTTTTTACTTTTTTTTCTACTTTAATATTTTTTATATTTGGTAAAATTACTTTTGGCAAAAGTGAAACAGTTGCTTTGTAAGCAACATCATTACCTGGAGCTAGTTTGTCAATAGAAATTTTTGGCATGCCAATGGTATCCAATTTCTCACTTGTTACGGCTTCGTAATAACTTGTTTGCACAATATCTTCTAAAGCTTCTTGTAAAATTGCCATTTCACCCACTTCTTTTTTCAAAACATCTAGTGGTACTTTGCCAGGACGAAAGCCTTTTATAGAGGCGCGTTCGGCCAATCTTTTTCCAGCAACTTCTAAATATTTTTCATAATTTTCTGGAGAGACAGTAATAGTAAGTTCGATTTGTGAATTTTCTAATTTTTTTAGAATGTGTGGCATATTGTTTAATTTAAGAATAAGTTCGCTTATTATGAGTGATTTTTAAGATTTTGTCAAGGTCTTGTTTTTAGAAAATAAAGTAATAATGTGGTATAATAAAATAGATGAAAAATAAAAGTTTTCTAGGTTTTAGTTTAATAGAAGTCATGGTAGGCGTGGCTGTTTTTTCGTTAATCTTTGTGGGTATTTATTCGGGAGTGCAGTTAGTTTTTAAAGTTGTTTATCAATCACGTTTGCGAATTTTGGAAACTGGAGTATTAAATGAACAAGTAGAAATAATTCGTAATCTTCCTTTTGCTGATGTGGGTATTGTAAATGGTAGTCCAAGTGGGGTATTGGTGCGTACTGTTACAAGTACGCGCAATAATATTGATTTTTTGGTTACGCGTACAATTCGCAATATTGATGATTCTTTTGATGGATTAATTGGTGGAGTACCAAATGATACAGCACCAGCGGATTATAAATTAGTAGAAGTAGAAGTAACTTGTCCAAGTTGTGGACAAAGAGAACCAGCAAGACTTTCTACTTATATTGCTCCAAAAAATTTAGAAGGTAATTTAAATCACGGAGCTTTGTTTGTAGAAGTCTTTGATTCCGAAGCTGAGCCCGTGCAAGGAGCTACAGTGCACATTGTGGCCACCTCTACCAATCCTCAATTAGATATGACCGATGTTACTGATAACGAAGGAATGCTCCGAATTGTAGATTTGGCTACAGGCACTGCTGCTTATGCAATTACTGTAAGCAAGGATGGTTATACTAGTGAACAAACAATGTTGCCAAGTGTTAGTGTGCCTAATCCAGTTAAATTGCCAATTTCTGTAGCTGTCCAAATAGTAACAGAAATTAGTTTTTCTATTGATTTGGTTTCTTCATTGCAAATTCAAACTTTAAATAGTGTTTGTAGTGCTCTGGGCAGTGTGGGTTTAAGTGTTCTTGGCACCAAAGTAATTGGCATTGAACCAGACGTTTTAAAGGTTAATCAAAATATTACTACCAATGGTTCGGGAATTTATAACTTAACAAATCTGGAATGGGACAATTATGGTTTAAAGCCTAGTGCTTATGATTTGGTTGGTTCTATTCCAGCCACACCAATAAATTTGTCCGCTGGAGTAGATCAACCAGTACAATTAATATTGGGGGCCAACACAGCCAATTCACTATTGGTGCAAGTAAAAGACAGTGTAACCGATCAGCCAGTTTCTGGTGCTCAGGTAAAAATTAGTAAAACTGGTTATGAACAAACAAAAATTACTGGTGTGGGTTATGTTCGTCAAACAGATTGGTCGGGTGGTACTGGTCAATTAAACATGAGTGACGAATCAAAATATTGGTCTGATGATGGAAAATTAGAAATTAATAGTCCGGCAGGTGATTTAAAACTTAGAGAATTAGGACAGTCCTATGTTTCGAGTGGTTATCTTGAATCATCTATTTTTGATTTGGGTACATTGGTAAATTTTGTGGATTTAATTTTTGAACCCTTGTCCCAACCAGCAGAAACTGGGGCAGATTCTTTACATTTTCAAGTGGCAGTAAGTACTACTTCTACCCCCGTAAGCTGGAATTATCTTGGGCCAGATAATACTTCGGCTACTTATTATAATTCTACAAATTATTCTTTAAATAATTTGCCAAACAACCAGCGTTATTTTCGTTATAAAGTATTTTTGCAAACTGTCGATAATAACTATACACCAATTCTTTCTGATTTAAATATTACTTATATTACTGCCTGCACTCCGCCTGGCCAAACTTATTTTGGTAATTTGTTGGCCGAAACTTATACGGTAGAAGTTAGCGCTAATGGTTATCAAACAACTACCCAAACAGTAACTTTGAGTGGAGATGTAATTATGGGTATAGAATTAGCTGCTTCTTAATTTTTATCCCCCTCTTCCCAAGAGAGGGCAGGGGGAGTTGCCGAAGCTTATGATTAAAATAAAAAATAAAAAAGGCCTTGCCCTGTATCGTTCTGGTTCAGGGTTTACACTTCTAGAATTACTTGTTGCTATGGGAATTTTTACTTTAATTTCCGGAGCTGTAACTTATTTAATTACCGATGGTTTGCGTTATAGTCGAATTATTTGGGACCAACTAGAAGGACAAAGTGAAGTGCGTAAAGTTTTGTCCGAAGTAGTAAATGATGTGCGCCGGGCCGAAACTTCTTCTACCGGCGCTTACCCAATAGAAAGTGCTTCCAAATATAGTTTGGTTTTTTATGCCAATATAGATGTCGACAGTTTTAGAGAAAAAGTACGTTATTATTTAGAAGGTACAAATTTAAAAAAAGGCGTAACCAAACCGAGTGGCAGCCCATTGATTTATAATTCGGGCAATGAAAAAATTGTGATTTTGGCACATAATGTCATAAATATTTCTAAAAATCAGCCAGTGTTTAGTTTTTATGCCGAAAGTTATCAAGGTACTGGTAATGCTTTGAGCGAACCAATCACCACTACAGACGTGCATGTAGTGCGAGTGCAATTAGAAATTGAACGTGATGCCAACAAAAGTCCAGTGCCAATTCGTGGTGAATCACTTACTCAAATTAGAAATTTAAAAACGAATTGATATGAAACAAAAGCGTGGCAGCATTTTAATGTTTAGTTTGGTGTTTGGTGCAATTGCCAGCTTAATTTTGATTACCGGTGTGGGTAGTTATGCTTTGTTTGAAAATAAAGCTTCCAATAAAAAATTAGATCGTGATTTAGCTTTTCATATTGCCGAAGCAGGAATTAATTATTATCGTTGGCATTTGGCGCATAACCAAACCGATTATACCGATGGTACAGGCCAGGCTGGTCCTTATGTACATGAGTATAATGACATGAATGGAAATTTAATTGGTTATTTTTCTTTGGCTATTACTCCTCCGCTGGCTGGTAGCACAGTGGTAAAAGTAGAATCAACAGGTTGGGCTTTGACCTCACCAAATTCTCAACGCACAATTCGGATTCGTATGGGTGCTCCTTCGGTTACCAATTATACCTTTTTGTCTCATGCTGGGTTATCTTTTAGTTTTACTACTGTGGTTCATGGGCAAGTACATGCCAATGGTGAAATTCGTTTTGACGCCGAAACTGATTCTTGGGTTAAGAGTGGTATAAGAGTACAAGGTGGTGGACATCCAAAATCTTTTTGGGTTTATCCTGTTCCCACCATTGATTTTTACTCTGTAACTTCTGATTTAAAAGCAATCAAAGATTTGTCCGATGCCGGAGGAATTCATTTAACTTCTTCGGGAAAAGAAGGCTACCAAATAGTTTTTAATGGTAGTTCTTTTGCTTTGTATAAAGTAAATACCAAAGATTGCTATAATGGTGAAGGTCGTTGGCGCAAACGTTGGGGTGATTGGTATTGGGAAGGCACTACTTATTGTTTTGATGTAGGTACACACAGTTTTGTAAATAATTATAATATACCGTCCAATGGAGCAATTTTTGTAGAAGATAATGTGTGGGTAGAGGGTACTGTAGATGGGCGAGTAACAATTGGTGTGGGTAAATTCCCAGTAAAATCTCCTTATAAAAATATTATTATTAATAATAATTTACGTTATACGGCGCAAGGAGGAGATGATGTAATTGGCTTAATGTCTCAGGGAGATATTGTAGTGCCTTTTGAAGTGCCAGATAACATGTATATTGACGCAGCTTTGCTTTCGCAATTTGGAAAAAATTACCGGCCATATTATGATGAAAATTTAAAAACCAGTTTAACAATCAATGGTTCGCAAATGGCTTATGAGGGTGGTGGTTGGAAATATGTAAATGGTCTTGGCCATGTTATTTCTGGTTTTCATGATACTTATCATAATTACGATGGTAATTTGCGTTATTACCCACCACCCGGGTTTCCCGTCGGCACCACTTATGAATTAATTAGTTGGGAAGAAGTGGAGTAGGCAGTTAACAGTTACCAGATAGCAGATATCATTGTGTATGAATGATGATGTGTATTTTAAAAAATTAAAGTTAAAAATCCATGCTTTTGTTTTGCTAACCTATAATATCACCAATGATTTTCCAAGGTCAGAACTTTATGGAACTGTTTCACAATTAAGGAGGGCGGCTGTTTCCGTGATGTTAAATTTAGTGGAAGGTTTTGGAAGAAGGAAAGAAAAAGTAAAATTAAATTTCTTTGAAATATCATATGGTTCGGCAAGAGAGTGTAAATATTTAATATTTTTGGCTTTGGAGAAAAAATGGATTGATAAACAGGCATATGAAAAGATTTTTGTTTTGCTAGATGAAATATCAGCTATGTTATGGAGTATGATTGTTGGTTTGGAAAAAAATATTGAGGAATAATTTTGCTATTTGCTATCTGTTAATTGTTATCTGAAAAAATTGGTTTTTAAAAAAGATTTCTGTTATAATATAGTCGTATGAAAAATTCGACAGTTGTTCGTAAAGGAGTAATCGTGGCCGCGGGTTTGGGTACTCGTTTTTTGCCAGCCACCAAAGCCGTACCAAAAGAATTATTACCAGTTTTAGACAAACCAGTTATTCAGTATTTGGTAGAAGAAATGGCAAATAGTGGTATTACGGAAATTATTTTGGTAATTAACAAACAAAAAACTGCGATTATTGAACATTTTAAACGCGATAAAAATTTGGAAAATTTATTAAAAAAAGCTAATAAATATTCAGCCATTGAACCGCTGGTAAATTTAATTAAAAAAGTTAAATTTACTTATGTTTACCAAAATCAACCTTTGGGTAATGGTCAGGCCTTGCTTTGTGCCAAAAAAGCTGTGGGCAATGTTCCTTTTGCTTTTTCTGATGGTGATTCAATAATTGATAGTGAAGAACCAGCCATTGGTCAGGTAATTAAAGCTTTTAAAAAAGTAAATAGTTCTATAATCGGCGTACAAAAAATAAAAGATAAACAAGCCATGACCAAGTATGGGAATGTTTATGTAGAGACGCATAATAATGCGTCTGTACCAAAAGTCTATAAAGTCCAAAAGATTGTGGAAAAACCAAGTGTTGCTGATGTGTCACCCGAGGGCTTAATTATTGGTGGAATGCGTTACGTGTTTACTTCAGAAATTTGGTCATATTTAGAAAAAACCAAAAAAGGTAAAGGTGGAGAAATTTGGGTGGCCGATGCGGCCAATGATTTGGCCAAGCAAGGAAATTTTTTTGCTTATGAATATAAGGGCAAGTATTTTGATACTGGCAACAAAGAAGCCATGTTAAAAACTACGGAACATTTTTATTTAAAACATTGTTATGAAAAGTAAATTAATAGTTTTTTTAGCAATTTTGGCTTGGTTTTTACCCAGCAGTGTTTTGGCTAGCACTTTTTATTGTGCTTGCAAAGATGCCGAAACTGCTTATCGTCCTTGTAAAACTTTAACTGCTACTACTTTGGCTGGTGCAGAATTGGAATGTAAAGGCATGGAAGGGAATTTAGGTTGTGATGCTACTGGAGTGAGTTACCCAGACGGAGCTACTTGTCAGGAAATTAATGAGGGATATCAGGATTTTATTAATATGGTTGTTGGGGCAAATTATCCTACGCCCAAAGAATGTAAAAGTGGTGAACAACAACAGACCTGGAAGCAGTGCATTCTTGATGCACTTAAAGAGGCTGGTAAAAGTACATTAAGTGCTATAGATGTAGAAAATTGTACAGGGTTGTCTTGTTATGAAGCGCCAGTAGATAGTCCAGTGGTTGGTTTAGAAGGAAAAATAAAAGATTTAAATCAAATTGGCACTACTGATGCCAATAAAATGATTGGCCGGATTATTAAAGCTATAATGGGTTTAATGGGTACTGTGTCTTTGATTTTATTTGTTTATGGTGGAGTGTTGTGGATGACTGCAGCCGGGAATAGTGAACGCGCTGGTGAAGCTAGGAAAATACTTATTTGGACTTCTTTGGGTATGATGGTGATTTTGGGAAGTTATGGAATAGTAGATTTTATATTCAAAGCTTTCGAATAATAAATTTACAATTTACATTTTCCAATTTACAATAAATTTTCAATTTTACAATTGTAAATTGTTAATTTGTTGAAAATTGTGAATTGATAATTGAAAATTAAATTTTTATGTATAGAAAATTAATCACTCTTTCACTCTCAGTACTCGTTTTGCTCGTACTTGGTTTTGGTTGTAAAGGTCTAAGTGCCACCGAACAAGCAGCTATTAAGCCTGTGTCTTTGGATTACTGGACAGTTTACAATGATGTAGATACTTTAAATAAATTTGCCACAGAATTTAAGCAAAAATATCCTTATGTAACAATCAATATTCGCCAAGTGCGCGAAGACCAATTTGCTAGTCTACTAACCAATGCTTTGGCCGATGATGTAGCGCCAGATATTATTTCTATAAGTAATCGTGAATTGCGTAAATATCAAGATCGGCTTATAGAAATGCCCAAGAGTGCTAGTTTGTCTACTATTACAGTTACGGGTAAATATTTTAAAAATACAGTAATTGGGTCCGAGACCATTACTTTGCCGACTGCTTTGGGAATAAAAACCAGTTTTGTAGATACCGTATACAATGATGTAGTTTTGGCAGGGAAAATTTTTGCACTACCCTTGGCCGTAGATAATATGGCGATTTATTACAACAAAGATTTATTGGACAAAGCTGGTATTCCCGAACCACCCAAAACTTGGGATGAGTTTATGGAAGATGTTAAAAAAATAACGATTTTTAATAAAGATGGTAGTATTATTCAATCTGGGGTGGCACTTGGCACGGGCAATAATATTACTCGGGCTTTTGACATTTTGTCGCTCCTCATGATGCAAAGCGGGGTGGTAATGGCTCGGGGCCAGGCAGTTACTTTTGCCGACGGGGTAGAACAAGCTGGTGTGCGCCATCCAGCTTTGGCTGCTTTGCGTTTTTATACAGATTTTGCCAGAAGTGATAAAGAAGTTTATACTTGGAATGAAAAAATGAAAGGCGATTTGCAGAATTTTATTAGTGGCAAAAGCGCTTTTTATTTGGGTTTTGCTTATGATTACAAACGAATCAAAAACAGTGCTCCCCAATTAAATTTGGAAATTATTCCCATGTTGCAATTAAGTGAAAACAAGCCCGCCAATGTGGCTAATTATTGGCTAGAAGGGGTAACCAAAAAATCCCGGCACAAAAACGAAGCTTGGGGCTTTTTGGGTTTTATTACTACTCCCGAAAAAATTAAAGAATATACCAAAGCTGCTCGCTACCCTACACCTTTGCGGGCGCAAATAAACGAACAAAAAAAAGATCCTGTACTTAGCCCATTTGTGGCGCAAACTCTACAAGCCGAAAATTGGTATCGGGGCAAAGATGGCGCGGGAGTGGAAAAAGCTTTTAAAAGCTTAATTACTAATTATTTAAAACCTTATGCGAGTGAAGAAGAGGCTACTGCGCGTGATATTAATTTGTTAAAATATACTAGTGAATTAGTACAACAGACGATGTAGTTGTTAGAGGAATTAGAGGTTTTAGTTATTAGTAAATGAATTAAAATTTAAAGATATGCCAAAAAATAAATTTCTCCTTATCTTTTCTATAATATTTTTAGTGAGTTTGTTTTTTGGTTTAAAAGAGGTTGAGGCAGTGGATTATCAATGCTGTGTGTTTACCCATGGCGGGATATCGGAATGTGCTTTGGATGATCCTTGTCCAGCAACTAAACAAGTAGTTGTTGGTTCGGAAGAAACAGGTATGAGTGGTTATAAAACGGTTACAGAAAATGCCATTGGCAAAGCACAATCTTGTACTGATGTTGATATTTGTTTAAAACCAGCTTTTGAAGTAACTTGGACTGATGGACCAAAACAAGAGTTAACAGTAGGTGAAGTAATTAAAGCACAAACTGAAGCAAAAGTAATTTTTAGGCGTACAAGTCAACCAGTTGATGTTGTTTTGTCTTGTACTAATTGTGATGTGGAGGTGACAACAGTTTTGGTTACTGGTAATATCATTCAGTTTACTTTGGATACAGGAAAATTTTTAAATAAGAATAAAGGTATAAACCCTTATTATGAAATAGTTGCCAAGTTAAATGATAAAGAATTAGGTAGACATACTTTAAATTTAGAATTAAAAAGGTTTGAATGTAAAAATTATAAACCACCTTGTACAGATAATTCGCAGTGTTTCCCTTTTGGGGCTGATTGCTTTTCTAAAATAGATGATACAATTTGCAGAAAATTGGACTCTCGACCAGATTTGTGTGGTCAGCAGGCAGATGGTCCTACTCTTGGTAGCACTGCTTGTTTTTGGGATGCTACGACAAAACAATGTAAAACTGGTATGGAAAAGGGTATTAGTAACAAGTATCCGGTGCCCGATGGTTATGCCGAGGGTGGCGGAGTTTTGCCTCCTTGTGCTTTTTCGGGATCTTGTCGTAAAGTAAATGATTTATTGGAATTAATTATAAATTTGGGTAGGGCAAATTTTGGTATTATTGGTACTTTTGCTTTTGTATTTTTTATTTATGGTGGTTTTACCATGATTACCTCTTTTGGCAGTGCCGAAAAAGTTAAAAAGGGCCGGGATATTTTGTTGGCAGCCGTGGTCGGTATGATTATTGCTTTTTCTGCTTATTTATTAATTAATTTTATAATAAGTGCTTTGGGAGTAGCAGATAGTTTTAAAGTAATATGAAAAAAATTATCCTAACAATTTTATTAGCAATAATTTTTTCTTTGCCAATGTGGATTGCCCCGGTTTTTGCTGTGGATGATCCTAGCAGTGAAACAGTTAAGTTGGATAATCCGTTGGGAGAGAGAAATGATATGCGGCAAATTTTGGGGCAGATTATTGATTATTCTATGGGTATTATGGGAGCGATTACTCTCTTGGTTTTTGTGTTTGGGGGCGGTATGTGGCTAACTTCTATGGGTAATGCGGAAAAGGTAAAAACTGGCACTCAAGCCATGATTTGGGCAGCAATTGGACTGTTTATTATTTTTGGCAGTTATGCTATACTGAACCTAGTAATAAAAGGTTTAACTGGTGGAGTTGCGAGTACTAGTTTACAAGTACCAAGCAGTGAAGAAAAAAATCCAGAAACTAGTTGTGTTTCTCCAAGTTTCTGTAACACGGCTGATAACTATTGTGGGTGTACAGCAGATTGTGCCAAAGACGATAAACTTTGTTTTACCAATTGTGGAGAGATGTGCACAAATTTTTCTGGAGCGTGCGCTACAGATGAAGAAAAAAAGGGCTTGTTTGTAACTTGTGTGGTTGCCTCTGGTGGGGGAGAATTGGATTGCAAACAAACTATTTGTGAATAATAAAAGGTTTAACAGGTAAATAATTATTACGTATGAAGGTATTTCAACAAAGGAAGGGGGTGAAAACATGATTAAATTAATGAAAGCTTTAAATAATAAATTAGTAGTATTAGCTGTAGTAACTTTGGCTTTTGGTTTATTGCTTTTGCCAGGTTTAGCTTATGCAGAGATTGATGCTGCCTGTGCCGATGATACTGAATGTGACGCGGGTGAAATTTGTGGAGTAGATGAAACTTGCGTGGCCGACCCTTCTACCTCAGGTTCAGACGCCAAAGACCCATTTGGAATAAATTATGGTGCTAAAACTGGTTTAGGTTCCAGAGATATTCGCGATACCATTGGTAGCATTATTAATGTAGCTTTGGGTTTACTCGGCATTGTGGCCGTAGTAATCGTCTTGGCTGGTGGTTTTAAATGGATGACCTCTGGTGGTAATGAAGAAAAATCTACCGAAGCTCGCAAATTGATTTTTGCTGGTATTATTGGTTTGGCAATTATTTTGTCTGCCTATGCAATTTCTAGATTTGTCTTAACACAATTGTATACCGCAACAAGTACAAGTGGTACAGCTACCTATGGAGTATAAGTAGCATTTACATAGTCTCTTAAGTTAGGAGAAAATATAATGTTAACAAAAGGAATTATTACCCCCGACAGATTGTCGGGGGTAATAATGGCCTTGATTGTAGGTTGTTATTTGTTATCAAGCTGTCATTCCTTAGCGTCATTCCCGCGCAGGCGGGAATCTTACACTAGTTAAAAAGATTCCCGCCTGCGCGGGAATGACGCACGAAGAAAGGTGGCAATGACAAATTGATACTGAGTAATAAATTACAATAATTATATATATGAAAAAAGCATTTTTATTTTTAAGTCTAATGTTTGTTTTGTTATTTGGATTTTTTTGCACTTTTAAACCAGTTTTGGCACAAGGTCCTTATTTAGGTTTGGAATATGGAGCCGACACTGGACTTTCTACCAAAGACATTCGTTTTACTACCGCCAGAATTATCAATACGGTGCTTGGCCTTTTGGGCATGGTTTCGGTAGTAATTATTATTTATGCTGGTTTTAAATGGATGACTGCCGGTGGTAATGAAGAAAATGCCACTTCGGCCAGAAAAATTTTATTTTCGGCAGTAATCGGTTTGGTAATAATTCTTAGTGCTTATTCTATTGCTCGTTATGTAAATACTAGTTTATACAAAGCGACTACTGGCTATGACTATGAGTCAATGATTATTGAATAGTATATATGAAAAAAATATTATTTTTATTAGTTGGTTTGGTAATAGTTTTTTCTCCAGTTTTGGCAATGGCGGAAGATTCTTATGGTTTGGAAACAACGGCTGGAGCTGCCAAATTAAAAAGTGATAAAGATTTGCCCACTTTGGTTGGTAATGTGGCTGGTACTGCACTTTCTTTGGTAGGTGTAATATTTTTTGCTTTAATGATTTATGCTGGTTTTTTGTGGATGACTGCCCAAGGTAAAGAAGAACAAGCCAAAAAAGCTTTGGACACAATTATTGCCTGTATTATTGGTTTAATAATCATTTTGGCCGCTTATGCGATTACTAGATTTATTTTTAATAGTGCGGGGGTGGGAGGAAGTGGTACAGTGCCTCAAGAAAAACAGTGTGATGCTACATCTGTTGCTTCGTGTAAATCTAAACCTGAGAGTACTACAGCTTGTACTGAAACAGCAGGTGGGGTAACTACTAATGGGTTTTGTCATTTTGTAAACCCACAGTCAAAGAGTTGTAGTTGTGGAAATTAGAATATTTATTATGTTTTTTGGTTATAAAAAAATAATTTTAATTTTAGCAGTATTTTTGAATATATTTTTTTTTGGAAACCAAGCTTTGGCAGCTTACACTTTTGATGACACTGGCCTGATGCTTGGTAAAGCCGCGGAGCCAACAGGAATGTTGGATACCAAAGTCACTGGGTCTTTGCCAGTAGTTTTGGGTTTTTGGGCCACAGTAGCATTTTCATTAGTAAGCATTGTCTTTTTTATTTTAATGTTTTATGCTGGTTTTTTGTGGATGACAGCGCGTGGTTCGGAAGAAGTGGTAACCAAAGCCAAGGGCATAATTACTATGGCCATAATTGGTTTGTTTGTACTCGTAGCCTCGTATGCAATTACCACCTTTATTACTAGCAGTTTAGTTCCTGGTGTGGCTGGTAATAAAGCCGCTGGTACTGGTAATTTGGAAGTTGGGCCAAATAATCCCGAAGGTTGTTGTGTGGATTGGGTAGCCACCGATAGTCAGTGGTTTGGCGCAGTTGGTACCTTAAAAAAAGATAATGACGGTGGTTTTGTGGGAGTAAGTGCTTGCCGGATAACTACAAAGTCTGATTGTGAATTACAAGGTACAACAGAAACGGAAAGTGATGTGTTGGCTGGCCCCGAAGGTGTTGGTTATTGGGTATTTGATGAAGCTATAAAAGAAAAAGAGGCTTGTCAAAGTGCTTATTGTAAATTAGCAAATTAATAAAAAATTATGAAAAAAATATTTATAACTCTGGCATTATTTACAATTTTGTTAACACCAGTTTTTGTTTTTTCTGCCAATACTGGTTTGGGTGCCTTAACAAAAAATTTAAGTGATACTGGCAAAGCCGCAGAAATAAGTGAAACTGGTACTTTGCAAGATATTGTTGGTACAGGAATTGGAGCGGCCCTTACTTTGGTTGGATTAATTTTTATGATTTTAATGGTTTATGGTGGATATTTGTGGATGGTTGCGAGAGGTGCCGAAGAAATGATCACCAAGGCCAAGGGAATTATTACTGCTGCGATTATCGGTTTGGTAGTAGTAATTAGCGCCTATGCCATAACAGTATTTATTACAGGTAGGTTTCAGTAATTAGTTTTATTTTAAATGATATGAATATAAAGAAAATAATTTTAATAGCCATCTTTAGTTTATTATTGTGTACCCCAGTATTGGCGAAATTAAATTTGGGCACAGGAATTGCTGGGCAGGCGGCGGTAAAAGCTGGTTATGAAGGAAATACTAGTGAAATAACTTTTTCGCAAAATATTGGTACAGTAATTAATGCCGCACTTTCGCTAGTGGGTGTAATATTTTTGGTTTTAATGGTTTATGCGGGATATTTGTGGATGACAGCACGTGGTTCGGAAGAAGAAATTACCAAAGCCAAAGGAATTATTATTGCGGCCATGATTGGTTTAATTTTGGTGGTAGGTGCTTATAGTATTACTACTTTTGTGGTACCACGTATTTTGGCTAGTGGCGTCAAAACTCCCTAATATGAAAAAAATTGTTTTGTTAATAATTTTATTTGTTAGTCTAGGGTTATTCCCTTTGGCCTTGCAGGCTCAAGTAAATAAAACTACGGGTGAAAAAATTATGGGGCAAGTAGGTGCTAGTGCCGAAAAGGCCGAAATTGGGGCGCCAGCAGATTTTAGAGTAGTTGTTACCAGAACCATAAAAACTCTTCTTGAGACAGTTGGTGCAGTATTTATTATTTTAATAGTTTATGGCGGTTATACTTTTATTACTGCTGAGGGCGAAGAAGAAAAAGTAACCAAAGGTTTAAATATAATCAAGCCAGCAATTATTGGTTTAATAATCATTTTGGCGGCTTATGGTATTACTTTGTATGTGGGCATACGGTTTACCCAAGCAGTAACTGAAGGGGCCACAATAATGCGTTAAAATTTATGAAAAAGTTCTTATATCTTATTTTGCTAGCCGTTTTTTTAAGTGGTTTATTTACTTTTGTCCAAGTTAAGGCAGCTGATTATCGTGCTGATACCATGAATCAACTTTCCGCTACCGCTGGTGCCAATGGAGCCAACTATGGCACAGCGCGTGATCCACGAGCAATTGTGGCCCAAGTAATAAAAATTTTTTTGGGTACAGTAGGAATATTGTTTGTGGCTTACACGGTTTATGCTGGGTTTATAATACTAACTTCTGGTGGTAATGAAGAAAAAGTTGGAAAAGCCAAAAAAATGATTTTTTATGCGACCATAGGTATTATAATTACTCTCTCTGCTTATGGGATAGTTTTGTTTGTACAAAGATATTTTGTAGGAGATACTGGCGGTTTAAATGGCAGTGCTAGTTATGGGCCGTGGTATGTAGAAGGAAGTTTAAACGTGGATGAGAGTAATAGTCAATTTTATTCTCCAGATCCCTTGGAACAAGATACACTTATTTATCACTAATAATAAAAATAAAACATCCGCCTCATCGGCGGATGTTTTTTAATTTCTAGAGATACAAAGGGGTGGCCAACGAGAATTGAACTCGTATTGTCGGTTCCACAAACCGAAGTAATAACCATTATACCATGGCCACCACTCTATATCCCTAACACAGAGCAGATGGTAGCCATTATATTTGAAAAACGTCTTTTTGTCAACTTTATTTGTCGCCAATCTTTTCAAAAGCCCGTAAAACTTCTAGTGGTATAGCAAAAATTACTGTGTTTGATTGATCCGAAGAAATGTCGTTGATAGAGTTGAGAGTACGTAAATGCAGGGCTCCGGGAGCAGCAGAAAGCATAGTAGCCGCTTTGGCCAAATTTTCGGCAGCAATTACTTCACCACCAGACTTAATAATTACGGCTCGGCGTTCACGTTCGGCCTCTGCTTGTTTGGCAATTACGCGTTGCATGTCTTCGGGTAATTGAATATCTTTTAATTCTACACTTTCTACTTTTATACCCCAGTTTTCAGTAGCCCCATCAACAATAATTTTGATTTTTTCGGCTGCAGATTCACGATTAGCCAGAAGTTCGTCCAATTCCATTTGGCCAATTACATTTCTCATGGTGGTTTGGGCCAATTGCGACACGGCGTACCAAAAATTTTCTACTTCCAAAGTGGCTTTGGCCACATCGCTTACTTTGTAATAAATTACTGCATTAACTTTGGCCGAAACATTATCTTTGGTAATGGCTTCTTGGAGTGGTACATCCACGGCTTTAATACGAATGTCGACTTTGGTTAAACTTTGAATAACAGGGAAGACCAAGCGCCAGCCGGGTTCAACAATTTTGGTAAATTTACCAAGTTGAAATTTTACCCCGCGCTGGTATTGGTTTACTTGGCGGATGCTAATGAAGATTAGCACTAGTACTAAGATTGCTAGTTGCCACATAGAGTTTGAGTTAAGAATTATTACTTATAGCTTAATAGTACTATCTTTTGCTTTTTTGGTCAATAAAAATCCTGTACCAGATTGGTACAGGGTTTTTTGTGACCCCGCTTGGAATCGAACCAAGATCTAAAGCTTAGAAGGCTTCTATTCTATCCATTGAACTACGAGGCCAATAGCTAATTGTGAGACAATCTTACAATAAAAATTAGTGTTTGTCAACCATGCACCAGAACGGTACAGGGTAAACCTTACTCATTCTTCTTGCCATGAAATTTTTTGTAAATATTTTTTAGTTCTTTGTCGGTAATGTGGGTATAAATTTGGGTGGTGGTAATTGAAGAATGGCCAAGCATAGTTTGTACACTGCGAATGTCGGCGCCATTTTGCAATAAATCTGTTGCATAAGAATGGCGTAAGGTATGTGGAGTAACCAGTTTGGTAATACCAGCAGCTTTGGCATATTTTTGTACCAAACGTTGCACCGAGCGAGTGGTTAAGGATTCATCTTTACTGTTTTTTTCTTTTTTACTTTTTAAATCATGACAAATAAATAAAAAAGGATTAAGATCCTTGCGAACTTCTAAATATTTTTTTAACCAATATTTAGCTTGGTCGGACAAAAAGACTACACGGGATTTCCGGCCTTTACCGGTAACCGTAAATTCTTCGCGAGCAAGATTAATACTATCTTTCTTTAAATTAACTAATTCGGATACACGGAGGCCAGTAGAGAATAGCATTTCCAAAATTGCTTTGTCACGGTATTTGATTAAGCCACTAGAATTTTCATTTAACTCTGCTTGTTTAAGTGGAGCTTCTAAAAGACGACTCAGGTCACTACCTTCCAAAAAAGAAACTTCACGGTCGGGCATTTTCATTAATTCTATTTTTTCGGCTGATAAAGTTTTTACATCACGTTTGGCTAAATATTTTAAAAAGGAGCGCAAGGCGATTAAATGATAATTTTGGGTGTTCTTTTTTAAAGGTTCACCATGAACATCTGCTAAGCGATTAAGCCACAAGCGAAATTGGCGAACTTTTTCGGCGTCAATATTTTCGGCTTTATTTTCTGGACCAAACCAAGTGGTAAACCTTTTTAAATAAAAATCATAATTGCGTAAAGTTTTATCACTACGGTTGCGTTCAATTTCCAGGTATTCTAAATATTCGATTAAGTATTTTGAAATATTTGTTGGCATAGTAGTCTTTAAAATTTGCTTTATTATATTGTACGACACTATTGACCCTTCTGTCAAAATCAGGGTCAAGTTGAGCCGGGCCGAAACTTGACAAAAGGTCAATTTTGTGGTATACTAAATACATAAAATTAACAAATATAAATTTTTTCATGCCAAAATCCTTAACAGTCGCAGATTGTTGGACATTTCAAAAATTTATATTTGTTAATTTAAAAATCATGTAGAGCTTTTTGGGCCACGTGATAAGCAAAAACAAATACAAAAATAAATATGCAAAACCAAAATTGGGGAGCGGTCAACCCACAACAAGCCGCAGATTCTTTGGTATATTATTATCTCTTGGCCGGTATCTCTGTTTTGGTAGCGGTTTTTTTGTTCCTACCAAAAAGTTCAACAGGGTGAAATAAAAGTACAATTTATTTAGGAGGAAATTTTGCCACCTTGAAAGGGTGGCTTTTATGGCGTATAATATAATTATATGCACCATCCACAAGTAAAACATACAATTGAGATTTTTAAAAAATTGTTTGCCAATTTGCCACCCTTGGTGCCACCAGAAGTGGCCAATGAAATGGAACATGCTCTTATTCACTTACAAAGTGATTATTTGTTGACACCAGAAGAAATGGATAATATGGTAATTGCTTTTGGTAAAAAAATTTGGCCATATTGGAAAGCTTTTGAAGAATTTTATGCTTTGTATCAAGGCAAGTTGGGAGAAAAATTTTTACTAGGCAAATTAAGTACTGGTGTAAAAAAGCATTATATTTTATTTAAAGACCATGGCGCTGATTACAAAGATTTGCGAATGGGCAAAGGTGCAGAATTTTTTTCTTTGGAAGAAAGAATGGAATTTAAAGGTGCTTTGGTAGAGATAGACAATGAGTTAAGAAAATATGTACAACAAGAAGTGCTGTCGGTTGAAAGAACAAAATACGAAGATTTAATAATTAGTTTTCAAACTATTTTTGAGGATATTGAAAAAAGATTGGGTACTTTGCGCTTAATGGCCGAAGACGAAGCCGAACACCCTCAAATTGCTTCGGAAATAAGAGAACAGGTAAAAGCTTTTGAATTTGGTTTATGTTTGCTGGGGCCTCATAGTCGGCTAAGTGAGCTGGTAGAATTTGAAGATTATTACCTGGAAAGAAAAATGACTAAAAAAATATTAGGAAAATAAAACCCCCCCAGCTCCACTACGTTGCGCCGGGCAGGCTAGTAAACTTTGTTAAAAAGATAGTCTAGCTTGCCAGGCGCAGTGAAACGGAGACTGGGGGGGGATTGTTTTTTAGATTAATTTAGGTTTTATATTTGAATTTTTATTAATCAATTTTGTTATTTGATTTTTATTTAATAGTCCTGCTTGGGCGCCGATTTTGGATATAACACCAGCTGCATTGGCTGTACCCCAGCACATGGCTTGGTATAAATCTTCATTGTAATGCCAACTTGCTAAAAAGCCACTGGCGTAAGCATCGCCGGCACCGGTTTTTTCTACCAAAGTTGTGGGGTAAAGTGCCATTTTGTATAACTCTTGGCCATTGGAAGCATAAGAACCATTGGTACTGTCAGTCAAAACAATGTTTTTTACTCCTAGTTTGTGTAGTCTTTTTATTAGCTCTGTTATTTTGCCATTATTGCCAGTAATTTTTTCTGCTTCTTCTTTATTTACAAATAATAAATCAGTAAATTTTAAAATCTTTTTAAAATTATTTAAACTGTTTTTTAATTGTAAAGATCCAGGGTTTACTGCTAATTTGGTATTTGGGTATTTTGCCAAATATTTAATAATTTTTTCTTGTACTCGTGTAAAGTTTTGTCCCAAAGAAGTGTAATACAGCCATTGGCTTTGGGGAATAGTAGCGTTTTGGTAAGTTTTTTTGGTGTAATAAGACAAAGTGGTGCGTTCGCCTAAATAATTTAAAACAATGGAATAACGAGTTTCTTGGTTCGGCAACATTTTTACATATTCGGTATTCACATTTGTTTTTTCCAAACCCTCTTTAATTACTAGACCATTCAAATCATCCCCCAGTTCGGTTAGTAAAGCAGTTTTTAAACCAAGTTTTTGTGTGCCAACGGCGACATTGCAAGCATTGCCACCCAAAGCTTGGTCAGTTTTTTTTACGGGAATTTTGTCGGCATAATTTAAACAAAGCAAACAATGTTCTCTTTTTATGTCGCATTGTAATTTTGCTTCTTCATGGTCAATAACCACAAAAGTATCGACCATTGAGTCACCAATAGTAGTAATGTTAAACATATATTTATTTCATTCTTTTATATCTTTTTAAATCTTCCGGGCTGTGTTTGTGAAGCCCAACATAAATTTCGATAAATTCTACAGTCGAGGCAATAAAAAATCCGAGCATAACAATGGCAAATAAATTACTATCTATGTAGAGTGCGTAAACAAACAAGGCGTAAGCGCCAACGGCAAAAACCAAATCTTGGCGTCGTTCTAATTCCAAAAATACTCCGTAAACAATCATAATTCCGCCCAAAGCACCAACCACATCAAAAGCCAATTGCCCAAGAGAAATTGGTAAATTGGGTATTAAAGTTTGTAAAAACATAATATTTAAATTAAGTACGTGGGTATTATACAAGAATTTGCTTTTTCTGGTAAGAGGGTAAGAAAAAACCTGCTTATTTAGCAGGTTTTAATATTTTATTCTTCCTTCCACTTATTTATATATTCAATCGCACTCAAGGCGGCAATTACACCTTGTCCAGCAGAAACGGCAATTTGTTTGTAAGGAATGTTGGTAACATCACCGGCAGCAAAAATTCCGGGAAGTGAAGTGCGACATTTTTGGTCAATTTCAATTTGGTTGCCACCATCTTTTTTTATTTCTACAAATTGAGAGTTTGGTAAATTCCCAACGTGAATCATTACTCCCTGAACATTAATTATTTTTTCTTCGTCAGTAGTTTTGTCTTTTAATTTTAGACCAGTAACAAAATTATCTACCACAAACTCTTTACTTTCTACATTATAAATAATTTCTATGTTTGGTAAGGCTTTAACTTTGGTGATCAAAATATCTTCACCTTTGGGAAAACCACCTTTATTAGCTTCATCATTGGGGTATTTGGTAATTAAATAAACTTTGCTCGCAATACCACTCATCATCAAGGCTGATTCCAAAGCAGCATTTCCGGCGCCAACCGTAGCAGTAATTTTTCCACGGTAAAGCGGGCCATCACAAACTGTACAATAAGTAACACCTTTTCCACGCAAATTTTCTTCATTGGGCAAACTCAAGAGACGTGGGTGAATACCACTGGCGATAATTACAGTTTTGGTTTCGTAAGTTTTTTCTTCGCCACTATAATTTTTGGCGGTTACTGTATAATAATTTTTTTCTTGGCTAATTTTGGTGACTTCAAAACCCAAGTCCATTGGCACATTGTAGGATTTTACATGATTGGTAAAATCTTGGGCAAGCTTAAAGCCATTGGTGGCAATAATTCCAGGCCAATTATTTACTTCTCCGGAAAGAGCTACTTCGCCACCACTGTCTTTGCTAACAATTATGGTATTAAGATTGCGGCGAGCGGCATAAATAGCAGCCGAAGAGCCAGCTGCGGCGGCGCCAATGATTACAAGATCGTACATAGACAAATAACATTAAGCAGATAACAGATAGCATAAATTGTTATTTGCTATCTGTTAACTGATGATAAACTAGTTTTAAGTAATAGTCAATTTGTGGATTATTTCCGTAAACTTTTTCAAGTTTTCTTCTGGTGAAAAATTGTTTTTAAAAATAGCACTACCTGGGCAAACTGCTTGTATACTACTTTCATAGATATCTGGCAAAGTATCTTCGTTTACACCGCCATCCCATTCGGTAAAAAGTGTGGGGTAAGTAGCGTTTAATTCTAGAGCTTTGTGTAAAACTTCTGGTATAAGTTTTTGTCCTTGTTTACCGGGTACGATTCCCATAAACATTACCGTATCAATTTTTTCTAAATATTTTTCTAAATTTTCAATATTTGTTTCGGGATTTAAAACTAAACCTACTTGCCAATTATTTTTTTTGGCAAAAATAATCGCTTGGTCAACATTTTTGCTTTCTAGATGAATTAAAACTCGATTGACTGGTGAACAATTAACCCAGCGTTGTAATTCTTTTAAAGGTTCTTCAACCATTAAATGAAGTTCTACCGCAATTTTACAAATTTTTTGTACTACTTCTGGTTCGGCCCAAGTAGTGCTTGGGACAAATTTACCGTCGGCAATATCTAGCTGTACTTGGTTTAAAACATTTTGCACGCTGTTTATTTGTGAAGTAAATTCTTCTTCGCTGGTAACTAAAATAGAAGGAATAATTTGCATATTATTTTTTATTCTCCAATTTTTCTAGTTTTTTATTTCTTCTTTCATATTTACCGCCCAAAAATTCTTCGGTTTCTAGCCATTTTTTTACAATAGCCATTGCATGATCTTCGGATAATACCCGGCCACCCAGACATAAACCATTACTGTTGTTGTGTAAACGTGAAAGTCTTGCTGATTCTATGTTATATGCTAAAGCAGCACGCATACCTTTTACTTTGTTGGCAGCCATGCACACACCTGTTCCAGAGCCACAGATAAAAATTCCTCGGCCATTAGTTTTTACAGTTTTTTTGGCTGCGGGAATAATGAAATCAGGGTAGTCATCCTGTTCATTATAGGTTTTAGCGCCTAAATCAATGAATTTAATTTTTAATTCATTTTTTAGATATCTGGCCAAACGTTTTTTTAATTGGTAACCGCCGTGGTCGGCAGCTAAATATAGGGGTCTTTTGTCCCAAGATTTGATTGTCATATAAAAAATGTTAATAAACCAATTATAGCATTTTTTTAAATTTCAACAAAAAAACAACACCGCCCACTACTTTAACAATCCAAATATGTATCTCATATTATTCATATTAAAACAAAAGACTCCGACATACTCCTTGCTGATGGTTTCAATTTTGCAACAATCAGCAGGGGGTCGGAGTCAATTGTGGCCATTGTTTACCCCCTCGAAAAACAATGGCAAGGAACAAAGGGTGGAGTGTGCCTAGAACTAGGCGGTGGGCTGGATGAGCGGCTGGGCGGTGTGGTACGCGCTTTGGAGCAAGACCAGGATTTCTAGGGTAGCCTGTCCAGGAGTGGCCTGCAGGTTGACGCGAGTCCAGAGTCTGGGATCGCCCAGGGTGAACAACGGTTCCTGCACGTGACGATGTTCATTGAGATCACCGAGCAACGCGAGCGCAAGTTGCTCACGTAGTGCGTGGATGCGCTTCTCGTCCCCTGGGAGGGAGTGGATCGAGAACAAATTTTCCAGGGCGTCCTTGTGCGCCAAGTAGTCCAGCACTTTTTCGATGGTCGTGAACATTGGATGTCCCCAAGTTGGTGGTCAGTGGTATTTTAGTGTAATTTAGCGATTTGTCAAATCTTCTTTGGTTGGGCTTAGTTTAAACTTGACAAACTCTAGTTTTGTGCTATAATGTGTAAGCCTGTGACCAAAATGGACCCATACCCGTTTTGGCCTCATACTAATATTTAACACAGACCCGTATGTTGGACAAAGCAAAAAAGCTAAAAATAATTAAAAAATTTCAAACCCACGAGGGTGATACTGGCTCTTCGGAAGTGCAAATTGCCATTCTCACAGCAGAAATAGAGGAGCTTTCGGAACATTTAAAAGTTCATGCCAAAGACCATTCTTCTCGTCGGGGCTTACTTCGCAAAGTTGGTGAACGTCGCAGATTGCTACGTTATTTGCAAAAAGAAAATCCTACTTCTTACGAAGAATTAGGCAAGAAATTAAAATTAAAACACGTAAAAAATTTAATTAAGGCTCAGACTGGTGCTACCTCGGAAGAGACAGAAGATAATGTTGATGACGATGCTATTCAAGAAGAATAAAACTAAGAATCCACTTAAACACCCCGAACAACGCGTAGGGGTGTTTATTGATGTACAGAATCTTTATTATAGTGCCAAAAATTTATATGCACGTAAAGTTAATTTTGGTAATATTGTAGAAGATGCAGTTGCAGGTAGAAAAAAGATTCGGGTAATTGCCTATGTAGTAAGCACCGAATCCAAAGACGAAAAACCTTTTTTTGATGCTTTAAATAATTTGGGTATTGAAACTAGAGAAAAAGATTTACAGATTTTTTCTACGGGCATGAAAAAAGCTGATTGGGATGTGGGTTTGGCTGTAGACGCTATTCGCTTGGCTCCTAGTTTGGATGCGGTGGTAATTGTTTCGGGCGATGGTGATTATTTGCCTTTGGTAGAATATTTACAAAAAAGTAGTGGCAAACAAGTAGAAGTAGTAGCTTTTGGTGAAACTGCTTCGCATTATATTTTGGACGAGGCCGACGACTTTTTGGATTTAAGTAAAAATAAAGATCGCTATTTAATGAATGAAGTTTGGATAAATAAAAAAAATAAATAATTAATTTAAGAGAAGTGGTTTTTGGACATCGAGGCCTTAAGCAGAGGTCTTTAGCCTAAAAATCACTTCCAAGAAAGAAAAATATATGGAAAACAAAAGTTGGTCGCTCAATTGGGGCGGCAGAGAACTTACCGTAGAGGTAGGTAAATTAGCATTGTTAACTAATGGGTCTTGTACTGTGCGCTATGGCGACACGGTAGTTTTGGCCACAGTGGTAAAAAGTAAAAAGGAAAAAGATGCAGATTATTTTCCACTATCTGTGGAATTTGAAGAAAAATTGTATGCCGCTGGCAAAATAAAAGGCAGTCGGTTTATTAAAAAAGAAGGTCGACCATCCGACGCAGCAATTTTGTCTGGTCGTTTAATTGATCGCGCCATTCGTCCTCTTTTTGATGATCGGGTAAGAAATGAAGTTCAAGTAGTAGTAACTCCTTTGTCTGTAGATCAAGAAAATGATGCTGCCATTACCGCTTTTATTGCGGCCTCGGTAGTTGTTTCTATTTCCAATATTCCTTGGAATGGTCCGGTAGCAGCTGCCAGAATTGGTAGAGTAAATGGTGAATTAATTTTGAATGTTACTGGCAGTCAATTGGAAAGTGCAGAAAATGATTTGAATTTGGTAGTGGCTGGTACTCCAGAAAAATTGATTATGGTAGAAGCTGGCGCCAAAGAAGTGAGTGAAAAGGATATGCTTGAAGCTATGCAATGGGGTTTAAAACAATTACAACCAGTGATTGAATTTATTAATAAAATTAAAAAAGAAATTGGTTTGCCAAAAGATGTAACCCCAGAAAAAATTGCTTCGGTCGAAGAAGCTGGTGATGATATTAAAGAAAAAGTAAAACAATTAGTAAGAAAATTTGTTTTGGATAATAGTGAAAAAATGGTTTTTGATAAAGCCAAAATTTCTCGTACCGAAAGAATTGAAATGTTGAATAATCTTGAAACTAGTGCTAAAGAATTTTTAGTGGCTCAAGGTGTTGTTGAAGAAGACATGTTGTCTGGTTTACAAAATATAAAACTTTATGTAGAAGAAGTAATTACCAAAAAGATTTTGGACAAAGAACAAAGATTGGATGGACGCAAATTAGATGAGGTCCGGGCTTTGAGCACCGAAGTTGATTTGTTGCCACGTGTGCATGGTTCGGCACTTTTTCAACGCGGTGATACTCAAGTATTATCAATTGTTACTCTTGGTGCTCCTGGAGATAAACAAACTTTGGATGGTATGGAAGAAGATGGCACCAAACGTTATATGCACCATTACAATGATGCTCCATACACTTATGGAGAAACTGGCCGTGTAGGTGGACCAGGACGTCGGGCTATTGGTCATGGAGCTTTGGCCGAACGGGCACTAGAACCAGTATTACCAGCCGAAACTGATTTCCCTTATACTATTCGTGTTGTTTCCGAAGTGTTGGGTTCTAATGGTTCTTCTTCAATGGCCTCTACCTGTGGTTCCACAATGTCCCTGATGGCAGCCGGAGTACCAATTAAAAAACCAGTAGTGGGTGTAGCCATGGGTTTGGCTTCCGAAAGTGATGAAAATGGCAAAATAAAACGTTTTAAAGTTTTAACTGATTTGCAAGATGTAGAAGATGGTCCTGGGGGAATGGATTTTAAAATTACTGGAACTGCCGACGGTATTACTGCTATGCAAATGGATACCAAGACTACTGGTTTAACTTGGGAGATTGTGGAAAAAACAATTAAACAAAATAAAGAAGCCCGCGAAGTGATTATGAAAAAAGTAGTAGAAGCAATTGCTACTCCTCGTGCCGAACTTTCTCCTTATGCACCTCGGATTGAAACAATCCAGATTAATCCAGAAAAAATTGGTGATCTTATTGGTCCTGGCGGTAAAACAATCAAGAAAATTACCGAGGAAACTGGTGTATCAATTGATATTGAACAAGACGGTCGCGTATTAATTACTTCGGTAGATGCCGAAGCCATGAAAAAGGCTATCCAATATGTAAAAGATTTAACTCACGAAGTAACTGCTGGTGAAACTTATGATGGTACAGTGGTACGTTTGGAAGATTTTGGGGCTTTTATAAATATTTTGCCTAGTCAAGATG
The DNA here is from genome assembly GCA_000990355.1 of Candidatus Magasanikbacteria bacterium GW2011_GWC2_37_14. Classification (GTDB taxonomy): domain Bacteria; phylum Patescibacteriota; class Patescibacteriia; order Magasanikbacterales; family UBA922; genus GWC2-37-14. The sequence continues at coordinate 79,031 of LBSX01000008.1, forward strand.
GTTTGGTACACGTATCGGAAATTTCTTGGAACCGTGTTGGCAAGCCTAGTGATGTCTTGAAAATTGGCGATAAAGTAAAAGTATTGGTAAAAGAAATTGATAATCTAGGTAGAACTAATTTATCAATTAAAGCCTTAATTGCCAAACCCGAAGGTTATGTGGCTCCTGCACCATTTGTGCGCGACAACGGTGGTCAAAAAAGAGGTGGGTTTGTAAAGCGAGATCACTAATTAGTTTGTATAAAGTAAAAGAATCCCCCCCTAAGGGATTCTTTTTTTATCCACAGTATTGTTTGACACTAATTATTTATCTGGTAAACTAAAATTAGTATGAATAAAATTTTCTTAACTACAACCACTACTACAATCTTTTTCTCTTATTGAGGTAGTGTTTATTTTTTAAGAAAAGATAATAATCCTCAAGAAGAGGATTTTTTTTATGAATAATAAAATTGATAAAATATATTTTGATTTTGATAGCACCCTAATTAAGGCGGAAAGCTTGGATTTGTTGGGAATAAGGCGAGGGGTAGGAAAAAATGTTTCTGCTATGACAAAACGTTCAATGAACGGCGAAGTGGCATTCTCTGATATTTTTTTAGAAAAAATGCAATTAATTTCTCCGACAAAAAATGATCTCGATGTTGTAGCACAAGAGTGTGTTGGTTTGTTGGTAGCTGGTGTGCTGGAAACAATGAAATTATTGCGTGCTTTGGATAAGCAGGTATATATTCTGTCAGCTAATTTTTATCCAATGATTTTGCCGGTGGCGAAAAAACTTGGGTTAGACGAGAATAACATTATTGCCAATGAGATATTTTTTGATGGGGATGAAAATTTTTTGAATTTTAATACTAGTTCGTTGTTGGCTCAGGATTATGGCAAAGCAAGAGTGTTACAGCAAGAAAAACAAAAAGGTGGAAGATTAGCATTGGTAGGAGATAGTGTAGCCGACTTGGAGGCAGCAAGTGAGGTGGATGTTTTTGTTGGTTTTGGTGGAGTTGTACAACGAGAAAAAGTATTTAAGGAGTCAAAACATTTTGTTTCCTCACCATCATTATTGCCATCTTTAAATTTCTTGTTATCGGATGATGAGATAAATAAATTGAAAATTATTGGTTTTGAAAAAATAGTAAATGAAATTCAAAAATTGACTACCATTACTACAACCGGGACAGGGCCGGTTGCTTGGTAGTGGTATTAGTTTTTGAACAAAATACTCGCCAAGGCTGGCGGGTATTTTTGTTTAAAAAAGCGGGAGGAGGAAATATGCGAGAGGGTGCGTTGCTTTTGCCTGAGTTTAGTTCGTTGTATCGATTTCGTGAGCCAGACGTGAGGCAGTATCAACAGCAGAAGGGAGTGGAACAGATCAAGCAGGAGAATGATCTGTTTACAGACCCAATTAATGGATGTGATTGTGTCTTTACCTCTCACCGAATTGGAACAGTGCTTGTGGCGCCACGATCTCAGTGTTTGACGCGTTTTCCTGGGCACAGCTTGCCTGGTCCTGGTGGTAATTGCCAGATTAACACCGGAGCTTTGGAGTGGAATCGTTTTCAGGAACTCGCCAAATTCGCAGGGATTCCAGTGCTCGGAGATTGTCAGTTGGTATCGACGGTAGCAGAGCCGAAATTGCCGTCGTGGGATTGGTTGGGTGTGGCTGAGCCGGATATATTTGTCTTGAGTCCCATCATTGTCCAAACGTTGCCGTGGGGTGAGGCTGAATGGCAGATGTATGTTGAAGGGTTGCGACATAGTCTGCGTCAGGTGCACAATTGTAGCATGGCGAAGATTCTGTCGTTGGCACGCCAGGCTTGGGACCAACACGGTAAAATGATCTATGACAGCGATGCACTCCTGTGGGCAGAGAAAATTATGTGCGTCGTGGGCAAAGAGAATTGTGATTTGAATGCGATTTTCGAGTTGGAAGCGGCGGTTAGCTGTCGACAGTACTCTCGCGATCTCCGTATTCATAGTCGGGGTGTTTACCGCGGCATGTGGATCGAGGTTGGAGAAGTTGGACTCGCTTCCATCAAGGCAACGGAGTTGGTTATGCCAGTGCGTATTATTCAAGAGCTCCAGAGTCTGTACAAGAACGGTTTTGCTCCCATCGTGGTGAATGAGTATGGGTGCAATACGGATGGTAGTCATCGTCATACGACTGCCTGGCTCTGGAATTTGCTCAAGGCTATTGGATCGTTCAATTCGGGAGTGCTCCAATCGCGTGTCACCGAATTCGTCGTGAAGCATTGTCTGGCCATGGGTCCGATCATCACCCGTGAAGTATTGCGTGTGTTGTCCGAATTGTTGGCTAATCACCGCCAACTCTTGTTCGAAGAAATCATGCCACAAGTGCAGAGATATAATCCGATTGCTACTTTGCCGGTCATACTGCTCAATGAGTATTCGGCTGGCACGGTTGTGAAGAAGGAATATGATGAAGGCACGGCAGTGCGGCGTGTTGATCCTGAGACGTATCGGTTGCTTGCCAATAACCCTTCCTTCACCCTTCCGGCACGTGGTCCCTATCACCGTACGGACCGATCGATCCTTCCCTGGTTTCAAATTCTGGAAAAGGAGTAGGTGTTCTTTCTTGGCCTGTCCCTCGGCTATTCAATAGAGGTGATAGTGAGCCGGCATTTTCTCCGGCAATTCACTTTGTCGACAAACAAAACTAAATAACTACTGTTTTATTGCAGTAGTTTTTAGTTGACCTTTTCGATTATTTGTAGTTTAATATTGGTATTCACATAATGCTTATGTGTTCATGAAACCTTTAAATAAAGTTAAAATAGAATGGTCGCCAAAATTTGCGTATGCTATTGGTTTGATAGTGACTGATGGAAATTTATCTGGTGATGGAAGACATATTTCTTTCACTTCAAAAGACTATGATTTAGCATTTTTATACAAGGAATGTCTTGAATTAGATAATATTGTTGGTAAAAAATCTAGAGTGGCCGGTGCAGAAAAAATATACAGTATAGTTCAGTTTGGCGATGTAAGTTTTTATAAATTTTTATTGTCCATCGGGTTAACACCAAACAAATCAAAAACTATTGGCAAACTTAAAGTACCAAGAAAATATTTTTATCACTTTTTGCGTGGTTGTTTTGATGGAGATGGTAATATAAATGAGTTTAAACATCGAGAAAGTCAACACACACAGTTAAGAGTTAGATTTTTTTCTGCAAGTAAGAAGTTTGTTGATTGGCTAAGGGGAAATACTATTAAAAATGGGATAAAAGGCTATTATGGAAGTGTAGGGAAAAAGAAAAGTGTTTATGTTTTGGAATTTGCTAAAGCCGATTCAATAAAGTTATTAAACTTGATTTATAAAGAAAATTGTGGTATCTTCTTAGAAAGAAAGTATTTAGTAGCTAAAAAATATTTGCTGGCGTGGCGGAATTGGTATACGCGCTTGCCTTAGAAGCATGTTCCCGAAAGGGATTGAGAGTTCGAGTCTCTCCGCCAGCACACATGAATAACTTAGAAGCTAAAATCTTTGCCGCTGAATTGGGTGCAGAAATGCCCGAATTAGATTTACATGGATTTTATCCAAATGAAGCCCTAGAAAAACTAGAGGTTTTTTTATTTAAAAACTCGCAAAATAAGGAGCAGATGGTTAGAGTAATTTATGGCTTTGGCACGGGAAAATTGGCTAATGAAGTTTTGAATTATTTAAAAAAACACACGTTGGTTGAAGCTGTTATAGAAAAAGAAGGAAGTTGTATTGTAGTTCTTTAATTTTGCTGATTTATTCAAAATAGCCTTGACAAAAGGCTGTTTTTTTATTATAATCTTGGCTTATAAAATAGTGTATTACTTATTTATTATTATGAATAATTTAAAAGGAAAAGTTATTTTATTAGTTAATGCTACTTCACCCAATAAAGTTTTTATTTTAAAAAAAATAAAATCACTGGGTGTAAAAATTGTTTGTTTGGATAGAAGTATTAGAGATTTTGCCAAACCATATGTTGATGAGTGGCTGGTTGCAGATTTAAATAATTATTCCAAATGTTTCGCCGTAGTGGAAGATTTTGTTAGAAAGGGTAATAAAATTGATGGAGTTTTAACCTTTTGGGAAGAATGTGTAGTTTTGGTTTCTAAATTAGCGGAAAATTATCACTTGCCGGGTATTCCTAGCAAAGTTTCTAAGATTGTAAAAAATAAATATTTATTTAGACTTGATTGTTTTAAAAAAAATATCCCTGCACCCGCAAGCCGGCTTTTGGTAAATAAAAGAGATTTGGATTTTGTGAAGAAAAATTTTATATTTCCAATTATTGTAAAGCCCGTTTATGGTGCTTCAAGTGCTTTTGTAATTAAAATAGAAAGAGTGGAAGAATTGGAAAAAGGTTATAATTATGTGAAGAAAAATGTTCATTCTTTTGTATTGGCTCCAGAGTGGGAGAGTTTGGAAATAGTAGCTGAAGAATATATAACTGGCAAAGAGGTTGATATTGATGTTTTGGTACAAAATAGCGAAATTAAGTATTTGGTTATTAATGATAATAAAAAAACAAAAGAGCCATTTTTTGTAGAATTAGGGCAATGGTCTCCTTCTGTTTTGCCCAACAAAGCTTTGGAAGTTTTGCATAAGATGGCCCTTGAGTCACTCGCAAAATTGGGAGTTAGTAATGGTTGTGTTCATTTTGAGGCTAAGTATGGTAGAAATGGAGCCGTGCCGATTGAAATAAATTTACGTATGGGTGGTGGACATGTATATTTATTTTCTAAAAATGTTTGGGGTGTGGATTTAGTAGAGAATGCTGTTAAAATTGCTCTTGGTGTATCTGTCAAAATAAATAAACCAAATAAACCCTACAAATATTTGGTAGGTGGCCAATTGTTGCCAAGAAAAACCGGAGTAATTACCGAAATTAAAATTGATAAGAGTTTGGAAAAGAAACCATATTTTGTAAGTATGTATTTTGAAAAGAAAGTTGGGGATACTTTTTTGTGTCCACCAGAAGGTTATGATGGTTCGGTTGGCAGACTTTTGGTAGAGAGCGGTAAAAGTATTAAACATGCTAAGAAGTTGTTGGTAGAGGGCTCTAAGTTAATAAAGTTTAAAGTTAAGAGTTTGTAGTTGTTGTTATAGGTACTCCCCTTAAATAGGGGAGTTTTTTTATCCACAACTTTACTCTTGACCTATACCTGGGGTGGAGGTATACTATAAATAATTTACAATTATCAATTTACAATTTTCAAATAATTTTTAAACAAGAAAATATGATTGAACCATATACTGGTAAAATAAAAATTAATTTAAAAAAGGTGCATGGGCAATTGGCCTTAATTGATAAAATGATTGTCGAAAATAGATATTGTTTGGATATTGCCCAGCAAGTAAATGCGGCTATTGGGATACTCAAACAAGTAAATAATCACATTTTGGAAAGTCATTTGCTTTCTTGCGGAACCAATAAATTGGAATCTAAAAGTGAAAAAGTGCGTTTGGAATTTGTAAAAGAATTAATGAAAGTTTTTGATCAAACTAAAAAATAATTATATGCAAAAATTACTAATTCCGATAAAAGGCATGCATTGTAAATCTTGTGAAATTTTGGTTGGTAATAATTTAAAAAAATTGCCAGACGTAAAAGAGGTCTTTGTGGATTCCAAAATTGGTGAAGCAAAATTATCTTTTGAAAATCAACCACCAGCTGAAGCCTTAATTAATCAAGCTGTTGCCGACGCTGGTTATAGTGTTGGCAAAGAAGACAAAAAATCATTACTCTCCAAAGATAAAAATGATTATCTAAATTTATTAAAAAGTTTGGTAATTTTGCTAATACTATTTTTTTTGTGGAAAATGTTGGGTCTTGGGAATTTGGGTGCTAGTTTGGGTGATAGTGCAGGTTTGGGAGCGGCCCTCCTTATTGGTTTGGTGGCCGGGGTTTCTACTTGTATGGCAATTATTGGCGGTTTGGTTTTAAGTTTGTCCGCTCGCCACGCCGAATTACATCCCGAAGCATCTGCATGGCAGAAATTTCGGCCCCATTTATTTTTTAATTTAGGAAGAATTGGCGGTTTTTTTATCCTTGGTGGAATAATTGGTTGGCTTGGCTCAGCTTTTAAATTATCAAATAATTTTTTAGTTTTTTTAACATTAGCCGTTAGTCTGGTAATGATTTTTTTGGGGTTAAAGTTGTTAAATATTTTTCCTTTTTTGCAAAATAAAAATATTTCTTTACCAAAGTCTATTAGTAAAAAATTAGGTATTGGTAATGACACTAAAGAATATAGTCATCGTGGCGCAATGCTTTCTGGGGCACTCACTTTCTTTTTGCCTTGTGGCTTTACTCAAGCCATGCAATTGTATGCTGTTTCCACTGGTAGCTTTTTTCTTGGTGGATTAAGTTTGGCAATATTTGCTTTTGGTACAAGTTTTGGTTTGTTGGGTATTGGCGTACTTAGTTCTGTTTTCCGGGGTAAAAAAGCAAAAGTATTTTTTAGTGTAGCGGGTCTAATTGTAATTGTTTTGGGTTTGTTTAATATAAATAATTCCCTAAATTTATTTTCTGCCAAAGTAGATAAAACCCCACTAACTGCTGGGGCAATTACTGATGAAGTGCAAATTGTAAATATGACTCAAGATTATTCTGGTTACAGTCCAAATGTTCTAACTGTAAAAAAAGGTGTTCCCGTGCGTTGGGTGATTAATTCTACTAATCCGTATACTTGTGCCTCTTCACTAGTAATGAGAAAGTATAATATTAGTCGAAGTTTACAAAAAGGGGAAAATATTATTGAATTTACTCCCACCGAAGCGGGTGAAATCCCTTTTTCTTGCAGTATGGGAATGTATCGTGGAAAGTTTATTGTCCAGTAATTCCGAACCCACAGGTGAGGAATCCCTTTTAAAAAATATTAAAAAAGTATAATTAATAAAGCGAAGTTAAACCCAAAGAAAAGGGATCTCTCGCTGTGGCTCGAGATTATGACAATAAATAAACAACAATACAATATACATGGCATGCATTGTGCTTCTTGTGCATTAGTTATTGAGGGTGCTTTAAAAAAAATACCAGGTATTAAAAGTGCAAACGTAAATTATGCCAATGAAAAAGCGATTGTTGAAGGTGAAATTGATGCTAATGAAGTTGTTGAAATAATTAAAAATACCGGTTATCGGGCAGAAGTAGTTGGGAGTGAAATGCCACATACCGAGCATGACCATCAAAAAATGTTGCAAACATCAGAAATTAAAAAAGAACGAAATTATTTTTTGTTTAGTTTGGTTTTGTCATTGCCAATTTTTGTTTTAAGTATGATTTTGGCAAACAAGACTTTGATTAGTTTAATAGTGCAATCAATTTTGGCTGGAGTTATCCAATTTTTTATTGGCTACAGATTTTACCGAGGTACTTGGTATGGAATTAAAAATAAAACTGCTAATATGGATACTTTGGTGGCAGTGGGTACTAGTGGGGCTTATTTTTATAGTTTATTTACAACTTATTTTGTGGGTGGGGAAGCCTTTTATGAGACTTCTTCACTTCTAATTACTTTTGTGATTTTGGGCAAATGGTTGGAAGCCAAAACCAAAGGAAAAACCGGGGAAGCAATAAAAAAACTAATGGGTTTGCAAGCCAAAACTGCGCGCGTCCTTCGACAAGCTCAGGATAAATTTATAGAGGTTGATATTCAAATAGAGCAAGTGGTGGTTGGGGATACAGTAATTGTGCGACCTGGTGAAAAAATTCCCGTGGATGGAGAAATTGTTGAAGGTTATTCTAGTATTGATGAATCAATGATTACCGGAGAAAGTATTCCTGTGGAAAAAAAAGTTGGGGATTTTGTAATTGGAGCCACAATTAATAAAACTGGTAGTTTTAAATTTAAAACTACCAAAATTGGCAAGGATACCATGTTGGCCCAGATTATAAAAATTGTTGAAGAAGCCCAAGGGTCCAAAGCCCCAATTCAAAAATTTGCTGATCGGGTTTCGAGTATTTTTGTGCCCGTGGTAATGCTAATTTCAATAATTACTTTTTTAATTTGGTTTTTTGTGGTGGGAGCAAGTTTTGTAATTTCTTTAATGGCAGGTATAGCAGTGCTAGTAATTGCTTGTCCTTGTGCTTTGGGTTTGGCCACGCCCACAGCGATTATGGTGGGCACTGGCAAAGGAGCAGAAAATGGCATTTTAATTAAAAATGCCGAAGCCTTGGAAATTGCTGGCAAGATAAATGTGGTGGTGTTTGATAAAACTGGTACCTTAACAGAAGGCAAACCAGAAGTAGTTAATATTGTGGAAAGTAAAAAATATACCTCAAAAAATATTTTACAAAAAATTGCATCAGTGGAAAATAAATCAGAACATCCTTTGGCTGAAGCGATTGTGAAAAAAGCCAAAGAATTAAATTTGGAATTTTTATCAGTTGAAAATTTTTCTGCAGAAGTTGGTAGAGGTGTGAAGGCTAAAGTTGCCGGTCAGGAAATTTTAATTGGTAATGGAGCACTTTTAAAAGAAAACAATATTAGTTATGAAGAGTTAAGAGAGGAAATGATTGTTGAAGAGGAAAAAGGTAGGACAGTTTTAATGGTAGTTGTAGCTGGGACTATGGTAGGTTTTGTTTCGGTGGCTGATAAATTAAAAGCGAGTAGCAGAGAAGCAATAAAAATGTTAGAAAAATTAGGTTTGGAACCAGTAATGGCGACTGGAGATAATAATAAAACTGCCGAAGCAATTGCCAATGAAGTTGGGATTAAAAATTGGCGAGGTAGAGTACAACCCCAAGATAAATTAGAAATTATAAAAGAATATCAAGCAAAAGGAGGAAAAGTAGTTATGGTCGGTGATGGTATAAATGACGCCCCTGCTTTGGCACAAGCTGACTTGGGTATTGCTATGGGAACAGGAACTGACGTGGCTATGGAAACCGGAGGAATAATTTTAGTAAAAAATGATTTATGTGATGTAGCCAAAGCCATTAAATTGAGTCGACTTGCCATGAACAAAATAAAGCAAAATATGTTTTGGGCCTTGTTTTACAATAGTATAGGAATTCCTATTGCTGCATTTGGTTTGTTAAAAGCCGAATATGCTGGTTTGGCCATGGCCATGAGCTCTGTTTCTGTAGTGCTTAATTCATTGTTATTAAAGCGTAAAAAACTTTGATTTTTACCCACAAACTATCCACAATGTACCAGAACTTCCTCAGGGAAGTACGGTACATTGCAGGCAGTTTTTATCCACACCTTAGACACTTGACAATAGTTTGAGAAAGTTGTAAAATTGTCAGGCATTCATAAATGAATTGCACCACGTCCGCATACGTTTGGACCTCTGGGTATAACAATAAAGTTAAACGACAATGTTTACTTACATAAAATTATACTTAGATTAACCAGGCGTGGCAATTGACTTTTCTGTTAAATTGATCGCTTGAAGGCGATCTTTTTTTCCACGAAAAGTGGCGTAATGAAATAAGCCACTTGGAGTAGGAACCGCGTGATGAGCAAAGCGAATTTTACGCGGTAAACACGGTGCCACATCGTGGCAGGCTCTCAGATCACAGACAGCGTAGATAAAAATCTAAATTGTCTGTGGCAAGAGATTTAGGGATAGAACTTTGACAATTCAAATTAAAAATATTAAATAGGTCAATTCAAAAATAAGCGGTCTTATTAAAGATTTAATAAGATAAAAAGAAAGCACAATTGTGTGTTTTCGTAGTATGCATCTTTAAGAGCATATGGTGGATGCCTAGACACTGTTAGGTCGATGAAGGACGTAGCAACCTGCGATAAGCCCCGGGGAGGTGGTAAGCAACCTTTGATCCGAGGATTTCCGAATGGGGGAACCCTCCCGATACGAAAGCATCGGGAACTTCATACTGAATTCATAGGTATGTAGAGAGCACCTGGTGAAGTGAAACATCTCAGTAACCAGAGGAACAAAAAGAAACCAAAAGACCATTTTTTTCACACTAATCTTCTCCGATGTTTAATCGGGGTCGATTAGTGTCGAAGACTATGGTTTCGATTCCCTAAGTAGTGGCGAGCGAAAGGGGAAAAAGCCCAAACTTATATCGTGTTGTACTTGGAAAAATTTGTCGCAAGACTTGTTGTACTTTGTACATAAAGGACAGGCCGTTGCGGTATAAGTGTTATAGGAAGTTAACGTCGGCTACCTGCTATGCCGGCCGGAATATAATATTTGTATAGTTGAAGACTCTTGGAACAGAGCACCAAAGAAGGTGATAGTCCTGTAAATAAAATACATATTATATACGGTGTTTAATTTTCCTGAGTACGGCGGAACACGTGAAATTCCGTCGGAAGTCAGGCCGACTATGGCCTAAGGCTAAATACCAACAGTGATCGATAGTGAACGAGTACCGTGAGGGAAAGGTGAAAAGCAGCCCGGAGAGGGCGATGAAATAGTATCTGAAACCATATGCTTACAATGAGCAGGAGCCCCGTTCGCGGGGTGACTGTGTTCCTATTGAAGAATGAGCCTGCGAGTGTGTGTGTGTTGCAAGCTTAAGGACTTATGGTCCGGAGGCGTAGGGAAACCGAGTCTTAACGGGCGTTAAGTAGCACATACATGACCCGAAACCGGGTGAGCAATCCATGACCAGGATGAACCTTGAGTAAAATCAAGGGGAGGTCCGAACCCACGCACCGTGCAACATGCGGGGATGAGTTGTGGATAGGAGAGAAATTCTTATCGAACTCGGTAATAGCTGGTTCTCCTCGAAATATATTTAGGTATAGCTGGTATGATCCCTCTGGGGGTAGAGCACTGGATGAGAGCGAGGTCCGCAAGGATACTCCTTTCAATCAAACTCCGAATACCAGAGATTAGAGTACGCAAGTCAGACGGCGGGGGCTAAGCTTCGTCGTCAAAAGGGAAACAGCCCAGATCACCGACTAAGGTCCCTAAATTACTACTAAGTGTAAAAGGTGGTGTTAATTCTCATACAACCAGGATGTTGGCTTAGAAGCAGCCATCATTTAAAGAAAGCGTAATAGCTCACTGGTCAAGAGTTTTCGCGCCGAAAATGTACCGGGGCTAAGTAGTATACCGAAGTCGTGAATGTAGGTAAGCTTAGGCGAACCTACGTGGTAGAGGAGCTTTCCAAACAGCAGTGAAGCTGGATCCGTGAGGATTGGTGGAGCGTTTGGAAGTGAGAATGCAGGCACAAGTAGCAAAAATGCCGGTGAAAGTCCGGCACGCCGAAAACCCAAGGTTTCCAGGGCAACGTGAATCGTCCCTGGGTTAGTCGATCCTAAGGCCAGGCCGAAAGGCGTAACCGATGGAAGAGCAGGTTAATATTCCTGCACTTGGTATAGTTTGTTGTTGTATGTACATGTCGAGTGTTTAAGCGTTTTTTGGCTATAAACGTTTCGCAAGATAAAGATGAAGCCCTCGGGCAACGTCAATTTAAGTGCAATTCGTGTCTAGAAAAGTACAATAACGTTAGGCTATATCAATCCGTACCGCAAACCGACTCAGGTGGGCAGGTCGAGTAGACCAAGGCGGACGAGAGAAACATTGTTAAGGAACTCTGCAATTTAGCGGCCGTAACTTCGGGATAAGGCCTCCCCACGCAAGTGGGGCGCAGCTAAAGACCTCATGCGACTGTTTACCAAAAACACAGCTCCCTGCAAAAGCGCAAGCTGAAGTATAGGGAGTGATGCCTGGCCAGTGTCAGAACGTTAAAGGGAGAAGTCAATTCCTTCGGGAAGGCAGCTTTGATCTGAAGCGCTGATGAACGCCGGCGGTAACTATAACCGTCCTAAGGTAGCGAAATTCCTTGTCGGGTGAGTTCCGACCCGCACGAATGGCATAACGGTGTGAGAAGATGCGACGTACCCGCAACTAGACGAAAAGACCCCATGAAGCTTTACTATAGTTTGATATTGGTATATTACCTCGTTTGTTCAGTGTAGGTGGGAGCCGAAAGGCGCCAATGAGACACCACCCTTGCGCTGTGATATACCTAATCTCCCGACTTGAATCAGCCGGGGGAGACAGTATCTGATGGGTAGTTTAACTGGGGCGGTTGCCTCCCAAAATGTAACGGAGGCGTTTACAAAGGTCAGCTTGGTCCGGATGGAAATCGGACTGGACGTGCAAACGCAGTGGAAGTTAGTGATCCGACCGTACGATATAGGACGGCGGAAGCTCAACGGATAAAAGCTACTCTGGGGATAACAGGCTGATCGCGCCCAAGCGTCCACAGCGACGGCGCGGTTTGGCACCTTAACAAAATCGGGGTGCACCAACAGTGATGTTGTTCCAAAATCTTTTCGTTAATAATTTAATTATAGATAGAGACAAAATAAAATCGGCTTATAACGGAGAACCCGTCACCACGAAAATGGACATTGTCACATCGTGGCCGGCAACCCCGTGGGAAGTCTGCGCTTAATCGGCGCATGACCCTGTAACGACTGACCCGAAAGGGAAGATCCTGAGCGAATCTTGAGCGTAAGCGAAAGAGGAGTCGAAGGATAACACGCCGACTCTTGCTAAGTCAAACTGAGATCATGTCCGCCAGTGGGCGGACTAAAATCCAGAGCAAGATGAAGATATAGTCTGCGCCATATGAAAGTATGGAAAATAGTACGATGTCGGCTCATCGCATCCTGGGGCTGGAGAAGGTCCCAAGGGTTAGGCTGTTCGCCTATTAAAGCGGTACGTGAGCTGGGTTCAGAACGTCGTGAGACAGTTCGGTCTCCTATCTGTTGTGGGCGATGAATGTTGAGAAAGCTCTTCCCTAGTACGAGAGGACCGGGAAGGATAAACCTCTGGTGTGTCGGCTGTCCTGCCAAGGGCACCGCCGAGTAGCTAAGTTTAGCACGGATAAGCGCTGAAAGCATCTAAGCGCGAAGCCGTTTTCAAGATTAACATTCGCTATAGACTCCTTGTAGACTACGAGGTTGATAGGCGCTAGGTAAAAGGCCAGTAATGGTTTAAGCCGAGGCGTACTAATAAGTCGAGCATACTACGGAAGCACAGAGTTGTGCTGATCTATAAAATTAATATTTTTTCAATTCAAACTGAGTACAGAGTCTAGGTGTCATGAGCGAGAGGGTCACACCCGATCCCATCCCGAACTCGGCAGTTAAGCCTCTCAGCGTCGATGATAGCGGCAACGCAAAAGTAGACCGACGCCTGGACCTTGTACTCAGTTTTTTTATTTTAAAAATATCGCTAATGGCGGTGTTTTTTTTGTCTCCTCCTTACGAAGGAGGAGTACCCCGACGTCGCAGTCGGGGGGAGGTGGTTAGCAAATCCCCTCTAGAGAGGGGTGTCGCGTCAGAAGCGACGGGGTGTGTTGGTTTCCCTCCCCTACGAGGGGAGGATTAGGGTGGGGTTTCGTCACCGTCGTCTGTCATTCCTGCGCAGGCAAGAATCCACCCGCCTGCCATCGCTATGCTCTAGCATTAGCGGGCAGGGAAATCGTCCAATTACTCTTACCTCCATGGAGCAAAAACTTCGCGCTAAACAAACACTGCGGAAAATTTAGGACTCGTCATTCGTTTTTGCTCGTGCGAGCCTAAAGAGGCTCTAGACGAGCAAATCCTTCTTCGCTATAGAGCTCCGAAGGAACACTCTTCCTCGCCTCTAAATTTTTACCTTGTGTTTGTGCGCGCGTGAGTGTTGTAATTATTTTTGTTTTATACTTTTGGACTGTCCCCAAATAATTTCAAACTGCTGTTTCATCATCTCTGCCATTTCCGGGCTTTCAATTAAGAATCCGTAATTTTCTTTTTGTGAAGAAATAAAACGCACAGTGTTGGCATAAATTGTATAGCCCAAAGAAAAATCAATATTTTTTGGAGCAATACGAATTTCTCTTTTTAATTCTACATCATTTTTAAAAAAATCATACTTAGTTTTAGCGGTTGCTTGCATCTGTGGCCAAATTACTTTAATTTGAATATTTCTTTCAGCACGCTTTTTGTGGAATTCTTGGTAAAATTCGCTACCCAATAATTTAATAATTTTTTCTACTGGCCAAAGCACATAAGCAGTGGTGTCGCGATAAAGCAACATGTCTTTCATCATGTGTTGTAGTTCTTCTCGTCCTTCAAATAATTGTAAACGCGGTTTGGTGGGGCTGTTTTTTTTGTAGTAAGTATTTTTTAATTCTGCTAAAGTACTTTTAGCCGTTAAAATGTTTTTTTGTTTTTCTTCAATTAATAACTCAATAATTTCTGGCTTTTGTATTGTAAAAATTTTAATATTATTTTTTTGTGACTCAACTATTAAGCCTGTCTTGGTTAGATTTTCTAATAAATCATAAATAGCTGTGCGCTTAACTCCAGCTTTTTGAGCCAGGGTAGTAGCACCAGTTGGCCCACTTTCTAAGGCAACTAAAAATATTTCTTTTTCTAAAGGTTGTAAATTAAACAAGTCCAAAATTTTGTTTATTTGCATATTGTTGTGGTTTTGTCACGACACTGTATACAATACTCTGATTTGAGAGTATTGTCAAGACAGGTTAATTAATTTTTAATTTTTTAAAATATGGCAATTCATATTTTCAAAAAACATTTTAAAAAAATGTTTAATACTAAAATTTTGATTTTAGTGATGGTTGTAAGTTTTTCAGTAGTTGCATTAGCTGGCTGTTCAGTGAATCAAAATGTTGCCGAACCAACATCTGTTTTACCAGTTGTCCAAACAGTCAGAACTGCTTATATGCCAATTACAGCCAATTTATCTCTTTTTGTAGCGTTAGAGCAAGGATTTTTTAAACAAAATGGCCTTAATATTGAAGCTTCTGAGGCCACTACACCCAATGATATTGTGGCTGCTTTAGTGTCTGGTAAAATTGATTTTGCCCCAGTTTTGGCATATACCATTGTTTTTCCATCTGCTATACAATATCCGAATACTTTTAAAATATTTTCTTCCACCGAAGAAACAGAAACTAATTATACTGCCAGCATTATTGCCAAAAAAGATTCCCCTATCAACTCTTATCAAGATTTACGTGGTAAAAAAATTGGGGTTTATGGAGGGTTGGTTCAAGTAAATTTTCTTAAAGCCATACTTACTGGCATGAAAATAAGCCTAGCTGAAGTTGAAATTATTGAAATTAATCCAAAACTTCAAATTCAAGGACTTTTGGCTGGCGAATATGATGCCTTATCAACTACTGAACCAACTTCTAATATTGCCTTGTTTAGTGGTCAAACTAAATTGGTATCTAACAACCCTCGGGTTAAATACATTATGTCGCCATTCCCATCAACGGCAGCAGTACTGGCTACTAAATTTATAAATGAAAATAAAGTTGCGGCTCAGGCCGTGGTAAAATCACTCAATCAGGCAATTGATTTTATAAACAATAACCCGGCCGAAGCTAAAAAGGCCATGTTAAAATATACACCGATTCCAGTAGAATCGGCTGACAAAGTTCTTGCCGATCTAAAATTATTTCATTATGCGAAATTGGGTGAGGAAAATCGTACCCAAGTTCAAAAATTTGCTGACTATCTGTATGATAATAAATTGCTTAAAACTAAAGTAGAGGTTAATTCCTTATTTGGTGATGGATTATTAGAGCTATAAACATGCCAAATCTTGCTATAACAAATCTTACCAAAATTTATAACGCACAAAGTAAAAATCCACAGTTAGTGTTTGATAATTTTTCTTTAGAAATTAAATCTAACATTATTGTGGCAGTAGTTGGAGTAAATGGCTGTGGCAAAACTACCCTGCTTAATTGTTTGGCCGACTTAATACCATTCGAATTGGGACGTATTAAAATTGATGATAAAGATAATCAAAATACTAAGATTGGTTTTGTTTTTCAAAATTATCGTGAGTCATTACTGCCATGGTTAAAAAATATTGATAATGTCGCTTGTACTCTGGAACAATCAACGTTGTCTAAACTTGAAAAGCATGTTTATATTAAAAATTGGGCCGTTGAACGTAATATTGTATTGCCGTGGGGATCTTACCCCTATCAGTGTAGTGGTGGACAACAGCAGTTATTAGCGCTTGTGCGTGAATTTATCAATCAGCCAAAATTACTTTTAATGGATGAACCATTTACAGCGCTTGATTATGAAAAAAGATTGGCTTGGCGGCAACAACTTGAGTTGCTGTGGCAAAAATGTCCTACTACAATAATTTTAGTTTCGCATGATATAGAAGAAGCCATTTATCTTGCTGATGAAGTGATAGTACTTGGGAATCAGCCTACTAAAATTTTTGGACATTATACAATTGATTTGCCTCGTCCTCGTGTGCCGGTTTTGCTTCAGAGCGAAAAGTTTTCTGAATTGTATCGTAAGGTGTCACAATCATTTTTGCAAACTATTCCTGTGCTATGAAATTTAATATTCTTGGTATTTTAATTATATTTTTAGTTTGGGAATTATTATCTTTGTTTGTAAATAGATTATTTTTACCTTCGCCTGTGGCAGTAATAAATAATTTGTTTGCGTTATTAGATACACCAGAATTGTATGGTGATATTTGGGCTACTTTTAAGCGAACTATTGTTGGTTTATCAATGGGTACAATTATTGGGGTGATAATTGGGATTTTGTTAGGTTTTTTCCGTCCGCTCTACAAAACTTTACGTTTGCCTATGGATTTTATTCGTTCTATCCCCACCACAGCATTGTTTCCTCTTTTTATTGTGCTTTTTGGTTTAGGAGATTTAGTTAAAATATTTGTGTCGGCTTGGGCGGCATGTTTAATAGTACTTGTTAATACTCTTTATGGTTTCCAAAATATTTCACAAATACGGCTGCTAGTAGGCAAATTAAAAAAGTTTTCTTTTAGGAAAACAGTTTGTTTGATTATTTTGCCTTCTACACTTTCATATATTGCCGCTGGTATTCGCGTTAGTCTTTCCTTTTCTCTAATTGTTGAGTTGGTGGCGGAAATGTTTTTAGGTTCGCAAAATGGTTTGGGGCATAGAATTTTTGCCGCTTCTAGTGTTTTGGCAATGGAAGAAGTTTATGTAGGAATTTTGTTAATAGGATTTTTGGGGTATGTTTTAAATAGTTTGATGCTGTTCTTAGAACATAAAATAATTCATTGGTCAGGGCAAACATCGTGATTTAAAGTGATTTTTATTAAAACAAAAAAAGAATTAAATTTTTTCGCGCCAAAATCTAATAGTCGCAGACAGTGGCCGCTTCAAAAATCTAATTCTTTTTTTGTTTTAAAATATTTATAAAATATATTATTCCCCACACAACAAACGGCACACTCAACCATTGCCCGGTGGTTAAGCCAAAATAAGTTGGAAATTCTTTAACAAATTCAATTATAAAACGAGAAGAAAAATAGAGTATTAAAAATAAATGAAAGATAAAAAGATTTGGTAGTTTTTCTTTGTCGCGTAAAGTTACACCACGCGACACGTATTTTTTATAACTAAAATATAGAATTATAAATATTATAAGTAACGCCAGTGCTTCGTAGAGCTGTGCAGGGTGGCGTAGGACAGGGTTTAACTCGTAATTGGGGAAATATACACCCCAGGGTAAATTAGTGGCTCTGCCGACAATTTCCGAGTTAAAGAAATTTCCAATCCTAATAAACATTGCCAAAAGTGGGATAGGAATGATAAGGATGTCCAGAATTTTACGCCAATCTAATAACCCCCCCCGCCCCCCTTTTTCAAGGGGGGTAACGTCGTTTTTCCCCCTTAATAAAGGGGGATTAAGGGGGTTGTTGGCTTTTATTTTGATGAATAAAAAAAATGTTAATAACAAACCAATTGTCATACCATGGCTAGAAAGCCCACCATGATTAATCATAATCATTTCTAGCGGATGGGTAAAATAAAAAGTAGGCTCGTAAAATAAAATTTCTCCTAGTCGAGCGCCAATTAGTCCGCCAACTATTAGCCAAGTACATAAATCATAAGCCAAATTTATTGGATATTTTTTTTGTTTAAATAATTTAGCAATAATATAAATTGCTATTCCGACACCGAGAGCCAAAAAAAGACCGTACCAGCGGATGGTGATAAAACTGTATTGGAATAGGATTGGATTAAGATTATTAGTAATCATAGGTTACTGGACATTATTGTATTTTTGTGTTTAAATAGTTCCAAACGACCCAAGTGGGTTTTTTGGGAGGGACGATATGCCATCGGTTTTGGTAGTGCGGGAAGAGGATCTCAAGCGGTGTCCGAAGGCCTTTCGGGATTACGTGAGCGAGTTCTTCGCGAGGTACATGATCTGGGGCGTGCGAGTTCGTTATGCCGCTACCTATTCCTTCGAGCCCAGTGGCGGTTACCGCAAGGGTCACGCACCTTCGCACAGCGTGGAGCTCGCCAGGTTCACCGAGGGGCTGGCTGGTCAGTCTCTAAATAGCTGGATGAACCAGGCGGCGAGACAGGACATCGTTCTCCATATACCTGTCGGTCAACACGCAAGTGGTTCATCGTGGGCCGATGACGACTAATGGAGGTTAGAAGAATGAAGTGTCGTGCACCGCCGAAAGGACATGGTTGGGATGAGAATCGACTTGCCACCATGTTTTTCTCTAAAGTTTTTTAGTGAAAGACATGGAGGTTTTGCAAGTCGATTTTTGTTTACTCTAACAGTAACAACGCCATCATTACTGCCACACCCAAAATAGAAATTACAAGTTGTAAAGCAGATTTTTTAGCATTGGTTTCTTTGTGAAGTTCTGGTACCAAGTCCGAGCCAGCAATATAAATAAAACTGCCGGCGGCAAAAGGAATTAAAAAAGATGTAATATGGGGAATAAATTGGCTAACTAAAATAGCAATTATTGCGCCAAGTATAGCTGTTAAGCCAGTAATAAAATTTAAAAATAAAGCGCGTTTTCTGTTGTAACCGCCATGCAGTAATATACCAAAATCACCGATTTCTTGAGGAATTTCGTGTAGAATTACCGCAAAAGTAGTGGCAAGCCCAAGTGGAATATTTACCAAATAACTGCCGCCAATAATTAAGCCATCAATAAAATTATGTACCGTGTCGCCAATTAAATTCATTTTGGCAAAAGGAGCTACTTGCACGTGGTCGTGATGTTCTTCCAAACATTCGGTAGAATGGGTGTGGTGACAATGATGCCAGTGAATAATTTTTTCCATGACAAAAGACAAGCCAATACCTAGTAAAACGTATAAAGAAACTTGTAAAGTAAATCCAGATTCTTCTACTGCTTCTGGCAAAAGATGAATAAAAGCATCGGCGAGCAAAGCACCAGCCGAAAAACTTACTAAGTAAATTAAAATTTTGCGTAGTTTTTCTTCTTTAATGGAAATTGAAGCTAGCCCAATTAGGGAAATTAAGCTGACGATGGTAACGCTTAAAATTGAATAAATTATTGCGGTCATAAATTTATTTTAATCATTATGGGACAGTGGTCAGAACCAACCACTTGGTCCATAATTGTAGCATCTTTTAAATATTTTTTCAAGAGTTTGCTAATAACAAAATAATCAATCCGCCAGCCAATATTTCGACGACGGGCGCCAAAGCGGTAAGTCCACCAAGTATATTTTATGTCTTTGGGGTGAAGTTCACGAAAAGTATCAATCATTTTATTCTTTAAAAATTTATCAAAACTCGTGCGTTCTTCAATAGTAAAGCCAGCATTTTTTTCATTTTCTTTTGGATTGGCCAGATCAATTTCTGTATGAGCTACGTTAAAATCCCCAGTAAAAATAACAGGTTTTACTTGCCCTGAGCTAGCCGAAGGGGTTTGTTCCAAATTTTTAATATGTTTAAATATTTTATTATTAAATTCAATTTTAAAATCAAGGCGCGATAAATCATGGCGAGTGTTGGGGAAATATGCATTTACAAAATAAAATTTTTCAAATTCAATTGTTTGTACTCGGCCCTCGCTATCGAATTTATCTAGTCCTAAGCCATTAATAACAGCAATATCTTTTTTATTTTCTCGCTGTGGGTTCGCTCCGCTAGGTCCTCGCTTCGAAAATAAAAAAGCTATTGTTGTATCCTTAATCAAGATCGCCGTGCCGGCATAACCTGGTCGTTCGGCCGAATTCCAGAATTCTGTATAGCCCGGAAAATCTAATTTAGCGTCAAAGCGATCCTTCTCGGCAATTTTAACTTCTTGTAAAGCTAAAATATCTGGTTGATATTTTTTTAAGACATCTAAAAAGCCATTACGCAAACAGGCGCGAATACCATTTACATTCCAGCTCATTAAAGTGATCATATTAGCAGATAACAAATAGCAGTTATCATATGACAATGATAAAACAAAAATTTGTTTTTGGCAAATTGTTATCTGCTATCTGCTATCTGCATCATGACAATTGTCCACAGGCACCTACTCTTGCCAAATTGCTTTATTCTTGGTATATTTTTTTTATTAAAATTATAAGTAAATACTATATGGCAAAAGATCGTTACCTGGAAATTAAAGAATCAGTTTTGGATCACATTCAGACTTTGTTTGATGAAATGGAAGAAGAAATGGCTATGAGTCATCAAGAAAAATATGCTTTATTAGAAGATTCTTTTGAGAATGCTACGGATGAGGACGAATTAAAAGTAGCCTTTGAACAATGGTATGCCGAACACAGTGAAGATTTGAATTTGGATTTTAAAGTAGATGAATTGTGGGACAAAGCAGTGGGTGGTGAATTAAGTTATGATAATTTGAAAGATACCGAAGATGAAGAAGAAACCAGTGAAGATTTTTTGGGTTTAAAAGAAGAAGACGAAGATGATGAAAAAAAACACAAAAATGAATATAGTGATGGGAATGATGAGTACTAATAATGTACGAAATACGAAAAGTCCGAAATTACGAAACACAAAATCTGCCAAATTGGTGGGTTTTTTTATGTCTTGAATATTTTTTTTGCCAGTGCTATATTACTTGGCAGTAATAATAATTTTTTATGGAAAATGAAACTTTTAATGCTTTGATTGCCCAGGGTGGAGGGCCAACGGCCGTGATTAATCAAAGCTTGGTAGGGGCTATTTTGGAGTTAAAAAAACAGCCAAGTGTTGGCCGGATTTTTGGTTCGCATTTTGGAGTAAAAGGAATTTTAAAAGAAGACTTTATTGATCTAACAAATTTGGCCGAAGTAGATTTGGAAGCCATTGCCAAAACTCCAGGTTCGGCTTTGGGTTCTACCCGTGACAAACCAGATGCCGAATATTGTGCAAAAATGTTTGAAGTAATGAAAAAAAACCAGATTAAATATTTTTTCTATATTGGTGGTAATGATTCGGCCGATACTTGTAAAATTGTTAATGAAGAAGCCAAAAAAGTTAAATACGAATTACATACTATTCATATTCCCAAAACCATTGATAATGATTTGATGGTGACCGATCATTGTCCAGGTTTTGGTTCAGCAGCTAAATTTGTGGCCCAGGCTTTTATGGGAGTAAATTTAGATAATGCTTCTTTGCCCGGAATTTATTTGGGAATTGTGATGGGTCGGCACGCCGGTTTTCTTACTGCCAGTTCGGTTTTGGCCAAACAAAATTCCGAAGATGGCCCGCATTTAATTTATACTTCCGAACGGCCGTTCAATATTCATTATTTTGTACGTGATGTAAAAGCAGTGTATGAAAAATATGGCCGTTGCGTGGTAGCAATTTCCGAAGGGATTATTGATGAAGAGGGCACACCTATAGCTTCCAAACTTGCCAAACAAGTAGAACATGATGCGCATGGTAATGTACAATTATCTGGTAATGGTATTTTAGGAGATTTATTGGCCGACACCGTAAAAAGTCATACCGGGATTTCACGGGTACGAGTAGACACTTTTGGTTATTTACAACGTTCTTTTGCTGGTTGTGTCAGCGAAGTTGACGCCAAAGAAGCGCGCGAGGTTGGTGTAAAAGCAGTGCAATTTACTTTTTCCGGTGATGTTGATGGTTCAGTAGTAATTAAGCGCGAGGGCGAGTATAATGTGAGTTATGCTTTGGTAGATTTGGCAGAAGTAAATGCTAAAACCAAAAAAATGCCACCAGAATTTTTTGCTTCCGACAATATGGTGAGTCAAAAATTTATTGATTATGTTAAACCATTGGTAGGTGAATTGCCAATTATTAAAAAATTAATTAATTAAAATATTTTTATATGAGTGAATTAAATAATATTGCAAAACAAATGGTTGCCCCAGGCAAGGGTATTTTGGCTGCCGATGAAAGTACCCCAACAATTGGTAAACGCTTCGCCAAAATTGAAGTAGAAAATAATGAAGATAATCGTCGTGGTTATCGTGAATTACTCTTTACTGCACCAAACATGGGTGAATATATTAGTGGAGTAATTATGTATGACGAAACTATCCGTCAACGTGCGAGTGACGGTCATACTTTTGTGACAGTTTTGGAAAAGCAAAACGTATTGAGTGGAATAAAAGTAGATGAAGGAACAGAAAGTTTGGTAGATTCGCCAGAAGAAGTAGTTACCAAGGGTTTGGAAAATTTACCAGCTCGTTTGCCAGAATATGTAAATATGGGAGCTAAATTTTGTAAGTGGCGCGGGGTAATAAAAATTGGCGAAAATTTGCCAACTGCCAATTGTGTACAAATGAATGCTGAGCGTTTGGCCAAGTATGCAAAATTGTGCCAAGAAAATAACTTGGTCCCAATTGTGGAACCAGAAGTTTTAATGGACGGTGGTCATACAATAGAAAAATGTTATGAAGTAACAAAGAATGTTTTAGATGTTACTTTTGTTGAATTAAAAAAAGCTGGAGTAGAATTGGGTGGAATTATTTTAAAACCAAATATGGTTATTTCTGGTTCCACTTGCGAAACTCAAGCTAGCGCCAAAGAAATTGCCGAACTTACCGTAAAATGTTTAAAAGAAACTGTGCCTGCCGAAGTATCAGGAATTGCCTTTTTGTCTGGCGGACAAAGTGAAGAATTGGCAGCCGAAACTTTGAATGAAATAAACAAAATAGCAGTTGATTGTCCTTGGCAATTATCCTTTTCTTATGGTCGGGCTTTACAAGCTTCTACTTTAAAAGCTTGGGCTGGTAAATCGGAAAATATTGTAACTGCACAAGAAACATTTTTAATGCAAGCTAAAAAAACTAGTTTAGCTAGAGATGGCAGGCTTTAATTTTAAATATGTTAATAAAAAAATTTGCCAATCAAAAAGAAATTATTGCTGGAGACAATTGTCTTTTAAGGGAGTTTATTAACGTGGAACATGGTGATAAAGTAGACTGTCGTTATAGTTTGGCTTGGTCCAAGATGCCTGTTACAAAAAAAACCTGGAAGCACACCATGAAAACTTCGGAAGTATATTTTATTTTAAAAGGCAAAGGCAAAATGTATATAAATGATGAAGCAGAAGAGGTTGGTGTATATGATACAGTTTATATTCCACCTAATGCTACTCAATATATAGAAAATATTGGTGAAGAAGATTTAGAATTTATTTGTATTGTTGACCCGGCTTGGAGAAAAGAAGACGAAGTTGTTTTGGAGAGTTAGGCCGTCATCCCCCTCTTGACCTCGAGGGGGTAGGCCTGCCCGACATGCCGTCAAGGCAGGCGGGGGGAGTTTGCCGGAGCTGTTTGTCATTCCTGTCCCGTAACCTGGTACGGGATAAACTCCGGCAGGAATCCAGAAATCGTCTAATAAAATCAAAACTACTTTTCAGTAGTTTTTGTTTTATATTCATTTTACTTTTTGTCACCAAAAAGTAACAAAAAGTGCCGGGGTAAAAAACTCGCGCCTTCAACTAAAGATTAAAGTATTATCTATTCAAGCCCTGGGCGCTCAAACAGTTTTACCCCTGGACCCCAGGTTTTTTCTGTGGTGTGTAAATGTTTGTGCGCGCGTGATTGAGTGTTTCTTTTTCCTCCCCTTTATAAGGGGAGGATTAAGGAGGGGTATTTTACAAACAAAAAATCCCCCAGCTCCACTACGTTGCGCCGGGCAGGCTAGTAAACTTTATTAAAAAGATAGTCTAGCTTGCCAGGCGCAGTGAAACGGAGACTGGGGATTTTTTATTTTCAACTATTTACAAAATAATTTTATAAACACTTGAGTCACCCTTGGTCCTCCAAGGCCAAGGTGCTCCTTCTTGTGAAAGGAAAAGATCGATAAAGAATGTGGGTTTTTTGCCCCGGAGCTGGGGCGGGTGGTGGGGTGGGGTAGCAGTTTAGCGGGGCTCCGGCGTGGTGGGGATGTCGCCACCGCTGAAGAACTTGTTCGGGTCGGCGAGCATCGCCTGGGTCGGTGGCGTTGTGGGGTGAAGTTCGTACTCCACCACGACCTCATTGCCGACGCGTTTCCAGGTGATGTGTCTCTTGTCCAGGACGTGGTTCACGGCGAAGGGGAACTTCGGGTTCATCCACACCATCACCTCGTCGCCCTCCTTGAGCTGCTCGCCCCGTTCGCCCGGCTTGTGGATGTAGACGACTGTCGACATGCTCGGCATGTTCACCACGGCCACCAGGCGTTCCGTGCTCTCGATGGTGCGGGCCTGGAGCTTGATGAAGCACCAGCCCGCGTCTTCCATGCGACGGCGGAGGGACATGTACCAGCTCACCTGGTGGACGTTCGACGGCCACTCCACGAAGTCGTTCTGGAGCGGCAACATCTCGAATTTCGGCGGGAACCGGTAGGGCTCTCCACCCAGCATGGCCCAGCGCAGGGCGCAGGGTATGGTGAGCGGGTAGTTCCTGGACCAGAGGTGCCGTCGGAAGCATTCCTTCTTGCTTCCGTCGCCGTCGGCCAGACCCTTGAGTCCCTGGACGATCAGGGGGATCGTCCGCCAGGTGGGCACGAGGCGGAGCGAGAGCCCCACCTGAAGGCTCTGGGGCAGGTTGAGACGACGGAGAACTTCGATCGTTTGCGAGTTGACGACGCTCTCCAACCGATCCACCGCCCGGATGGCGATCGGCCAGGCATCGTGGTTGCCCAGCGAGGCGCGGATGTGCTCATAGATGATGAGCACCTTCTCGGGCTGTACCGAGGCGATCTCGAGGAGCATGTGCACCAGGTCGGAAAAACCGAATTTGGCCCAGGCCAGCGCGTTTTCCAGGAAGGCGCGCTGGAACTCGCGGCAGCAGGGCTCGTCGCCGAGACACGCCCTTCTGATCGTTTCGTCGTTCGCACCCGCTTCGATCAGCCAGCTGAAGACCTGGTGGATGTCCATCCCTTCTTCGGTCTCGAGCTTGGCCCACATCTCGCGCAGGAGCTCGGGCTGGATGGCCATGTTGGCCTCCTCTCAGCAACCAAGGGCTTCTGTTCCCAGGGTTGCAAAGCAAAAATTGAGCAGTCGGACACCCTTGTGCCAACCGCAGGTTCTTTAACTAAACGTTATTTTCGCAAATAACGAAGTATTATAGCACATTTTAAAGGTTTTGTCAATAGTGGATAAAAATCACAATAATCTAAACTAGAAGCACCACCTAAATGGTAAAATATGGCTTTAACCATAAAGGTGGCACATATGTCAAATGAGTTTACGTTTTACGAACGGCA
>LBSX01000009.1 GCA_000990355.1 Candidatus Magasanikbacteria bacterium GW2011_GWC2_37_14
ATGAACACTGATTCACCTAGCTGTTCATCTGGTTGTTCACCTAGTAGAAGTCAGTAATTGTCCTTAAAAAACGTCCGAACTTTTTCGTAAATACAGCTCGTAACAAGAAATCCCGAATTTTCGGCGACGATTTTGTACGGATTTTCCCACAACCAAAACACTTTTTGCCCTGCGAGGCGGAAGTCCGGCACACCAAAGCGTGCAGTGCCAAATAGGCACAAGCCAATTTTTTGCTCCGTCGATTGACGGTTGCCAAATTTTCACCCCAAAGAAAACGACAACGATCCAAAAACAATAACCAAATAAATAATTTTAATAATATGAAATATTTTCTCTACGCGCGAAAATCTACTGATGAGGATGATCGTCAAGTTTTATCCATTGAATCCCAAATCACGGAATTGCGGGAATTTGGTGAAAAAGAAAAACTGGAAATAGTGGATGAATATATTGAAAGCAAGACCGCTAAAATTCCTGGGCGTCCAATATTTAATAAAATGATGGAAAGAATAGAAAATAATGATGGGTATGGAATTTTAGCTTGGCACCCAGACCGATTGGCCCGCAATTCTGTTGACGGCGGAAAAATTATTTATCTGGTTGATTCAGGGAAAATTTTAGGACTCAAATTCCCAACTTTCTGGTTTGATTGCACACCCCAGGGAAAATTTATGTTGAATATCGCTTTTGGACAATCTAAATATTACATAGATAACCTGTCGGAGAATGTTAAACGCGGGTTAAGGCAAAAATTGCGTCGTGGCGAAAGGCCTGGACTCGCACCCGTGGGCTATTTAAACGAATTAAGGCAGCATACAGTAGTTAAAGACCCTGAAAGGTGGCAAATTATTAAGAAGATGTTTGAGGCCTATGCCACGGGCAATTTTACGCTTGAAGCACTACAAAAAATGTCGTTTTCTTTGGGCTTGGTTAGCCGGCGAAAAAGTATCCCTCTAACACTGGGAGTAATACAAGAAATGCTAAAAAATTCCACTTATTACGGAGTATTTGTGGTTAAGGGCGAAATGTATCAAGGCACGCACGAGCCAATTATTTCCAAGCAACTTTTTGACAAGGTTCAGGAAGTAATGAAACAAAAAGGCAAACCCGTGAAGCCAGAGAAGATTAAATATTTTCCTTTTCTCAAGTTACTTAAATGCGGAGAATGTGGGCGAAGTATCACGGCAGAAAAGAAAATTAAGCCCTCGGGCAAAGAATATGTTTACTACCGCTGTACTAAAAAACAAAGGGTTTGCCACCAGAAATATTTAGAGCAACGGGAAATATTAAAACAATTTAATGAGATTATTCAAAAAGTTGCTTTGGACGATGACACAACAAATGATTTTTTACGGCGGTGGGAAAAAGATAATAACGAGTTTTCAACTAAAAATAGCACTGATAAAACAATGTTAAAAATGGAATTGAAAACTCTGGAAGAAAAACAAATGAATTTATTAGATACTTATCTTGAGAAGACAATAACTAATGAAGAATACACCGCCGTAAAACAAAAAATCATTAACCGCAAAGTTGAGATTAAGGAGAGTTTACAAGACAAGGGAAATAATTGGCTCGAACTTTTTCGCCAGTGGATTTTAGAGGCTAACCAAGCCAAAAATATCGCCGAAAGTGAAAATTTGGAAGAGAAGCGAAGCTTCTTGCAAAAAATCGGCTCGGACTTCCGCCTCGCTGGGCAAAAAGTGTTTTGGTTGTGGGAAAATCCGTACAAAATCGTCGCCGAAAATTCGGGATTTCTTGTTACGAGCGGGTGACGAGAATCGGACTCGCGTCTCATGCTTGGGAAGCACGCATACTACCATTGTACTACACCCGCATAAAACAGTCCCGACATAATCGGGACTGTTTTAAAATATTTTTTTATTGACTAACAGCACCGCCAGCCTCTAGATTTTGTGGCTGTGTCTGCGTTTCTGTAACTAAATCCTTAAAAGGATTATGAATAGCTAACAAAACTTCTATTTTGGCTTGCTTAAATTTGTTATCCATAAAAGTAATAAAATCATTTACCACTCTTTTGCCTTCTAATTTTACAATATGGTAACCATAAGAAGTTTTTACCAAATTTGGGCTAAACTTGCCTACTTCCAAAGCAAAAACTGCATTTTCAAATTCTGGAACCATAGCACCTTTACCAAACCAACCCAAATCTCCACCATTATTACGACTACCATCTTCACTAAATTGTGCTGCCAATGTCGCAAAATCTTCACCGTTCTTTACTCTGTCTAGCACACCTTGGACTTTGGCTTTGATGCCAGCATCATCTTTAGTATCATTTACCAAAAATAAAATATGACGAGCATTTACTTCTTCTTTTTTGTATTGCATGTGTGCAGGATCTATACTAGAAACAAAAGCTTCTTGCAATTTTTTCTCCAAAATTAAGGGTTTGGCTACGGAAAGCAAATATTCATCCATAGTTAAACCATAGGTTTTTTGCAATTCGGTTTTGATTTCCTCTTCGGTACCACCAAAATTAGTAAGCAATTCTTGTTTAAAGCTATCATAATCTGCCTGCTCAACTTTTATTTTAAATTCATTGGCCAAACTACCAATTAAACGATTGGCTACCAAACGACTAAGCACCAAATCCGACATTTGTTCGGCTGTAGGAATAGGAGAATTCATGCCAACAGGTGGATTGGCATAAAAATTTTCCATGGTTTTTAAATCTTTTACATAATCTACATAGGTAACTGGCAAACTGTTTATTTTGGCCACTGGTACTTGAAATACTTTGGCTACTCCTAAAACCCATTTGTTATCTGATAATTTTTTAATTTGAGTATAAGCTAGAAGTACACCCAATAAAAGAACTATTACTAATATTCCCAAAAAACCAAATAAGAAAAACTTTCCTATTCCTGATTTTTTTACTTTTACTTCGGCCGTTGGTTCTACAGCCGGAATTTGATTTAATTCTTGATTTTCTGTGTCCATAGAATTAATTAATTATTAATTGATTTATGAGTAAAATAATACCACCATTTTATAGGATTGTTCAAGAGGATAACTTTTTCCTCTGTCGTTGAACTAGTTATTGTTTTTTGTGGCGCAGTATCGGTAACAATTAAAACATTTTCACCAGGTTTTTTCATATTAAGCTCGGTACGGGCAGTTTCTTCTACAAATGATGGGGAAGAAACATACTTTAAAAATTCTACAGACTCAAAACGTTTTTTTTCTAATTGTTTGGCTTGTTCTTGTAAACTTTTTATTTCATTACGTAGCCGATAATCTTGATAATAAGCCCGAGCAAACCCAAAAGCAATTAAACTAAGTAATAATAAACCTGCTACCAAAAAAAGCCTGGAAGCAAAAAAGCGTCTGATAAATGATTGTCCAGTACGTTTCATAAAACTATTATAGCACAACCAGGCTTAATTACTCAATTTTTTTATCCTCTTTTCAATTACTATTTTAATTTTTTCCAAATCCTCTATTTCCAATTCGTACAGTTTGTCAATTACCGCGTCGGCCAAATTACCAGAAAAATGATGTCTTAGATGTGTTAAATAATATTCTCTTAACCTATTAATTTGCTGGCCCAAAAAAACCGGATTTTTTACTCTATCTACTGTTACCAGTACTTGCCCTTCTCCAGTTTGTATATTTACATTTCCATATTTAAAAATTGTTTGCGCTATTCCTTTCACTTTTCCATGGACATCTTCTATTTGGTCATAAGGGATATCGGAAATAATTTGCTCAAAAAAACCACGCCTATCAAAATCAACTAAACGATGCGTAGTTAAAATTAAAACATTTTTTTTCCATAAAAATATAATCTTGATTAAAATTATTAAACCCAACAAAAGCGAGGCTGAAAAGATGCCAATCCCCCACCAAGAATGGCGAAATAACCAAAACATAAAAAAGAATGGAACTACAAACAAAAACAACACTACAATAAATTCCCAAAAAAACGTTAGGCCATAACGGCGAACAACATTAACAATTTTCTCGTCTTTTTTTAAATTTATTTTCTTTTCGATAGACATATAAACTTTTTAACTATTTCCCTATCATCCCAATCAATCATATTACCACCTGCAACACACATTTTTTGTTCACTACCCTTGCCAGTAATTAAAACCAAATCCCCAGGTCGTGCTAATTCAATCGCCTTTTTAATCGCTTCTTCTCTTTTTAAAATCATAAACAAATCTTGTCCTTCTATTTTTCCAGATTTTAATGCCCCAACTTTAACAGCCTCCATTATTTCTTGTGGATCTTCATTGTAAGGATCTTCGTCTGTAATAATAAAAATATTTGATTTTTCTCCAACCAATTTGCCAATTGGCTCACGGCGAGCTTTATCACGCCCGCCACCAGTTGAACCACAGACGTGAATAATCTTTCCATTCGGCTTAATTACATCGACAACATCATAAAGTTTTTGCAAAGCCACTGGTTCAAAAGCATAATCCACAATCACTTGAAAGCCTTGTTCCTCTGCTTCATTAATAAATTCGATTCTTCCAGGTGGAGATTTTATTTGACTAATTGCTTGTTTTATTTTTTCTTCATTAATATTTAAACTTTTGACAACGGCAATTACGCCAGCCAAATTTTCGGCATTATGTGCACCATAAATTGGCGCAAAATATTGTTCATCTTCAACCACAAAATTTAAACCGATTTTTGTAGCTTCAACATTTTTGGCTATAAACTTAATTTTATTTTCAAAATTAAAATTTAAAAATTCATTTGCATATCCACTACTCCCATTTACAATCGCTGTTTTAGCAATGTCATCCTGAACTTGTTTCAGGATCCCTGGGGATGCTGAAATAAATTCAGCATGACAATTTTTCTTTCGACATTTGCTTACATACTCAAAAATCCCCAATTTCGCCTTTTTATAATTTTCAAATCCACCATGTGCTTCAATATGTTCGGGATATAAATTAGTTAAAACAATAGTATCGTAATTTATAAATTTATGACGATGTTGCAAAAACCCTTCCGACGTAGTTTCCACAATCGCCACATTACAACCAACTTTTACCATTTCTCGCAATTTTTCTTGAATAAAATATTTACCAACCATGGTCATTTTTTTGTCATTTAATTTTAATTGACCATTGATATAAAAATCAACTGTGGAAAGTGAGCCAACTTTAAAACCAACAAATTCTAAAACTTGCCGTAAAAAATGAATTACACTGGATTTTCCAGCGGTACCAGTAATGCCAATTACCAATAATTCTTCTGATGAATGATTATATTTTACACTGCCCCACAAGGCAAAAAACAAGTGAAGGAGATTCAGAATATTTTTGGGGAAAATTTTTTTGATAATTTTTTTCATTTTAAAATTAAATTGTTAAAAAATTAATTTTTTCTTTTTTTAATTAAAAAAATTACTAAGACCAATATTATAACAAATTCGCTAATAACTAACCACTTGTAGTTGGTTAAAAATTCAAAAAAAATTGTCGAAGCAGTAAGGTTAACAATAGGATAAACTTCAAAGGAACTTTTCTGATCATTTAAAACATTATAAATAAAAGTTAAATCCTTAATAAATGGTGTCTCACAAAATGATGTGCATTTTTTATTGCTTAATAATTTAATGTCATAATCAAGATATTTGCCTACTTTATCCAGAGTGTTAGTAGTATTAAGTACAGTATATTCGTGAGCAAGCTTGTCGGCTGTGGCCTCGGCCGCGGTATCGCCAGTGCCAACCCTAAACTGGATTTCGGTATTTGTTGGTTTATTTAAATTAGCTATCAATTGATTTATTTGAACTGTAGCAATAAATCGTCCACCACCTTTTTCAATATTAGCCAAAGGATTTGCCAAACTAGCTACACCAGAAATTGGATATCTTCTAGAAAAATTCATTAAATATTCATCTGATCTGGCTATTTTAGAAACGGTTGTATTACTCAAATAACCGCTCCATTTGTCATTAGAAAAAAAATTAGACCAATGCTTAATTAATAATGGTTGAGTTAAAATGTCTGGCGCTTGAACTTCGTTAAAAGTTTTAATTTTTGAACCATCTATAAAAAAATCCAACGTTCCTTTATTAAAACGAATAGTATAATAATGCCAACCTAAATTTCCCGGAATAACTTCAAACGGAGTATCTAAAGAATAAGCCCAGGTTGTTAGAGTAAATTGATCCCTAACTAAATTATAGGGTAAAATACGAGAGAAACTTAAGCCTGCCTCTTTGCCATAATTAAAATACAAAGAATTGTTCCCAAACCAAACAACTGGATTATCTTCTTTTATAATCCACATTAAATTATCGGACAAAGTTCCTAAATATTTATTAACTGATAAATCACTGACATGTGTATTTTCACCTTCATTAAAATTATAATTTAATACTACATTATCATCAACTGGGGGTAAGGAATTAGAAGAAGAATATTTAGCAATATAACCAGCCGACCTTTCAATGTTGGATAGTGAAAATTCATCAATTGAACCTCGCATGTAAAATTGAGATTCAAAAAATTGTTGATTACCAATTATAAATTTTTGCTGGAGATTTTTATTAACTATTAAGCCATCAGAAAGATTATCTGATTCAACCTTCATTTTTTCTAATGAACCATCCAAATATATTTTTACACCGGCGGCTGTTATTGAGCCATCGTAACTAGCGGCCACAAAATGCCACTTACCATCTGTTACATCGGTAGTCCCTTCCACTCCAATAAACTGATTATAAATATCATTTATTAAACGAACGTGCAAATGACCAAAGTTATCTACCCAAAATTCATAACCTGGATACTTAGGCCCTCTTCCAACATTGGTAAAAATTATTGCCGCGTCAATTGGTTTAGTGTTAATTTTAATTGCTGCTGTTACCGTCCATGGCTGTTTTTTTGTAAAAGCCAAAACATCACCAACAATAATAGTTTTTCCTGGACCAAATTTAACTGCACTTTTACCAGCATAGGGTAAATTATTTTGTGCAGTTGTCCAATAAGAATCAGGATTATTTAATGTGATATTATTTTGTTGAGAAGAAGAATCAAAAACTAAGTTTCCTTTAATTTCTCTAAATTGCCAATAACCCAAATGGTTAGAATCAACTACCGGCCGATTCCAATTTAATAATAATTTTCCAGAAGAAGTAGACAAATTTGAATAACCTAATATTTCAGCATTGTAATCCAAGGCGAAATTTACCGGCGTATATGTTATTGAAGCAGCCAAAACAGAAGAATTTCCAACTATAAAAAAAAATAGAAGATAAACAAAAAAATAGATAAATCTAAAATTAGACATATCACTATACTATAAAAAAATTATCGACGTAAAGACAATTCATAAACCACAATCTCTAACTTATGTATTGCTTGCTTGGCTTGATCAAATTTATTGCGCAAATAGCTAGTTAAATTAAACTCAATCAATGCCCCTAAAATTTCTTGTGCCATTTCATTGCATTCTTTGGTCTTTTTTAAATCGTGATTTGTAGCGCATTTTATGGCATAGCGATAAAGCTCACCTGGTACATCGCAAAGTCCAGCCAAAAATACTTCGCCATTCACTTCTACCTGAGTAATCTTGCCAATTTTCCCGGTTTTAAGAAAATTATAAAAAAGTCTGGCTTCTACATATTCTTCGGTTGCCGCTTTAAACGCGCCCTCATCAAAAACATGCAAGTCGGTTTTATACTTCTTGCGCATTTCGCCAAGCATTTTTTCTACTAAGACTAATTTCTCTTCGGCTTCTTTAAATTCATCGCGATGCAAAGCAAAAATTATGCGTTTGGCGTGATGCAAGGCATTGTTGGAAGCTTGAATAATTTCTATACGTTTTTCCTGAAAACTATGTAAATTTTGCTTTAGTTGATTAAAGTATTTTTGGTCGATTTTGGACATAAATAAAATTAATGAATAATAAGTGTATTTTAGCAAAAAAACTAAATTTAGTCCACAGTCTAAATTTTGCTCTTGACTTGCAAAAAATATTTATGTATACTGTGGCCATTGTTTAGACAAGACTTTACCTGGCCCGGTACCATGTACCAAGAAGGTACATGGCCATGAACCCTTGTGGTTCATGGGCGAAGTATAATCAATGTATGTTTTATACTTACAATTTACTAATGAGTAACAAACAAATTTATACAGGCTATACCGCAGATTTAAAAAGGAGAATACATGAACACAATTGTGGAAGCAATAACACCACAAAAAAATATTTACCAATACTGCTAATACACTACGAAGCTTTTATAGATGAAAAAGATGCCAAAAGACGTGAAGAATATTTCAAAACAACTAAAGGTAAAACAACATTAAAATTAATGTTGAAAGAATATTTAAGTCAGACCATGGCCCGGTAGCTCAGCTGGTAGAGCAACAGCCTTTTAAGCTGATGGTCCTGGGTCCGAATCCCAGCCGGGTCACAAAACGAAAACACCACCCTTAGGTGGTTTTTTGTTTTGTTGACACGGGAGCGACCAAACTGCTTTGGTCGCGTTGGGATGAGGACGCCGGAGCGCTGTCGGGCGACGCAGGCCGGCGAGCCCGACCGCGAGGCGGTGGCTAGACAAAATTTTTGGAAAAAAATTTTAGTCGAAGCCGAATCCCCCAGCCGGGTCACAAGATGGAATCTCGAATCACGTTCGAGATTCTTTTGTTTTCTGCTGATATTAGAGGCAAATTTAGTTTTCCAATTCCAAGCGGTGTGGGTGGTTTTTGGTTGAGAGGGGTTGGGGTTCGAACTTTGGTGTAGATTTTAATAATATGATATATTGATTTTTTAGTATTTATGATATACTCAAAAAGTAATCACTGGCCTAAGGCGGCTAAGGAGAAAAAATGGAGAAGCGGGGCTTGGTTAGAGTCCTGTTGGTAGGGACACCAACTGTGACGACTACTGGGGGCATCTCCTACCTTTGTTTGACCGGGATGAATCAGGCGTGGGCAATGCTGGCTCATGTGGCCGCGCTCCTCGTCCTCTGGGGTGTTGCCATACGTCTATCATACATCCAGAGGAACGCTAAGTCAGGCTGACCCCCAGGCCAAGTTGTGTACGAGACGAAACAGACTCGCCACAACGTTTTTTCTTAACTTAAGTTGAGAACAGATGTTGGGGGTTTGCGAGTCTGTTTTTGTTTACATCAATAATTCATTTTCATTCGCATCTAATTCAACAAGTAAATTAACAACAAAAGTTTGCCACCCCAGCACTAGACCCTGTTAGGGTCAGTGCGGGGTAAATCTGTCCTCCGTCTTCGCTCCGCTACGCCGGATAAACTATAAGGTTCACAACGAAAAAAGACTCCCAAAGAAAGTGGGAGTCTTTTTTATTAAAAAATATTTAAACCAATTGTAATTTGCGTTCTACAATAATCAACCTTTCTTCCAATCGACCATATTTGCTTCTTAAAGAAGATAATTCTTGATCAAGAGTTTCGTGAAGTTTAACAAATCTATCAATGTTATTCAAAACTAAATTAAACTTTTCATTCATTTCATCCTTGGTGACAAATGTGTCTAGTTTTTCTTCTATATTTATAACCTTAGTTAAAATTTTGTCTAAAATTTTTTCATCCATATTTAATACATATTTATGAATATATTATAATTCACTACCAGCACTTTGTCAAATTCCAAGCGGTGTGGGTGGTTTTTGAGTGAGGGCGCCTGCCCGCAACGCCTTGCAGGCTTGCATGGCGGGCGGGCCTGCCCGCAACGCCTTGCAGACTAGCATGGCAGGTGGGCCTGCCCGCAACGCCTTGCAGGCTTGCATGGCGGGCGGGGTTGGGATTCGAACTCTATTTACAAAACAATAATAAAGTAATATTATGTGCACAGCGACGTTCGTCGGTTGATGAGTACTCAAACCACAACAAATCACTAGGGGTTCAAAATGTCCGTGTACCACTTGATGGTCATGTTCATTTTCGCTATTCTCTGCGGATTCACCGTCCGCACCTTGCTAGTCTTTCTAGACTGGCACGAATGGCTGATCAATGACCTCGGCATCGCCAGCCCCATTCTCAGGTGGCTTCTACCAATCGGAGTCACTTTGTGGCTGTTGCCGAAAGCCATTGATCTCCTGTTCGGGAAAACAGAACCAGACTGGATCATGTTTTGTGTTCTGATCCTAGGCTTTTGCCTGGGTACCTGGCCGGGACGGAAATTGGCTTCGTGGTGCTTTGATTGGTACTGGAAGCGACGGCGTGTACACGATTGTCGAAAGCGCCATAGTTCCGCCACATAGACCCGCTATGCGGTCGAACAGGAGGTGAACGATGACGCAACTATCAACCGGACCTCCGCCAAATCGACGGCCGAGTGGTAAGAGATGAAACAGACTCGTCACCACATTTTTCTCTAAAATTATTGGGGAAAGATGTGGAGGATTTGCGAGTCTGTTTTTGTTTGTAAAAACTTTACTAGCCAATCCCCTATTTTCCTGCTAAAATACTTACATTAACTTTTTTAAATAATATGTCCGAACAAATTATTTCCAATAAACAATACAAAGGACTAAGTACAACCGAAGCTGAAAATCTATTAAAGCAATATGGATTAAATGCTCGAAAGCCGGGAAAACAAAAAACTTGGATAAAAAGAATAATTGGTATTGCTGGCGAACCCATGATGTTATTATTAATTGCCACCGCAATTGTTTATTATTTTTTGGGAGATAAATTAGAAACAGTTATTCTTTTGCTTTCTATTATTCCAATCATGTTAATAGAATATTTTCAGGAAAGTAAAACTGATGAAGCTATAAAAGTATTAGACAAAATGCTTACCACTTACGCAACGGTAATGCGTGATGGCCAAGTAACAAAATTAGAAACTAAATTTTTAGTACCAAATGATTTGGTATATGTAATTGCTGGCGACAAAATTTCGGCCGATGGATATTTATTAAGTTCTTATGGCCTACAAATAGATGAATCAATTCTGACTGGAGAATCAGTAGCAGTAACCAAAGCAGAAATAAATAATAGCGAAATAAATGAAGAAAACCAAGTTTACCAAAGTACTTTAGTTATTCAAGGCGAAGGTTATTTTGTAGTTAGTCAAACTGGTGACCAAACTAAATATGGTCAACTAGGAAATTTATTAGAAAAAATTCAAGCTCTTAAAACTCCTTTGCAACAAAAAATCTACAAATTAGTAAGAATGATTGCCATTGTAGCAATTTTTGTAGCGATTGCTGTAGGTCTAATGATGACCTTAAAAAATGGTTGGATATCGGGTTTACTTTCTGGGTTAACCATGGCCATGTCACTAATCCCCGAAGAATTCCCCGTGGTTTTTTCTGTATTTTTAATAATGGGTGTCTGGCGCATGACCAAAAAAAAGGCCCTGGTTCGCGAAATGACCATGGTGGAATTACTCGGTTCGGCAAGTGTAATTTGTACAGACAAAACTGGCACTTTAACCGAAGGCCAAATGACTTTAAAAAAAATATATTTTGACAATGAACTATTAACACCAGAACAAGCAGTGCACCACGAAAAAGATTTTAAAGAGCTAATTCAAACTGCTTTATTATCTTTGGAACAAATTGCGGTAGACCCCATAGAAATCGAAGCTCAACGTTTTGCCAGAGATTTAGGAATTGATGTACAAAAATTTTATAGCGAACATATTTTGATGCAAGATGCCCCTTTTGAAGCCAAAAATAAATTGGTTAGTCATATTTGGAAAGATAAAAATGATGGTTATCATCAATTCACTGCCGGAGCTCCAGAATCAATTATTAAATTTAGTAAATTAACTGCGACAAAAAAAATCGAAATAGAAAAAGTTTTAGAAGATAATTTTAGTGAAGGTTACCGTATTATTGGCATTGCCAAAAGAGCTGTAGAAAAAGACAGTAAAATAATTTTGTCTGATTTAGATTTTGTAGGATTGTTAATTATGAGCGATCCGCCTCGTGCTGGAGTAAAAGAAGCCATTGATACTTGCCAAAAAGCCGGTATTCGCATAATTATGATTACTGGCGACAACAAATTAACCGCACATAACATTGCCGAACAAATTGGCATGAAACATAATGAAGAAATTTTTGATGGCACGATGCTAGAAAAATTGGATGCTGATGCTCTGCTTTACGAAGTATCCCACCACGATATTTTTGCCCGTGTACAACCAGAACAAAAATATTTAATTGTAGAGGCTTTACAAAAAAATGGTGAGATAGTGGCCATGACTGGCGATGGTGTAAACGATGCTCCCGCCCTTAAAAAAGCCAATATCGGTATTAGCATGGGATTACGTGGCACCGAAGTAGCCCGTTCGGCCTCGGGCATGGTCTTAATGGATGATAACTTTGCCACAATTGTAAACGCTATAAAAGAAGGACGACGAATTTATGACAATTTACGACAATCTTTTGCTTTTTTATTTTCTTTTCACATACCGATTGTTGGTATGGCAGTTTTACCACTACTCTTAAAACAAGATTTAATTTTTTTACCAATTCACATAATTTTCTTAGAATTAATTTGCGATCCAGCTTCGGTCTTGGGTTTTGAAAAAGAACCAGCCAGACGCAATTTAATGCAAGAACTACCACGACCCACGAATGAGCCATTAATAAAAACACATCTTTGGCTAAAAATTTTGATTCAAGGTTTTAGTATTACTGCTGTTTGTTTTTTCTTTTATTACCATTTTGCCATTACCCATCAAAATCCAGAATTAGGGCGCACAGCAGCTTTTGTTTCTCTGGTTCTTTGCCAAGTGCTTTTGATTATGTTCGGTCGCGAATGGGAACAAATAAAATCTAATGGTTTACTCCTTGGAATATCAGGAATAATTTTATTAGCATTGACTGCAATAATTTTTGTTCCAGTAATTCATTCTGCTTTTAAAATGACTAGTTTGACTAGTAAAGAATTGTTATATATTATTTTGGGTCCAATAGTAGTGGCTGTTCTTGACCGCTTAATATTAAAAATTTTACCAAAACAACAAAAGACCTAAAAATAAAATATCCCCCAGTCTCCGTTTTACTGCGCCTGGCAAGCTAGATTATCTTTTTTAATAAAGTTTACTAGCCTGCCCGGCGCAACGTAGTGGAGCTGGGGGATATTTTATTTTGTACAATTAACCTCTTTTTGCTTGTAAACAAGCGCGGCAGTAAACCGGCTTATCACCCGATGGCTGGAAAGGCAATTCAGTAATCTTGGTTCCGCAATCTGCGCAAGAAAGATTTACTGCAAACATCTGACGAGGAGCTTGTGAACCGCGGTTAAAACCACGATCATTTCCCCGACTTTCACTGCGGAAAGCACGATTGCATTCTGAGCAGTATACTGGTCTGTCGCCGGATGGTTGGAAAGGCAACTGAGAGATGTGGGTCCCGCACTTAGCGCAGGATAAATCTACATCAAACATTTGTCTATCATTTGTAAATGCCATAACATTATTTTTATCGTTCCCAAAGTGTTTTGAGATTTTTTTAATAAATTTCGACCTAGGGGAACGACAAACGAATCTGTTGTCTTTTACCCAACTTACACACAGTATAGCACATTTTTGCCTTTTTGTCAATAGTAAGGTAAAATTAAGTTAATTCTAAACCTTATATTATCTTATGAATAATCTACTTAAACTTCTCTCAATTTTGCAACTTACCAAAGAACAGCCAGTTTCGGGATATTTGGTCGCCGGCGTAAAACACGCGGAATTGCCAAATTTGGCAGACCACCACTATAATTGTATTTTAATTTCCTATTTTTTGGCCCAAAAAATAAAAGACCGTGGCATTACAATTGACGAACGAAAATTAATGTTGCTTTTAATGTTTCACGATTTGAGTGAATTGTTTGGCGGTGATGTGGCCGCTCCTCTAAACCGTAAATACCCTGATTTAAAAATTCACAAAGACAAAATTGGCGACCGAGCCATGGAAATGCTTGCCGAACTGGCCGACGGCTCAGCCGGAACAGAAATGAAACAAAAATATTGGGAATTTGAAAACGAAGATAGCGATGAACGTTGGCTTGCCAAAATCATTGATCAAATGGATCATATGCTCTTTTTTGAACATTATAATAATTCACAAAAATTTCCCAAAAGTGTGCTTTATCGCGATGAATTTTTGGCCAAACACATTATTGATTTGCAAAAAAATATTAAAAATGAAGAATTAAAAAAAGTTGTTGATGAATTTCTACAAGAGTTCAAAAACAACTTTTATAATCAAGGTTATCAACCAATTGCTTTTTTAATGTAAAATTATTTAAAGCATTGCTTTGATAATTGCCAAAATTTTCTCCTCACTAGCCCTGGGGAGCATTTTTTGTATTTGGGTACTCATTTGCCTTTGTAAAATCTGATCGACTAATAATTCACGAATTGTTTTGGCCAATAAATTTCCGTCGGCAGTACGTTCATCTAGTAAAATCACAGCACCAGCTTGATTTAAAAAGCGCACATTTTCTATTTGATGACCAGGCTTTGGAATAATAATTGCCGGCTTACCCAATGCTGCAATTTCGCTTAAACTACCAAATCCCCCTCGAGAAATTACTATACTAGAAGCGCTGTAAGCATCTTTCATTTCTGCACTAAAAAATTTATGTACTTGATAATAATCAGCAAATAATTCTTGGGCCCTGCTTACTAATTCTTGCGGACGCTCCAAACCAGACAAATGAATTACCTGACAAAAACCTTTTAAATGTGGAATAGATTGGATAATTAATTGATTGAGTCTCATGGAGCCAGTGCCACCACCCATTGCAAAAACCACTGGTAAATTTTTCTTTAAATTAAATATTTTTTCGGCATTGACCAAATTACCACCAAAAATTTCCGCTCGCACTGGATTACCCAGCCAAATAGTTTTTTTTATTCTAAGCTTGCCGAAGGATTGTACATTATCTTTTAAAGCTGTAGAAATAACTCTGGCTACTGGTGCCATTAATTTGTTGGCCAAACCCACTATTACATCTTGTTGGTGTATCCAAGTTGGCACTCCAAACAACCAAGCAGCAAAATGTACTGGTACCGAAACAAAACCACCAGCAGAAATACAAATTACTGGCTCTTCTTGCCACATTATTTTTAAGGCTTTAAAAAAGCCAGCAATAATTTTGGCAATATCTATTAAATTCCACGGGGATAGATAACGACGAAATTTGCCAGCTGGCAAAGTAATAAATTTTATTCCCTGCTCATTAATTAATTTTTTTTCTGGACCTTTTTTTGTGCCAATCCACAAAAATTCTACATTTGGATAATGTTTTTTTATAACTTCACTTACTGCTAGTAATGGTGTTACTGGCCCTAAAGTGTAACCTCCGGAAAATATTATTTTCATAATAATTACTTAGGTACAGACGCAAAATTTTGCGTCTCTACGATTCTACTTGTTTACTCACATTTATTAAAATACCTACTGCCCCCATAGAAATAGCCAAAGCCGAACCGCCATGAGAAATAAAGGGCAGTGGCACTCCAGTAATTGGCAAAATTCCTACCATAGCACCAATGTTTAAAAATGATTGAGCGGTAAACCAAATTATGATACCAGAAACTAATAATTTTCCAAAATGATCAGGGGATTTTTTGGCCAAATTAAATCCTCTTACAGCTATTAGATACAACAAAACGACCAGACAAAGAGCAAAAACAAAACCCATTTCTTCGGCAATCACCGCATAAATACTATCGGCCGCCACTTCTGGTAAATATTGAAACTTTTGTACAGAATTTCCATAACCACGTCCAAAAACACCACCAGAGCCAATTGCCAAGAAAGCCTGATTAATATGATAGCCAATTCCCTGGGGATCTAATTCGGGATGTAAAAAAGTAGTTAAACGAGCCAGACGATAAGGCGCAATCGCAATTAATAAAATAAAAGCCAAAACACCAACACTAGCCAAACTAATAATATGCGACCATTTGGCCCCAGCAATAAAAAGTAAAGAAAAAATAATTACAAATAAAATTGCCAAAGTGCCAATGTCTGGTTGTAGGGCTACCAAAATCAAAGGGATCCCCCCAATTCCCAAAACAGTTAAAAACCCTTTTTTAAAATCCAATAATTCTTTGCCTTTGGCAACCAAGAGCGCTGCTAAATAAATAATCAAAGCCAATTTGGTAAATTCGGCTGGTTGAAAAGAAAAACCAAAAATTGACAACCAACTGCGATTTACTGTGCCATACGAGGAACCAATGCCAGGAATAAAAATTAGAATTAATAGTATGATAGAAAAAACAAAAAAAGCCAAACTAAATTTACGTAATTTTTGATAAGGAAATTTAGAAAAAAAGAAAAATAAAAAAATTCCTGGTAAAACACCCAAGAGTAACTGGCGCTTAATAAAAAAATATACATCGGTAAATCTTTCATGCCCAACAGCGGCACTAGCCGATGTAAGCATTACCAAACCAAACACGAGTAAAATTGAAAAATAGGTTAGAAGAGTATAATCGGCTCGCGGAGTTTCTTTCATAATTTAAACATTTAAAAACACGAGCAAAATACAGGCAATTATTAAAAATAACTGACAAAGCAAGGTAACTGAATGCAAAATAATACTCATTAACCGGTCTTTGTGCCAAAGCCACCAAGCCAAAAAAGTATTAAGTAAAATTATAAAAAACCCTGCCAAAGGCAAATAATAGACTTTCCACCAACTATCGATATAATCTACACCAAACAAAATATTATAATGCAAAAACAATGTTTCTGTTTGTGGATTTATTTGCAACGCTAACCACAACCAACAAAAAATATTGGCCAACAGAGCAATTGCCAAGACCAAAATATTAAAAATATTTCTAAAATACAATCTTAATGAATTTAATAGCATATTTTTACTGTCATCCTGAATTTATTTCAGGATCTCATGAAAGAGATGCTGAAACCAGTTCAGCATGACACTACCATTATACCCCCAAA
Source organism: Candidatus Magasanikbacteria bacterium GW2011_GWC2_37_14 (assembly GCA_000990355.1). Lineage (GTDB taxonomy): Bacteria > Patescibacteriota > Patescibacteriia > Magasanikbacterales > UBA922 > GWC2-37-14. The sequence continues at coordinate 16,900 of LBSX01000009.1, forward strand.
AAACCCTCTTGACAAGCTAATAAATATAGCTTATAATAAGCGCACTTAATTTATCTTAAAGACATGGTTAACGGCCCTGAGCTAGTCGAAGGGAGCAGTTCCCAATATACCACTATGTTGGGGGAAAAGATTAAAAATATATGTCACACAAAAAAGCCGGCGGTTCTACCCGACTAGGCCGTGACTCACAGCCACAGCGCCTAGGCGCCAAAGTTGGCGATGGTGAAAGAATTAATGCCGGACAAGTAATTGTTCGTCAGCGCGGTACCAGAATTCATCCTGGTAAGAACGTAAAAAAAGGTAAAGATGACACTTTGTTCTCCGTAATTCCTGGAGTAGTAAAGTTCACCCAAACCAAAAGATTACGTTTTGATGGTACACTTAAGCCAGCCAAATACGTAAGTGTTATTCCTACAAAATAAAACACAAAATCTCCCGACTAAGTCGGGAGATTTTTGCTTTAGTCTGTCATGCTGAATCCTGAAAGTGTCATTCTGAATTTAGTTCAGAATCTTCAGGACAAGTTTTATTTCAGCATCTTTCCCAAATATAAAAGATCCTGAAACCCTTCGGCGTGAGCTCAGGTCGAATGCAAGTTCAGGATGACAATTGTCATCGTATGTTTAAAAAAACACTAAAATTTAATGATCAACTTTTAAATATTTCCTACCAAAGCAAGGCTGATTTAAGTGTGATTGAAGAATTTTTTATTGATAAAATGTATCGTTCGTTAGATAAAATTATCCCCTCTCTCACCTACCCCATTTTGGACATTGGCGCTCATATAGGTTGCTTTTCGCTTTTTGCTAATGCTTTAAATTCCAAAATAAAAATAATTGCTTTAGAACCAGAACCAAATAATTTTAAATTATTAAAAGAAAATTTAAAAGTAAATCATTGTAAAAATGTGACAGCTGCGCAGCAAGCTGTCATCCCCAATTGTCATCCTGAATTTATTTCAGGATCCCCTGGGATGCTGAAACCAGTTCAGCATGACAACAAGACAACCATCCTTTACCTAAACACCGACTCACACAATCACTCTACTTTTTATGAAACGGAAAATACTCTAGAAGTACCAGCAACTACCCTAGAAAATTTAATTAGTAAAAGCAAATTGGAAAAAATTTCATTATTAAAAATGGATATTGAGGGTGCGGAATTTGAGATTTTCAAAAATACCTGTGTAGAAACTTGGAGCAAAATTCAATATATTGTTGTAGAATATCACGAACTCTGTACCACAAGGGTACAGAGTAAATTTAATGGCAACAAAAAAAATGATTTGGAAAATGTTATTCGCTCTCACGGTTTTTCGGTAGAACACTTTCCCAATCATTACGACAAAAGATTTGGCTTGTTTATTTGTAGGAATAAAAGAATATAAAAAAACAGCCTAGAAATTAAGCTGTTTTTTGTTTCCCTCCTTTTTTCAATTTTCCACCGCGGTCAGTATGCACAGTACTTGTGTACTGGCCGACCGCGGTGTCCTCCTCAAAAGAACAGACTGTCTACTCCGGACGTTTCCAATGTGGACAGAAAAAACCTAAATCCTGACCATTCAAGACGTATTCGGGAACATGGCCATCCCCGAGTCCGAAGATTAGGCAGGCTTCACTATTTCGACAACATCTTGTTCTTTTGTCGAAATTGCCACAATCTTCACATAAACGTAGCCTGCCATTGTGTCCTTGAGCTCTTACGTACTTCTGCCCGCAGTACTCCAGTTCCGTGACTTGGGGCATTTGTCCAGCGACAAACTCTGCATAGGTGACGCTAGTACTGCCATGACCAGCCCAACTACCCTGACCACACTGATCACCGACAGAATTATTACACAGTCGTACTTTCTCTACACCGAGTGCAATCTTACAATAAGTAAAAACTTCAAATTCAATAATTCTGTAGCCTTTCCCTCCACAAGCGCGACAAACAACCGCCTCTCCTTTTTGGCAGCTTCTGTCATGCAAATACAGACCAGTTGCTCCACAGTCCGAACAATCCACTTTGAACTGTTGCTTCATCGCACCCTCCCAAGTTAGTTCGCGAAATGACACTCATTAACCCAGCAAAAAGAAAAACACTCCTGGAAGGGTGTTTTTGAAATAATTAGTGAGTTGTGATAAAAAACTTATAATTTTGCTAATTAAAGCAGAAAATCCCCTTTGTTGGATTAATGAAAATTACAAGTTTTAAAGATAGGTTATTATAGCACAAAAAAAGACCCTTGTCAAGGCCTTTATCCACCAATAAAATTACAATTGCTAAGATTAGCCAAGATTTTTCAAAAAGCTTTCTATCTCAGCACTATATTTATTTAAGAAAAATTTTAGATCTTCGGTAAATTGATTTGGCGCATTTTGTATTTCATTCTGTAAATCTTGGTAATCAAAATACATAAGTCCTGATACTTCTTTGTCGGCAGGCTTTATGGAGCCATTATAAACACCCAAATAAAAATGATACTTATTGGCAATGGGAACTAATTCTCCCTTAAAAATCTTTTTAAAATTATTAACGTGTGTTGCTACAAATTTAATTACTGCTAGATTTTCTAAATAATTATTTAATATTTTAAAGGTCTTGGAAAAATCTTCGGTTGTACCCACCACAATTGAAGGCACACACAATTCTTGCAAGCACTCAACCATTACAGTGTAAGTAGTGGAATCGCCAAATTGCAGATGGCCACCCATGCTCTTGTCCAACAAAGAAGGATTGTGATTTTTTGTTTTGGATCTTTTTTGTAAAATAATTTCTTTGTCTTTGGTAAACAATAAAACTTGAACTAATTCGGCTGCCATAGTAGGTTTACCAGTCTTTTTAAATTCTTTTATTTGACTATCGTAAAACTCTTCCCGATCCATGGGGACGGGTTGTTCTAAATCTGTTAATTTGTAGGTAGTAATTATTTCGGACATATAAAATATTTTACCCTAAAACTAATAATAAATCAAGAAAAAAATATTCCCGACATAACATCGAGAATATTTATTTGAGACTGAATTGCCAATTTTCGTTTGGCTTCCATTACCCCTCTTGTGTTCTCCCCTTATAAAGGGGAGAAAAAATGGAAGATAAACGAGTCGTGGCAATCCAGTTGTAAGAAAGAACACTGTCAGCGACGACTCAAGTTCACCAGGAACGGTAAATGCCACTGAAACGTGGACTTGAGTGTCGAAAAGGTCTGAGAAGACCTGGGTGAAGTGGGCGCGCCGAGCTAGATAGCCGGCGAGTTGAAGTAGGCTTCGAACGTCCAGCCGTTGCAGTCGATGCGACCGCGATTACCCGTGGTCATCGGCGGTTGTTCATCACCTACTTTGACGGAAACGAGCTCGCTGAAGGCGATGATGGCGTGGCTCGCGCCAGGCAGGCTGAAGCCCTTGGGTTCCTCCGTGAGATGGAGGTTGATGTGGTGCGGAGGCACCTGCACCTTCTTGCCTGCGATCTCCTTGGGAGGAACACCGGGTTCGATCGCCCCCCGGAACTCCAGAGCCACCTTGTGGGTGGAACTCGCCTCCTCAATTGCGGCACGTATCATCTCGACGGTCACGCAGCAAGGCACATTTGACATGGAACTACCTCGTTTTGCCCTTATTGGGCGGTTGTATGGCCTAAAAAAAGTATAGCGGGTTTTTGTTATTTTGTCAAGGTGGTGTGGATAATGGTATACTGTTTGTTGTCATGCTGAATTTATTTCAACATCCCAGGAGATCCTGAAATAAATTCTGGATGACAGTTAAAATATGGTATTCTTTATTACTCTCTTCAAAGCCCTACTCACCCAAATAATTGGTCTATTTGGTATTTTTTTTGTTTTTGGTTTTGTATTATATAAATTACAAGAATGGACACAAAAAAATTATGTGCGTTCTATTGGCTGGCGCGGACTATATTGGACAGCTTGGTTTGGCACACCCATTCACGAATGGGGCCATGTATTTTTTGCCAAATTATTTCGCCACCAGGTACAGGCAGTGGCGCTTTTTAAACCCAACCAACAAACTGGTGGTTTGGGTTATACCGAACATTCTTACAACAGCAAAAGTTTTTATCAAAGTGCAGGTAATTTTTTTGTGGGTGCTGCTCCCTTAATTTGGGGTTCATTAATTTTGTTTTTAATGCTTTATTTTTTGGTGCCCAATGGCAAGGAAATTTTTACTAATTTAAAAAACACTCCCGATTCTTTAGTGAGTGTTTGGCAAATGCTAAAATTATTTTTTATTAATCTTTTTACCCCAGAAAATTTACACGCTTGGAATTTTTGGTTATTTTTATATTTATCTTTTTGTATTGCCTCGCATGTAGCTCCAAGCAAACCTGATCAAAAACAAATGTGGCGCGGATTTTTGATGATTGTTTTAGTATTAACAGTAATAAATATTCTTACCTTGCTAATGAAAATAAATATTACTGATTATATTTTAAAACTTAATAATTACCTTACCACGTTGGTAACAATTTTTATTTACACCACACTTATTTCTTTTTTACATTTTCTGCTTTCAACAATTATTTTAAGACCTTTTGGCAGAAAATGAAATCACCAGAACAAATGTTCCGGTGGCCAGAGCGGAGAGTGAGGGATTCGAACCCTCGATACCTTTCGGTATACATGCTTTCCAAGCATGCGCACTAGACCAACTATGCGAACTCTCCAAATTAACGTGATAACTATACCAAATTTAATAATTTTCGTCAATACAAAACCCCGGGATAAACCCGGGGTATTTTTTAATCTTCATGTCCACTATTTGTAAGCTGTAGTGCCTGTAATCGTCCTTTACGTTTAGCACTAAATTCTTTAATAATATCCATTAAATGTGCTTCGTCATCTACCACTTGAAACAATTCATCATCGCTATCCCCTACTGTTTGAAATTTATGCACCATGGTTTGTTTTATAAAAGCCAATAATGGCTCCCAATACTTATGATTATAAAGTAAAATTGGCATTGGTTCCATTTTTTTAGTTTCAATTAAGGTTAGCACTTCAAATAATTGATGCAAAGTACCAAAACCACCAGGTAAAAACACAAAAGCCGTAGAAGGAGAGGTAATAATTAGTTTGCGAATGTAGGGAAATTGGAAACCAATCGCTTTAGTTAAATATGAATTTTTTCTTTCTTTGTAACCATACTTCATATTTATGCCAATAGCTTGCCCGCCAACTTCAAAGGCCCCTCGAGACACTGCTTCCATGGTGCCCGGACCGCCACCAGAAACAACGGTAAAATTTTCCGCTGCCAAACATTTACCCAAATTGTAAGCAGTTTTATAATATTCACTCTCGGGGGCAACACTCTTGGTACCCAAAACATTTACCGCATTTTTAATGCCAGTCAAAAATTCAAAACCCTCGACCATTTCGGCCATAATGCGAAAAATTTTCCAATCTAATTTTTGATTACAACGAAAATTTAAGGGAGATAATTCACATTCCACATCAGTATCTTTGGTATTTTTTATAAATTCATAAGCTTCTGCAGCAGTTTCTACAATATGCCAACTATTTATAATTTCGTCGCTTACTGATTCAATTGGCACAGCTTTGTTTCTTAAAAAATCAATTAAAGGTTGCCAAAATTCACGACCCACCAAAATAATTGGCAATTTTTGCATTTTACGCAAATCCATTAAATCTACAATTTCAAAAAATTCGTCCATAGTGCCATATCCTCCTGGGAAAAAAACAAAAGCGTTAGCCGGACTAGTAAGCATTACTTTACGCGTAAAAAAATAATAAAAACCAGCCGACTTGGTAACATATTCATTAACCCGCTGTTCAAAAGGCAATTGAATATTTATGCCAATTGATTCACCGCCAGCATCGTGAGCACCGTGATTACCTGCTTCCATAATACCCGGGCCCCCACCAGTTATTACCGTAAAACCATTTTCTGCCAAAATTTTTCCCAAATCTCTGGCAATTAGACAATATTTGTTGTCGTGGTGCAGTCGTGCCGAGCCAAGAATAGTTACTTCGTTTTTGAATTGTGATAAAAATTGGTAGCCTTCTACAAATTCGGCCATAATCCGAAAAATCCGCCAAGTATCGCGATAATCACCTTCGGAATTTATACTAAAACTAAAATCCTTGTTTTTCAACAATTCCATTTTTTTTATTTCTTCTTCGCGCATAAACGTTCACAATCCCGAGGAGGAACGACGAGGGATCCCTTTTCTATGAATTAAAGGTTGTGTTACCAATAAATCAATGTACCAATCCCAGGCCAGATCTTCCCATTTAGGGTTTAATTTATTAATTAATTCCTCTTTCTTTTTACGATTATATTTTTTAATTTGTAATTCTCTAATTAAAGATTCTTGTTTAGTTTTTAATATTTCATAATATAGCAATCTAACGCAACCATACTTTTTTGTAAAACCTTCTACTAATTTTTGTTTATGCTCGTAAACTCTACTGATTATATTACTTGTAGAACCGACATACAAGGTACCAGATTTACTAGCCATGATATAAATGTAATGTTCATTAAATAACATTGGTATATCATGAAACATATAATATTCTAAAAGGGATCCCTCCCCGCCCCGGGCGCGGTCGGGATTACCAATTGAGCCAGTTGAAATACTTTTTCTTCACCAAGTCGTGGACCAATGATATGTAAACCAACCGGTAAGCCAGCTTTAGTCTTACCAGCTGGAACTGAAATGGCTGGGAGCCCGGCAACATTAGCTGGACAGACAAAAACATCAGCCAAATACATTGCCAAAACATCATCTTTTTTCTCGCCAATTTTAAAAGCTGAAAATGGCGATGTGGGAGTAACAATTAAATCTACTTCTGCAAAAACCTTATCAAAATCTTGAATAATTAAAGTACGCACTTTTTGCGCCTTACGATAATAAGCATCATAATACCCAGCCGACAAAGCATAGGTGCCAATCATAATTCGACGTTTAACTTCTTCCGGAAAGCCTTGCGCCCGAGTTTTAGCATAAGTATCGTACAAATTCCCCGCCTCTTTTCTTACGCCATAACGAATACCATCTATTCTACCTAAATTTGAACTATCTTCACTTGGTACAACTATATAATAAACTGGAATTGCATATTTGGTCATTGGTAAACTTATTTCCACAATTTCAATATTTTTATTTTTCTTTAATTCGGCAATTTTGCTTTCAATAATATTTTTTGTTTCTTCTTCTGTACCTTCTAGTTCAAAATATTCTTTTGGCACGCCAATTCGTAATTTTTTACTTAGTTTACTTAGTGACTTAGAAAACTTAGCTACTTTTTCATTTACTGTTGTTGCATCCAACACATCATGACCAGCAATAATTTCTTCAACAATTGCCGCATCTTCTACAGTTTTAGTCAAAGGACCTACAGTATCCATAGAAGAAGCCATGGGCATCGAACCATAACGCGAATTACGTCCATAACTAGGACGAAGTCCTACAATTCCACACAAACTAGCGGGCTGGCGAATAGAACCGCCAGTATCTTCACCAATTCCAAAAATACACATATGATCGGCCACTGCGGCAGCTGTGCCACCAGATGATCCACCAGCAACACAAGTTAAATCGTGAGGATTTTTTACTGGCCCATACATGCTATTTTCATTACTCGCCCCATGACCAAAAGCATCACAATTATTTTTGCCTATTAAAACTGCGCCTTGTTCGCGAATTTTAGCAATCACAGTGGCATCAAAACTAGGTATATAATTATCCAAAATTTTTGCTGCAGCAGTTGATAATCTATCTTTGGTACAAATTGCATCTTTTACACAAAATGGAATACCGGTTAGCATTTCTTGCTTACCAGCTTTTATTTTTTTATCTGCTTCTTTGGCTTCTTCAAGAGCTTCTTCTTCAAAAACCGAAATAAACGCATTCAAATCCTGGTTACGTTTTTTAATTTGCTTTAAACAAGCCTTTGTCAACTCAACAGAAGAAAATTCTTTCTTCTTCAAGCCTTCATACGCCTGTACAATTGTTAATTTATTTAAATCAGACATAAGACATAAGACGTAAGAAATATTCTTAAGTCCTATGTCCTAAATCCTATGTCTGGTCATCAAACACTGCTTTTACTTTTAACAATTTTCCCATTTTTTCTGGAAAACTAGCAATTAATTTATTTTTTATTTCTTCACTTGCTTCTTGTGCTTTATCTTCACGCACCACATCTTCCAGTCCAGTCACCTGGCAAGTTTCAATTACTCCACTAGTATCAACATCATTTAACATTTCTATATAATCCAAAACAACTGACAATTGGTCAGCATACATTTGTTTTTCTGGTTCAGATAATTCCAATCTAGCCAAAGTGGCAATTTTTTCTATTTCTTTTACAGATAGTTTCATAAGATACATTCTTTGTCATCCTGAATACTGAAACGAGTTCAGTACAAGTTTTATTTCAGGATCTTTCTTATTTGAGAGAGATGCTGAAACCAGTTCAGCATGACAACTGTTTTATTTTACCAAATTTCAGATCTTTTTACCAGCTTCCCCCACCACCGCCACCACCGCCACCGCCAACTCCTCCACCACCAAAACCACTACCTCCATTAGATGCTTGGGTCATCATTCCAGTAGTTGCACTACTAAAATCTGACATTGAACTTACCAAGAGCATTGAACTAAATACTTGGTTGCCGCCATCATACCACGACGGATTATTAGTATAAATATCGGCAAATTGCTTGGCCCAAACTTTTTCTACACCAAGAGCAATGGCAAAGGGCAAAAACTTTTCAAAAGTTTCGGCATTTTTTTCTGGTGCATTATGAAATTCCAAACGGTCTTTTTCGGCCACAGTTAAATAGTTTTTAAAACCCAAAAGATAATCCTTAACTTCTGTGCCTTTTACAGTTCTAGCTGGCATAAGCAGACCAAAACCACCCACGCATAGCCCAGACAACAAAAATGCCAAAAACACAAACCAAGAATGTTCCATAAACAATATTCCCAAAGCACTCAAAATAAAGCCTGCTACCAAATAAGAAATAATAATTGTCGGCGGACTACTTTTATAATATTCTTTTTTAATCAACGAATGATAAACAGACTTTTTTATCAACTGGTAATCTTTATAAAATTTATCTTTAAGCGCAGAAATTTTTATCTCTTCATTATCTGCATACATCAGCAAACCATGAAGCAGGGCTTGATCAAATTCATTGGGTAAATCATCACTTTTTTTTAATCTTTTTAAAATAAAATCATTTTTTCCAAATAAGCCCTTTTTTTCTAGGTGAGTAATTTTTAAATAGCCTTTAACTGCTAAATATACAATCTCGGCTGTAAGATCTTTTGCTTGCATTGTGTGATCAACTAAAGTACCAACTTGCACTGGTGTAAGGTTATCGGGAACGTCAAATTGAGTAATAATTGTACCCTGACCTTTGGGATCGCGCCCACGGGTATACCACAAATAAAACATTACTACAAAAGAAATTATGGGCAATAAAAAAACTAAAATTTCTAGCCAATGTTTCTGCCAAAAACTTGGTTCTGCAAAATATCCTTTAGGGAAACCAAGCACAATTGTTTGGCCTTGACTAGGAGTTAAATTATTACTAGTAAAAACAATACTGTTACCAAGAATTACTTTATTATCACAATTTGCATTTGCACCATAATCACCTTGATAACAAGTGTAATTTATTTTTGCAAGATCAACACCAGTAGGAATTTTTATTTCAGTAATTGCAGAATTAATTGGTATATTCCAACCTGTGCCCACTGCATTCCAATATAATTCATCATGGTCGGCAAAAAAATTTAAAGCATTTTTTACCTGGTAAGAAATAAAATATGTATGTTTGCCAGTAATTAATTTATCGGCATCACCAATTTTAATTTGTAAATTTTTACCAGTATGAGAAGTTTCAAAATTGTAATTCTGATTATTTTCATCAACTACTTTTATATTACTAATATTAATTTTGTTGGCAACAATATCACGATAAATTCCATGTTTTTGTAATTTACCAAAATCATAATCAATTTTTTCTTCTACTTTTAAAGTGCTATCCTGATTAAGTTCAATATTTACTTTAATACTATCTATTGCTTCGGCCAAAACAATACTTGGCAAAAACAGTGATAAAAATAATAAAAGAATAATTTTTTTCATAATTTATTCAGCTTATTTTTTAAATATTTTTTAGGATTATAAATTACTAAGCAAACAGCGCCATAACCAAACAAAACTAAAATTATTCCATTTAGACTATTTACTGCATTAAAATTAAATTTTAAAGAAAAAAATAAAACGGCCAACAAAATAACTGGTGATAAATATAGAGATATCCATAAACTATAAACTACTACTTTCCTAACTTTTTCATTTCTATACATGTACTTTTCAATAAAATTTTCTATCAATGAAACTAGTAAATAAACGAGAGATATTGAATAGCCTTTTTCTAAATCCAAATTAAAATATAATAAACCGTTTACAATTACCAATACACCAAAAAATAACATGAATTCCTTTTCAATTTTTTTATGTAATATGTATATTTTTTCTTTATCGACAATTTTACGAACAATTTTACTAAAATAATATATTAAACCAAAAAACAAAAAAGTCCACAAAATAATATCCATCATTTTCTGAACCTGAAAAACATAATACAAAACCAAATTAAAACTAGTAACCAAAATCGAAATCCAATTTATTTTTTTATAATCCATACGATTACACTAACAATAACTTAACAAATTCTTTCTCATTTAAAATTTTTACTCCCAACTCTTGTGCTTTTTGATATTTACTCCCTGGTTCAGCACCAACAACAACATAACTAGTTTTTTTAGAAACACTAGAAGAAATACTGCCACCAAATTCACGAATTTTTTCTTCAGCCTCATCGCGACTCATAGATTCCAAACTTCCAGTCAAGACAAAAGTCTGGCCTGTAAGTTTTAAGTTATAAGTTGTAAGTTTTAAGTCTTTGATTTTAACGCCATTATTTATCAAATCATTAATTAATTTTTTATTCTCACCATCTCTAAACCATTTAAAAATTTCCTCGGCCACACGCGGACCAATATCATTAACATTTTGTAAATCTTCAAAACTCGCAGACAAAATATTTTCTAATTTTATGTAATGCTTAGCTAAACGAATTGCAGTTTCTTCGCCCACATGACGAATACCTAAACCATAAATAAATCTATTTAGTGGTTGTATTTTAGCTTTAGCAATTGCTTCAATTAAATTATCCGCCGACTTTTCCGCGAACCGTTCTAATGGTTCTAGATCTCCCTTGGTTAAGGTAAATAAATCTGCGGGATTTTTTACCAAACCTTCATTCATTAATTGTTCAACAATTTTTTCTCCCAAACCATCAATATCAAACGCATCTTTGGAAACAAAATGACGAATGTTTTCTAATTGTTTAGCAAAACATTTTTTATTAGTACACATCAAAGCTGCGCCTGCTTCACTACCAGCAATTTGATAACGTTTTACCTCTGATCCGCAAATTGGGCATTTTCTTGGCTCACCTACACCTTTTTCACTTCCATCACGCAATTTATCCAGCACCCGTATAACTTTGGGGATAATATCTCCTGCTTTTTCTACTATTACATAATCGCCTATTTTTACTCCCAAACGCTTTATTTCGTCAAAATTATGCAGTGTAGCGTGCGTTACCGTCGTACCGGCCAGTTTTACTGGTTCCATAAGTGCGACTGGCGTAAGGGCTCCGGTGCGGCCTACTTGAACGTAAATGTCTTTTATCCTCGTCTTACCCTGTTCAGCCGGAAATTTATAGGCAATAGCCCAACGCGGAGCCTTGCCAGTAAAACCAAGAGCATCTTGATATTTTTTTTGATTAACTTTTATTACAATGCCATCAATCCAAAATTCGAATTGTTCTCGCATTTTTTCTACACTTTTGTAAAACGCAAAAATTTCACCCAATGTTTTACAAATTTCCCAATGTTTGTCAGTCAAAAAACCAAGCTTTTCAAGCATCAACAATTCTTTTTCTTGGGAGTCAATCACACTGTCATTCCGACCGAAACGAAGTGTAGTGGAGGAATCCCTTACCAAGAGATCCCTCCACTCGTCGCGAGACTCGGTCGGGATGACAAGTGATGATATATCATAAGCAGTAAGAGAAAGTTTGCGTTCACGCACTACACTTGGATCAAGTTGTCGAATTGTTCCCGCGGCGGCATTACGTGGATTGGCAAACTCTGGTTCATTATTTTTCTTTCTTTCAATATTTAATTTAGCCAACATTTTTGCACCAAGCCAGACCTCGCCTTCGGCAACTAGCGTCATCCCCGCGTAGGCGGGGATCTTATTTTGATTTCCAAGATTCCCGCTTTCGCGGGAATGACGCATTGATGATAGTCTGAGTGGAACAGAGTGAATCGTTTTAATATTATTTGTTACATCTTCCCCCACTTTACCATCACCGCGCGTAGCAGCAGTTTTCAACAATCCATTTTCATAAGTTAACACCATGTGCAAACCATCTATTTTTAATTCGCAACAATAATCTAAATCCTTTGGACGACTGCCAATTTGTTTATCTAAATAATTCATAATCCGTTCTTGCCAATCTGTCATTTCTTCCTCACTAAAAGCATCATTAAAAGACCACTGTGGCACCGAGTGCACAATTTTTTCAAATTTTTCCAAAACTTTTCCGGCCACACGTTGAGTTGGTGAATCAGCTGTTATCAATTCGGGATGTTGTTCTTCAATATAACGAAGTTCATTCATCATCTCATCATACATCGCATCGGTCACTTCTGGGTCATTTAACACATGATAACGATAACGCAGATCATCTATTTGTGAACGAAGTTTTTGGATTTTGGTTTGTAAATTATTCTCTACCATAAATATATTCTACAGTTTCATGTAAATTATTGTTTTCAATTATTTCAAAATTCTTTAAATAAAAATCTTGCAAAAACATTTTATAATGATATTCAATATCTTTTTTGAGCATCTTTAATTTTAGATCCCTTTTATCATTTCTAGCAAACAATTCTTTTTTATCGACCAGTAACAAATATTTATACTTTGGTTTTAAAATCTTAAAAATTTTCTGCCAATTTTCAGTATTACCTAAAACACCTTCAATAATTACGGTGTAATCATTTTTTAAATAATTTTTAGTAAGAACTAAAATATTTTCAGTACACAAATTCCATTGCTTCTTACCTTCTGCACTATTATCATATCTAAATCCTGTTTCAATAAAATGCTTTACACGATCGATATCTAATCTTACACATTTTTTGTATTTTTTGCATAACAATTTAGCAACTGTAGATTTTCCAGAAGCAGTCGGACCAGTGATAATGATTAAATTTTTGGGCATAGTATTCGTTAAATCCCCTCTAGAGAGGGGTGGCAGCCGTCGCAGGCTGACGGGGTGTGTTATCGTTGGTGAGTGAGATAATTTTCTATGGTATAGAGTACAGCTTCAATGTTCTTTCTTACTTCAATTTCGGTAAATCTTAAGAATTTAATGTTTTTACTTTCTAGTATTTCTTGTCTTTGTTTATCATAGTCTGGTTTGTTGTCATGGCTAGCAAAGCCGTCTATTTCTATGGCTAATTGTAATTTTGGGCAGTAGAAATCGACAATGTAATTGTGTATTGGTTTTTGACGATGAAAGTCATAACCTAACATTTGTTTATTTTTTAAATACTGCCACAGTATTACTTCTCCGAGTGTGGAGTGCTTACGTAACTCTTGTGCTTTTTGTTTTAGAGTTTGTTTATAGTTAATCACTGGCATATTTAACAAACCATGGTTACACACCCCGCCCCACTGCGACGCGGGGCACCCCTCTCTAGAGGGGATTTACGACGACCTCCAAATTTTACCGAATCAACCCCAAATACCACTCCACAATTCTATTCCCCCACCACATCGCCACAAGGGTTCCAATAACCAAAAATGTTCCAAAAGGAATTTCACTGTTTGCTTGCTTTTTCTTTAATAATAACAGAATTACCCCAACAATACCACCCAAAATATAGGCAATAAACAAAGCCAACAAAATATTGGGCCAACCGAGAATAACACCCATTAACACTCCAAGTATTATGTCTCCCCCACCAATCCAACGCCCACGCGAAATTAAATACTGCAAAAGAAAGAATCCCCCACCAATTGCAACCGCAATTAGCATGTTTACAATACTAAATACCTCAAAAAAATAATTAAAATCAAATAAAAAAATCACCAAAGGCCAAATGCTTAAATCCAAAATTTCTTGATACTTGTAATCATAAAGAAAAATAAAAGCCAAATCAAAAATAATTAACCACTGCACCAACAAACTAATTAATATTTTTAAATCCGGATAACTGATAAATAAAGTTGGCACTAAAAATAGAATTCCCAAAGCCAATTCTACCAGTGGATATTGCCAAGAAATTTTATTGTGACAATTTCGACACTTGCCTTTTAAAAATAAAAAACTAAAAACTGGAATATTATCATACCAAATAATTTCTTTTTGACAATTTGGGCAAGCCGACCGGGTCCACAGTGATTTCTTTTCGTGGATACGATAAACAAGAGCATTCAAAAAACTACCAAAACACAGACCGATAATAAAAATATAGATTAACATAATAATTATGTACGAAATACGAAATGTACGAAAGTTCGAAAGACAAAAATTTTAGTATTTTCGCAATTTTCGAATTTCGTACATTTCTATTATATCAAAAACACCTCCTGTTTGAAAGAGGTGTTTCATCGTAAATTCACGATTGTATTGATTAGTCGGCAATACCTGAAGGAGTGACAGTGATACCTTCTGTTAAGCCATTAACTGTACCTTCTAAAGTAGCAGTAATAGAATAAGTAGTACCGTCGGCAGATGTATAAGCATAACTAGTAGTACCTGGGTCTGCAGGAACCATTCCCATATAAGGAGTGGCACAACCAGTGGCAGCAAAACCGTCAGCATTTAAACAAGCATGATCAGTGTCTCCCAAAGTAACTGCTCCTGTAGGAGCTGGATAAGCATTTTTATCGGTGTAATACAATTCCAAGGCAGTTTGAACCTGTTTAAGGTCGGACAAACGTTTAGAATCACGAGCTTTTAAACGAGCAGAGCCCAAAGCTACTACAGCCAAGGTGGATAACAAACCAATGATAGCAATAACTACCAATAATTCGATTAAAGTGAAACCTCTTTTTTTCATGTTTTCACCCCCTTTCTTTTTTTAAAATTTTTTTTAAAAAATTAATTACCCAAAACTTTTCGTACTTTTTCTACAACTTCTGATGGTTTAAAATGAGCCTTAATTAAATAATCCACAGCTCCCATTTGTAAACCTTTTTCTACATCGTCTTTTTGACCTAAATTGGTAAGTAAAATCACGGGAATATCTTTGGTACTTGGTTCTTTTTTTAAAGCTTCCAAAACCATAAAGCCATCCATTTTGGGTAAAAGAATATCTAACAGAATCACATCGGGAAGTTTTTTCTTAGCTTCATCTACTCCGGCTTCACCATTATCGGCGGTAAATACTTTAAAACCTTCCATTTCAAATTTGGTTTTATAAATATTGGCTAAAAAATTATCATCTTCAACCAACAGTACATTATTCTTTTTTATTTCAGTCATATTGTTTTAATTATTATAACAAACTTTAAAATAAGCTTCAACTAGTATATCATTCTCATACCCAATCCCAAAGCCACAGCCATCCGTGGACCAATACTATCCAGAACTTTTTTTAATTCTTCCTGATACACCACTCTGGCCCAAGGATCACCAATAAAAACACGCATAGGAAATTTACTTTGAATTTCTTGCTGCAAAAAAGGTAAAACTGCCGACCCACCAGTAAGAATAATTTTTTCCGGGCGTTTGTTTTCATTACCGGTTTGATGTAAATACAAATCAAAGCTATATTCGATTTCTTTTATAATAGGATTTAAAAATGCTGAAAAATCTTCGCTGTTAAACTTATTAGCGATATTTCTGGATAAATCAACTTTAATTTGTTGTACTGCTACTTTGTCTAAACCCAAAATACGCTGTAAAATTGCGTCTACAGTATTACCACCAACGGTAATGCTTCTGTGAGTAATGGGTAAGCTTTGTTCCGTAATAAAAAAACTAGTACGTTCGGCACCAACGTCTACAATCATAGAAGTTGAGGTATCTCTACCCACCAAGGAACGCACCAAAGCAAAAGGTTCGGTTTCTAATTCTTTTAATTGCAGACCGGCTTTTTGAAAAATTGCTGAATAAAAAGCCACTAACTCGCGTGGAGCAGCTGTAACCAAGACTCTTAAAAATTTTTCTTTCCCCTTCTCGGTCTCAAGACTGGGAATTAACTGGAATACTACCTGCATTTCTTCGATTGGCCGAGGAAGCATTTTTTTGATTTCGGCCATAACAATATGCTCTAATTCATTTTTTTCTACAACTGGTAAATTTACCACGGCATGAAAAACATATGATACTGGTAAACTAGCAACCGTGTTGGTAGTAGTAACTTTGGCTTTTTTAAGCAAAACCTTTAGAAGTTCGGCATACTGTGTTACCCGAGGGTCATCTAAGGTAGGAATGTTCTGTTCTTTTTTCTTTTCCGAAAAATTTTTATTTAAAAGCAAATCCTCGGCAGACTTTTCTTTGAATTCTGGAAGATGTATATCTAAACTTTGTTCGGCAATACCATAGGTCCACAATTCTGGCCTATTTTTTACTTTATGAAGTTCAACTAATTTTATTCCGCCACTGCCAATATCTACACCTAAATATGATTCTGATTTAGAAAACAAAGACATAGTAAAAATATTATACCACATTTTTAAATACACTACTAATATATCCACAAGGGAACAAGATATTCTTTGTTTTGTCATCCTGAATTTATTTCAGGATCCCAATGAGATGCTGAAATAAATTCAGGATGACAACAACGCTTTACTACTCTTTTAGAATCCGTTATAATATTAACACTATGTTAAAAATTTATAACACACTTAATAAACAAATTGAGGAATTCAAACCCGTCTACACTAGAGCTACGCCGGGCAAGCTCTTACAAAAAAAGATTGGACTATATACGTGCGGGCCAACTGTTTACAACTACGCTCATATTGGTAATTTGCGTACTTATGTTTTTGAAGACATTTTAAAAAGAGCATTAAAATATAATGGCTACAAAATTAACCATGTAATGAACATTACTGATGTGGGCCACTTAACTTCGGATGCCGACGAGGGTGAAGATAAATTGGAAAAAGGTGCTAAACGCGAAAATAAAACAGTCTGGGAAATTGCCGAATTTTATACTAAAAAATTTCAAGAAAATTTACTAGATTTAAACATACTAGAACCCGATGTTTGGTGCAAAGCTACCGACCATATTAAGGAACAAATTAAACTAGTACAAACTTTGATAAACAAAGGCTATACTTATGAAACCAACGATGGCATATATTTTGATACTACCAAAGTGGCTGATTATGGCAAACTAGCTAATTTACAAAACCAAGAATTAAAAGCTGGCGCCCGTATTGAAATGGGTGAAAAGAAAAATCCCCATGATTTTGCTCTGTGGAAGTGGAGCGAGCGTCACAGCGAGCGACATCCTGAGCGACCCGAGGGAGTCGAAGGATCCCCCACCAAGAAACGCCAAATGGAATGGCACGCTCCCTTCGGCACGGCTCAGGGCAAGTCTGGTCGTATGGGTTTTCCTGGCTGGCACATAGAATGTAGCGCCATGAGTATAAAATATTTGGGCGAACAATTCGATCTTCATTGTGGTGGCATTGACCATGTTTCTATTCACCATACCAATGAAATTGCTCAATCTGAGGCTGTAACTGACAAAAAACCCTGGGTTAAGTACTGGCTACATGGAGAATTTTTGAATATGGGCTCAGATAAGATGTCTAAAGCTGGAGATAACTTTGTTACTTTGGATACTTTAAAAGAAAAAGGGATTTCTCCACTCGCCTATCGCTACTTATTATTACAAACACATTACCGCAAACAATTAACTTTTTCTTGGGAAGCACTCGAAGCCGCACAAGCAGGTTTAGATCATCTATATGAAGAAGTTCTTAAAGTCCATAAAGTCCCAAAGTCCATAAAGTCCGAAGCAATAAGCGAAAAATTCCAAGAAGCAATTAACAACGACCTAGACACCCCCAAAGCTTTGGCAATTGTATGGGAAGCAATAAAAAATAAAGAAATTGATTACAAAACATTGTTAAAATTTGATAAAATATTGGGGCTCAATTTTAGCAATGTAACAATACAACAATCTAGCAATGAAATAATTCCAGATGAAATTAATAAACTTTTAGATCTTCGCCAACAAGCCCGCGCCGAAAAAAACTGGGCAGAATCTGACAGATTGCGTGAAGAAATTACAAAACTTGGGTATGAAGTAGAAGATACTAATGAGGGACAAAAAATTACTAAAATTTAATTTTTAAATCATTTTATATAAAAGATATGACCAACAAAGCCAAAGGGATACTTTTTTTGGTAGGACCAATAGTTTTATTAGCGGTAATATTAATGGGATATGCCATAAGCAGTTTTGTAATGGCACAAAGTTATCGCCAAGAAATTTTACAAACAACCAATTCCACAACTACTTTTGGCTTAAACAATCCCAACGAATTAGGTTTGGCTAAACATGACTTAAGAACTACTACAGCTAGTATTATAAGAGTTTCACTTGGTTTCTTGGGAATTATTGCTGTCCTCTTGATTTTTGTCGGAATTCCTTTGGGAATTTACTTCTTATCCAAAAAAGACTTAACTGAGAACAACCTTTCTGCTTTACAAAACGATGATAAATATAAAAACTTAACTCCAGAACAAATTACTTATATCCACAAATTTTCCTGGGGAGCTTTTATTGCATCGGGAATTTGGCCTTGGGGTAACAAACTTTATCTTTGGGGAATTTTGGCTTTTATTCCTTTAATTGGTATTTATGTTTGGATTAGATTGGCAATAGAAGGTAGAAAACTTGCTTGGGAACAAGGTGGTTGGACAAATTTTGAACAATTTAAAAATCGCCAAAAAATCATGGCTTGGATAATTCTAGCAATCATAATTTTAGCTTTTTTAGGAAATTTAAGTTAATATATGTTATCAACAAGGGCTAGAAATAGCCCTTTTTTATTTTTTCTGGTATAATATGTTTGTATAAAAAACAACGGAAAAAATTTTCCGCATTTTCTGCTATGACCAACAATTTTCCTCCCTTGCCAACCGAAATTCCTGGCTTTAACCCGACAGAAAACAAAACAAATAATTTGCCACAAACTCCAGAAACAACTAGTGTTGAATCTTTGGCACCCGAAAAACAACCAGAAAATCCAGAACAAAAACCAATTATTCAAGAACAAGAAAACAATTTTTTGGAAGAAGCAATTGGCGGTCTTAAACAACGTTTAAAAACTAGCAAAAAAACCAAACAAATTCCCCAAGTAAAAGATCCCATTACCATTGATATCGAAAAAATAATGGAACAAGAGCTAACTGATGCTTACAAAGAACTTACCCCAGCTCAACAACAAGCTTTTAAAATAAAAGGTGAAGAAACTGCCTGGGAAATTAGAGCCTTACTCAAACAAACTCATGTACAAATCAAAAAAGTATTTCGTTTGCTTTTGGAATGGTTAAAAATGTTGCCTGGAATAAACCGTTTCTTTTTGGAACAAGAAGCCAAAATAAAAACCGACAAAATTATTTCTCTTAAAGAAAAACACAAATAAAATTATGACCATTTTGCAACTTGGTCCTGCTTATTTTCCAGCATACTCACCTGCTTCCCCATCACTATTCCAAAGTGACATGTTTTTAAACTTTATTTTGGTAGTAATTGGCTTAGCTATTATTACGGCTATTTTATTTTTATTAAAAGCAATCTTACGTTCTAATTTAAAAGAAACAGAAGCTTTTCACCGCATAGTTTTACAAATTATTGTACCCCGCGAAAGAAAATCCGAAGGACAAGGCAACCAAAACAACCAAGAAGAAAGATTGGAACAAGTAAAAGAAGAAATTGGCATTACCGAAACCTTTTTTTCGGCAATTGCTGGCTTACACGCTCAAAAAGGCCTGTTGCATTGGTTACGCGGACGCAATGATCATTTTGCTTGTGAAATTGTTTCACATAAAAATTTAATTACTTTTTATGTGGCGGTACCAAAAAAATTACAACCTTTTATCGAACAACAGATTCATGCCCAATACCCTTATGCCCAAATAGAACAGATGACTGATTATAATATTTTTACCGAAAAAAGCACTATTGTCGGCGCTTATTTAAAAGACAAACAAAAACACATTTTTCCCTTTAAAACGTACAAAAAAATGGATTCTGACCCGCTCATGCCCTTGCTTAACGTTTTATCAAAAACTCAAGAAAACAACAGTTCCTTAGCTATTCAATACGTCCTTCGTCCGGCACATCATCGTTGGCGCCGCAAAGGAGCACGAATTGTGCGCGAAGTAAAAAAAGGCGAAAAATTTGAACACATTGCCCATCATAGCATTTTTACTTTAGAACTTTTAAAATCTTTAAAAACTTTAGGGAGCATGTTTAGTGACAACAAAAATAAAAAAGAAGATCATCACTATCAACTAACTTCCATGGAAGAAGAGATGCTTAAAGGTATTGAAGAAAAACTATCCAAAGGTGGACTGGATGTAAATATTCGACTTTTGAGTGCTTCGGATGATGGTGAAATTGCCAAAATGAATTTGGATAATTTGGTAAATTCTTATTCTCAATACAATTTGTATCGTTATGGCAATGAATTTTTTGCGGCCGTACCAAAAAATCAAAGTAAACTGATTCGTGATTTTATTTACCGTTCTTATGTAGACAACAAACGTTTAATATTTAATACCGAGGAAATGGCCAGTTTTTGGCATTTACCATTACACTCTACCGAAGCCCCAAATATTAAATGGCTAATGGGCCGTAATGCTCCTCCCCCACCAAATTTGCCAAGCACTGGCTTGCTCTTGGGCTATGTAGATTATCGCGGACACAAAGTGAATGTACACATGAACCCCGAAGATCGCCGTCGACATCTTTATACTATTGGTAAATCTGGTGGCGGTAAATCGGTATTTATTTCTGGTTTGGCTATCCAAGATATTGTGGCTGGTCATGGTGTGTGTGTAGTAGACCCGCATGGTGATTTGGTGGAATATATTTTACAACACATTCCCAAAGAACGTGCCGATGATGTAATTATTTTTGATCCTTCGGATACTGCACGACCAGTTGGTTTAAACATGCTCGAAGCCAAAAGTGAAGATCAAAAAGATTTTGCCGTACAAGAAATGATTTCTATTTTTTATAAATTATTTCCTCCAGAAATGATTGGGCCAATGTTTGAACACCAAATGCGCAATGTAATGCTTACTTTAATGGCTGACATTCAAAACCCAGGCACAATTATTGATATTCCTCGCATGTTTACCGATGATGATTATGTGAAAATTTATTTAAAAAAATTAAAAGATCCAGTAGTGCGCGCTTTTTGGGAAAAAGAAATGGCCAAAACTTCTGATTTTCACAAATCAGAAATGTTGGGTTACTTAATTTCCAAAGTTGGACGTTTTGTGGAAAATGATATGATGCGTAATATTATGGGCCAACAACAGTCTGGTTTTAATTTCCGCGATATAATGGACAACCAAAAAATATTACTCGTTAATTTGGCCAAAGGTAAGACTGGTGAAGTAAATGCCAAACTTTTGGGTTTAATTGTGGTAGCCAAATTACAAATGGCTGCCATGGGTCGCGCTGATTTACCCGAAGACCAACGTAAAGATTTTTTCCTCTATATCGACGAGTTCCAAAACTTTGTGACTGATTCTATTGCTACAATTTTGTCCGAAGCGCGTAAATACCGTTTAGATCTTATTATTGCTCACCAATATATGGCTCAACTTATGGACGACAAAGGCAAATCCCCTATTCGCGACGCTGTGCTTGGTAATGCTGGTACCATTCTTTCGGCCCGTATTGGCCCCGATGATGCCGAGGTCTTGGCCAAAGAATTTGCTCCCACTTTTGGCTCATACGATTTGTTAAATGCGCCAGAATTTTCTTGGTATACCAAACTTTTAATCAACAATACTGCTTCCAAACCATTTTTAATGAAATCTTTTCCACCCAAAGTTGGCAACAAAGAATTGGCAGCCGCAATCAAAGAATTATCAAGACTTAAATATGGTCGTGATAAAACAATTGTCGAAGCCGAAATTATGGAACGCACGAAACTTGGAGTAAGTGTAAGTGAAGGCAACAAAGCCGAGATGATAGAGGCGTCGTTGTAATCTGTCACCCTGAACTAGTTTCAGGGTCTTTTCCAAAACACATTTTACTTAAAATTAATCTATATGAAAGATGCTGAAATAAAACTTGTCCTGAAGATCCTGAAATAAATTCAGGATGACACTTTCAGGATTCAGCATGACAATAACAAAAAAATATGCTCAAAAAAAATCTACTTCGAACATTAATTATCATTTGTTTGTTTTTTTTAATAACCATTCCAGTTTTTGCCAGCAAATATGGTTTGGATGAAGCCGCGGCCGAAACCACACTTTCCAAAACACCACTTATTACTACCATTGGTAATGGTATTGCCACTGTTTTATCATTTTTAGGTATAGTATTTTTTGGCTTACTAATTTATGCTGGTTTTAATTGGATGACTGCCCGCGGTAATACCGAAAAATCTTCTTCGGCCTTAAACACTATAATTGATGCCTTAATTGGTATTATTATAATTCTTTCGGCTTATGTAGCCACTAATTTTGTCTTTGACAGTCTTAAACCAGCTAATATCAGTATTCCAACCACAAGTTCTTGTACCGACAAAGGTCCAGGCTGGGCCTGTAGAAGTATCTTTAGTTGTGGTTTAGAGACAGCTACCACTGATGTTAATGAAGCTAGAAAAGTTTGCGAAACCAATAGTGATAAATGTGCTTTAAATCTTTGTGCTGGTGGCTTGGATAATGTGTGCTGTAATAGCGGTGCAGTTGTTCCAGTGCCAGATACTGAAACAAAATGTTATACAGATTGTGGTGCCAATTTTAATTCTTGTCTTGCTATCACTACCACCACTGATGGCCATATAACAGAACCAATGGATAAAGGATGTATGGGCGCAACTTTTACAGATGGTGATTGTCCAACTCCTTGTGGCGGATCTCAAAATTTAAAAGGGATTGGTGAACCATGTGAAGAAGAAACAGACTGTTATGATGAATTAAGTTGCCAAGCAAAATCACTTAACGGACCTAAGACATGTTTACAAATCTGCACTACGCCAACTGATTGTGTAAATGTAAGTTTAGGAACTTGTTCACTTAAAACTGAAAATGGTAATTTTTACTGTACAGAATAAATAATAAAAACCAAAACAAAAAATATGAATTCAATAAATGATCTTTTAAACCAAAAAGCCGATGACCTATTCATGAACACAGATGACATTGTAACAGATAACATGAACACAGTTAATGATGATAACACTACCGATGTTAAAGAAGAACCTAAAACCGAAGAACCAGTAGATTGGCAGGCTTTAAAAACTACTATTTACCAAATAAAAGACCAGTTAGATAGTGTCTTGCGTTTGATAAACAAAAATTTGCCAACCAGTAATAAAAATACTGGTGACAAAATTGTTTTGGACAGTGGTGAAGCAATTATTGAAGGTGTATTTAATGGCGAAAAAATGGTTGGCCCTGATGGCAAAGAATACAGCATTCCACCAAACTATGCTAGTAAATCAAAACTAGTAGAGGGCGATATTATGAAATTAACAATTACTAAAAATGGTTCTTTTATCTTTAAACAAATTGGTCCCATTGCTCGTAAACAAATAGTTGGCGAATTAGTGGCCAATGCCGACGAAACGTGGGCCGTATTGGCTAATGGTAAAACCTACAAAGTCCTTACTGCTTCAATTACTTTTTACAAAGGTCAATCTGGCAATGAAGTAGCCATACTCTTGCCCGAAGAGGGCGAAAGTGACTGGGCAGCAGTGGATAATGTAATTAAGAAATAAAAAACCCCGGGTTTATCCCGGGGTTTTAATTCTGTAATTAACTTAAGTGTTTGGAAACCAATTTGGTCATTTCAAACATGTTTACTTCTTTTTTGCCACCAAATACTGGTAATAATTTTTCATCGGCAAAAATGTTTCTCTTGTTGGCTGGGTTTTGTAAATTAAGTTTTTTGATGTATTCCCAAAGTTTCTTTACTACTTGTGAACGTGGCATTGGGCCTTTGCCCACAACGGCTTCTAACTCTGCTGTAAGCTTGTACGGCTTCATTAAAGCCGGATTGGCTTTTCTAACCATAAGATTTAGGTTAAGGTTAATAAAACGTTATTTAAAGCTTTTCCTAACGTGGTTAAGATAAGCTAAATGATAACAACAATAGTATAGCACAGTTCCTCCCCAAGGGCAACAGGATAACTGTGGGGTGTGCATATCCTTAATTAACTGATACTTATCATTGTTTACTTCACTAGATATATAAGATATAATATTCTTGTTTTTCAATACCCATGAACTCAAATAGCTAGACAAATGTTTGAGTCATGTTATCTGTTTTAATGTCTTCATGAATATTATGGCTCTCTATCATTTATACCGTCCGCAAAAATTTTCCGATGTTGTAGCTCAGGAACATATTATCAAAACCATTACCAATCAAATTGCTACCGAAAAAGTTGCTCATGCCTATTTGTTTTCTGGTTCGCGTGGCACTGGCAAAACTACCACTGCCCGGCTCTTGGCCAAAGCCCTAAATTGCCAAAATCGTAAGGGCAAAGACTTTGAACCGTGTAACACCTGTTCTTCTTGCGAAGAAATTAGCTCTGCCCGTTCTATTGATGTAATAGAAATTGACGCCGCCAGCCACACTGGAGTAGATAATGTACGAGAAAACATTATCGACAGTGCCCAATTTCGCCCCAGCAATAGCAAATATAAAATCTTTATTATCGACGAAGCCCACATGCTTTCTACTGCGGCTTTTAATGCCCTGTTAAAAACCTTAGAAGAACCCCCAGAATATGTAATCTTTATTTTGGCTACCACCGAAATGCACAAACTTCCAGAAACCATTATTTCTCGCTGTCAACGTTTTGATTTTCATAAACTAGATTTTGCTCAAAGTAAAAAATTCTTGGAAAAAATAGCCAAAGAAGAAGGAATAAAAATAGATAGAGAAGTAATAGAAAGAATAATTATTAAAAGTGAAGGCGCCGCCCGTGATGCAATTTCCTTATTGGATCAACTTATTTCTACTGGTGAAAAAAATATTGATAGCAAAATTGCTTCTTTGGTATTGCCCATAACCAGCACGGAAAAAAGTTTGGAAATGTTGGAATATTTAGTAAATAAAGACGTAAAAAACAGCATTACTTTATTAAATAATTTGGTAGAGAGCGGAATAAATTTATTGCAATACAGCCACGAAATTATTGAACTCTTACACCTTTGTTTAATTTACAAAGCCAACAAACAAATCACGGCCAGTAATTTAAACTTAGACGAAAAAACAATCAAAGAAATTCGCAAAATTGCCGAGCAAATCAATGACTTGGAAATTATTAATTTGCTAGATATTTTGATTTCTCGTCGCCAACAAATAAAAAATGCTCCTCTTCCCCAATTGCCTTTGGAAATGGGTATTTTTGCTTGGTGCCAGAACAACATGACACATGAAACAAATAGCATGAACCCAGGAACAGATAACAAAAAACAAATAACAGATAACATAAAAAAAGACACTTTTGATACTGAGCCCATAAAAAAAACTATTAGCGAACGGGTGACTGAAAAAGTAAAAGAATTGGTTAATAAAACTGTTTTGAGCAAAGAAGACGCTTTGGAACATTGGCCAAAATTTTTACAAGCCGTAGAAAAACAATTTCCTTCTTTATCTTTTATTTTAAAAATGGCTGAATTTAAAGAAACAAAAAACAACAACTTTATTATTGCTGTTGGCTATTCTTTTCACCGCGAAAAAATTATGGAAAAAAACTGCCAACATAATTTGGAAGAAATTTTGGAAAATATTTACCAAACAAAAATACATTTAGAACCAATTGTGGTGGAAAATAATAATCTAAACGCCACTGCCGACAATGAATTAATAGATTTGGCATCTTCTATAGGTGGCGAGATTGTAAACTAGTAAACATGCGTTTTACTCTTATTTGTTTATTCTTATTTTTAATACCAAATATAGTTTTTGGTGTTAATTTAAACGTACCTTTTACTTCCCAAGCTCCCGAAGGCAATTGGCGACAACCTTGGCAAGACACTTGTGAAGAAGCTAGTATTGTTATGGTAGATAATTTTTATCAAAAGAACATCAATAAAAAAATAGAAGTTAACCAAGCCAAAAAAGAAATTCTACAAATTCTTAAAATTAAAGAAATTAAATGGGGAAAAAGCTTGGATGAAAATGCTGAACAAGTTGTAAAATTAATAAATAATTACTTACCTTGGGAAGCCAAGTTAATAGAAAATCCTAGTTTAGATCAAATAAAAAACGAAATAGACAATAATCAGCCAGTAATTATTCCTGTTTACGGCAAAACTTTAAAAAACAAAAATTTCAAAAATGGCGGACCAATTTATCACATGTTAGTAATTTCCGGGTTTGACAACGAAACCCAAGAATTTATAACCGAAGAGCCTGGCACCCGTAATGGCCTTGACTTTCGCTATTCTTTTGCTACAATAATGTCTGCTTTACATGACTATTTGCCCTATGGCAAAACAGCTTTTGGACCCAAAATAGCAATTTTTACCAGTAAAGAAATTAATGGATCTGGTAAATTGGATGCCGACAATGATGGCTTAACCAAAGAGCAAGAATTTAACTACGGCAGTATTACTTGGTTAAATGATAGCGATGGAGATGGTTATGCCGATGGTTTTGAAGTATTAAACGGCTACTCACCAACCAAAAAACTGGAAAAATTATAAAACACTCCGAGATCCCCTGCCTGCCCTGTCTGCCGACAGGCAGGCGGCAGGCAGGTCTAATGGTAGGACAACATACTCCGAGATCGTCTAATGGTAGGACTCGAGACTCTGAATCTCGATATCTTGGTTCGAATCCAAGTCTCGGAACAAAATAGTAAATAATTTATGACTAATGAATATTTAATGTCTGGCTTAACAACAGAAGAAGCTAAAAGTAGTGATGAAGAAAGCACTGAAAAAATTATTGATCAATTCACACAAATTCTAAGTAGTGCTAGTAATGGTTTTGATATAATTAGCAATTTATTTAAAAACTTGCCCGAGGAACAAAAACACTTACAAGATCCCAGAATCGAAACATTAGTTAAAAAAGCTATTATTATTTATCTTTCCGAATTTACACCAAAATCAGGACGATATTATATGATGTATAATAATATTCGTCATTTTTACAAAGAATTATTTCATTATTCTTCTGCAATAATTGACCACGAGGTAATCGAGGCAGCCAAGACTGGAATGAACAACTCCATTCAAAAATTAGTTGACACTAATGATGCTATAAATTTTACCAGCCTTGTTTTTTGGATTTCACAATATCAAGAGGAATTTAATGTTGAACCACGCGAATTGGCCACAGAGGAACAACAAAAAATAGTTCCACTATTAAAAGAAGTGGCAGAATCTGGTAATTATGCAATCATTGAAAAATTTTTTGATTTATTCCAAATTTATGACGCTGATATTGATGATGAAGTGATACCAAGCCCCAAACCAGAAAAAGAAAATGCTAAAGAAAAATTAGAAGAGACTTTATTTAAAAATCGCGAAAAAATGTGCCGTGCGGCCGCCCAGCTTGATTCTCTAGCTAGTGAACAAACGCCTGAAGAATTTGCGAATAGTTTAAAAATAATGGAAGTTTCTACATTATACAGTGCACCAGAAGAAACCAAAAAAACAATACTTGAATTTGGAAAAAAATATCTACAAACAAGAGAAAGAGCCAAGAAATTATATGATGGATTATTAGAAAAATTTGGTCTTACAATTGCCGATAGCGAAGATTTAGGCAAAATATATTTTCGTGAAATAACGATAATTAATTCTCAAGGAAAAATAAAAATGTACCAACAAGAAACGATGCTAGTAATGGAATTCTCCGATGAAGATGATTATAATTGTTTTATTGATTGTAAATTTAGAACAAAATCTATTGCCGTACCAAGCAATGGTAGACAATGTGATGCAAGATCATTTACCTATGATGATAAAGACACAGAAGTTTCGGTTGTACTTATTAATCCAAAACTGCCAGAAAATAAAAAAGTAATTTTTGAACATGAAAGGCACCATGCTTTAGATGAAATGTTTGATGTACAAAAATTAGAAAGAAAAAATGAATCCAGTAAAAAAAGACATTTGTTAGATCAACAACAATTTGAAGAGTATGGGGCCCAAGCCACATTAATAAGAGCCACCAATGAACTTAACCAATCAAACGTAGCACGTGAGATGGATTTAGTCGGAATTAAGAAGGAAATAATGGCATATTTAGTAGATGGTAGAGCCCCAGATATAATTCCAGCTATTTTATCAAGTCCAACTTATAAGCATCTCTTTAAGTATTTAAAATCCCATCAGGAAGAATATGGAGACTTTATGAAGCATTTAGAAAAAATTTGTAAATTGCTTTCGGAATTAATATTCGATGATGAAGACGAACCAAATGCTGAAAAAATACTAGCTTACTATATAAAAGATGTACCTTTTTATAGATTACTCCCATATTTAGAAAGATTAAAAAAATATAGAAAAAAACTTAATGCGGATAAATTTTATTTTGAAAATTAGATAAATAAATATGGAAGAAATTATCGACGGCAAAGCAATTGCCCAGAAAATTGAAACGCGCTTAAAAAAGCAAATAAAAAAGCTTAAACTCCACCCCAAATTGGTAGTAGTTTTTGTTGGAGGTGACTCCCCTTCGGCCACTTATATAAAAAGAAAGTGTGAAGCTGCCGAACGCGTGGGTATAAAATTTATTTTAAAAAAATTCCCTGCTAATATTTCCAAAACTAATTTAATAAACAAAATAAAACAAATTCAAAAAACCGAAAAACCCAATGGCTTAATTGTGCAACTTCCCTTACCCGAACCACTCTATACTCCCGAAGTTTTAAATGCCGTTGACCCAAAAATTGATGTGGATTGTTTAACTGATTTTAATCAAGGAAAACTTTTAATGAACAAAGCTTTTGTGGAACCGCCTACACCAGGTGCAGTAATGGCAATTTTAAAAGAATTAAAAATTAGTCCCAAAGGCAAAACTATTACGGTGCTTGGCACTGGGCAATTGGTTGGCAAACCTTTGGTTACAATGCTAAATAACGCCGGTGCTACGGTAATTGCTTGCAACAAAGAAACCAAAAATATTAAACAAAAATGTTTGGCAGCCGAAATTATTGTTACTGCTGTTGGTAAAAAAAACTTATTAAAAGCAGAAATGATCAAAAAAGGCACAGTAATAATTGATACTGGTATTGTTTTTGTAAAACATCAGATGTTTGGTGATGTGGATTTTGTAAATGTAAAAAAGAAAGCTAGTTGGATTACTCCCGTACCAGGTGGTGTTGGCCCAATTACTGTGGCACTACTATTAGCAAACACTGTTAAGTGTGCCAAACTTCAAAATTCCGAACCACAGTGAGGAATCCCTTTTCAATTTATTAAAAACTGCTTTTAATTAAAGCGAAGTTAAATCCACAAAAAAGGGATCTCTCGCTTTGACTCGAGATTAACATGCACACAATTGTCATAATTCCTACTTACAACGAAGCAGAAAATATTGCTAAATTAGTTAAACAAATTTTTGCTCTAAACATTCCGGAATTAGAAATTTTAGTGGTGGATGATAATTCTCCCGATAATACAGCAGACATAATTAAAAACCTACAACCTACAACTTACAACTTAAAACTTATTCTACGGACTGGCAAACTTGGTCTTGGTTCGGCCTACATTACTGGATTTAAAAAAGCCCTAGAACTTGGGGCTGATTTTATTTTTGAAATGGATGCTGATTTTTCTCATGATCCCAACGATATACCGCGAATGCTGGAAGCAATTCAAAACTCAGATTTAGTAATTGGCTCACGCCGCATTGCTGGTGGGAAAATTGTTGGCTGGAATTGGTGGCGCCAGTTTATGAGTAGCGGTGCCATGTGGCTGTCGCGATTATTACTTGGTCTTAAACCCTTAGACGTCACAGCCGGTTTTCGCTGTTTTCGCCGACAAGTATTGGAAAAAATTAATTTAACAAAAATAACCAGTAATGGTTATGCTTTTCAAGAAGAGTTATTATATAGAACACAATTGGCTGGTTTTAAAATTACAGAAATTCCAGTAACTTTTGTAGATCGCCAGCTAGGAAAATCAAAATTAAATAAAAAAGATATTTGGGAATTTTTTGTAACTCTTGTTAAATTAAAATTTTTCTAACACCTTTTTTAATTCATCCAACGTCTCAATCTTCACCAACTCTTTTCTAATTTCCTTTACCCCAGAAATACTTTTAAAATAACAAAGTAAATGTTTGCGAAAAGTTTTCAAACCATTTTCTTCACCATATCGTGCTAAATGCAATTCAGCATGTCGCAAAACTACTTTATTTATGTCATTGCGAGCCCCACTCGAGTGGGGCGTGGCAATCCCCCACTTAGCTAGGATTGCTTCGTCGCTATCGCTCCTCGCAATGACAGACGAAAAAATCCACGGATTACCCAACGCACCTCGCCCTATCATCACTCCATCAGCACCAGTAACTTCCAAACACTTTTCAATATCTTCGGCTGAATTAATGTCGCCGTTCGCAATCACCGGAATTTTTAGCAACTTCTTAACCTTACCAATCATCTCCCAATTGGCCTGTCCCGTATAGCCTTGCTTTTTGGTGCGTCCATGTATGGAAAGTGCATCTACACCAGCTTCTTCCAAAAGCTTCGCAAACGTCAAAATTTCGTCTTCTACAGCCCATCCAAGCCTAGTCTTTACGCTTATTGGCACCCCCAAATTTGCTTGTTTTAGGGCCTTTACTATTGCAGTGGCCCGTTCTGGGTCTTTCATAAGTGAAGCCCCGGCTTGACCCTTACCAGCGATTTTGGGCACTGGGCATCCCATATTAATATCAATTCCATCAGGTATTCGTAATACCCCCCTTTGTAAAGGGGGGCCAGGGGGGATTTCTTGGCCAACCAAAATCTTTGCCGCTTCCACAATCACTTCCGGCTTTCCACCAAACAACTGAATTACAATCGGCCGTTCAATTTCCTCAAACTCACACATTTTTAAGGTTTTTTTATTTCCCCGCACAATTGCCTCGGCACTTACCATTTCTCGAAAAATTACAAACGGCTGGCTGTCCCCCTCTTTCCAAGAGGGGGTAGGCCTGCCCGACATGCCGTCAAGGCAGGCGGGGGGAGTTGCCGAAACTTCCCTACAAACACAACAAAATGGCCCATCGGTCATGTCGGCCATGGGTGCGAGCGCAATAATTGATTCTTGCCCTGTACCCTTGTGGTTCAGGATTTTGTCTAACCAGGTCATAATTTATTTGTCATTCCGTTTCACTTGTCATCCTGAATTTACCTGCCTATCGGCAGACAGGTTTCAGGATCTTTTATTATTATAAGAGAGATGCTGAAACTAGTTCAGCATGACAATTTGATCCAACGGACTTTTAATACTCTGTAAATTAGAATTTGCCACATGTGTATAAATTTGGGTTGTCTGTAACTTGGCATGCCCCAACAGTTCTTGAATATACCTTATATCTGTACCATTTTCAAGTAGATGTGTAGCAAACGAATGACGCAAGGTATGTGGTGAAACATTTTTCTTTATTCCTGCTCGCTCTGCTGCCTTTGCTACAATTTTTTGAATCGTAGCTTCTGTCAGTCGGCTACCCCCACTTCCCCGGCCATTAGTAAAAAGAAAATTATCTGCTTTTTTTAATTTTGCCTGAATTTGTAAAATATTTTTTAATTTTCCTGGCAACATTACCATTCTGTCCTTTTTACCCTTACCTTGAAATACTCTCAACATCATTCTATCTAGATCAATATCCCTCATTTTAATATGTGTTAATTCACTCACCCGCAAACCTGTACCATAGAGCAAACTAATAATACAATTATGTTTTGGATTCACAGTCAAACTTATCATCCGGTTTATTTCTTCTTTTGAAAGCACTACTGGTAAATATTTATTCTTCTTTGGTTGGTGGATATTTAAGAAAAAACTCCGTTTCCAAATTTCACCATAATAAAAATGAATGGCATTGTAAGCTACTGAAACTGTACTAGCCGAACTTTTTTGTGTTAAATAATCTAAATAATTTTTTATATCCTCGGTCGTAACTTCACGCGGATCTTTTTGGCAAAAATTCAACAATTCTGCGTTATAATGAACGTATAATTCAATTGTTCTCCCACTATAATTTCTAATTCGTAATTCCCGTGTTAAATTGGCAAAAGTATTGTCCTCCGACATATTTGGTGCTAAAATATCTATAACTTATACCCCACTGGGCTATAAGCCCAAATTAATCAAAATTATAGCAAATTTTAGCCCTTTATACCACAAGTTGGCATAAAGGTAGTTGTGACGGAATCACTCGCGCGAGCTCGTGTATTTCCGTCACAATGGGGCGCGCTTCCAGCGTTGTTGCGCTCCATCACTCGCTCCGCTCGTGACTCCCCGCCATCCCATAAGCCTGTGGGCTTCTGGTCTGACGGGACGTCGCATAAGCGCGCCCCATTATGTGAAATGCATATTTTCCTTTTGGGCTATCGCCCAGCTCTAAAAAATAATCCGATTTTGTTTTTTTATTAATTTATAGAGGGGAATAAGGTGTTTTCTCCGCTCCGCTGCGAAAATAATTTATTAAAATAATTTTTAACCAAAAACATTATGAAAATAGGAATAATTATTACTCAAACAAACCCCGAAACCGTATGGAATACTTTTCGTTTGGCGAATTTCGCCCTTGCGCAAGGCGATGAGGTTAAAATTTTTCTTGTTGGCGAAGGGGTGGAATATGAGTCTGGCAGTTCGGAGAAATTCAATATTCAAGAGCAGGCGACAGAATTTTTAAAATCGGACAAAGCTAACATTATGGCATGTGGAACATGTTTAAAATTGCGCAAGCAAGAAGAGACAAACACATGTCCAATGAGTACGATGAAAGATTTATATGCCTTAGTCAATGAATGTGATAAAATTTTAACTTTTTAATCAAAAAATTATGAAAAAGATAATTTTTCTTACAATTTCTATTTTCGCTCTCAGTCTTATTTCGCCAACATCCTCTTCCGCTCAAGGAATGATGGGACTTTCAAATCTATCCACTGATAGTGCTGCCATACAAAGCCAGCAACAAGAAGAACAAGAAGGCAAAGAATTTTTGGATGATTTGAATAATAAAAAAGTTGCTTGTTCACAGCTTAATGATTCTGACTTTGAAAAAATCGGTGAATATTTTATGGGGCAATCCATTGGTGATACAGCTCGACATATTGCCATGAACGAGATGATGAAAAGAATGATGGGAGAGAAAGGCGAAGAACAAGCGCACGTGGCAATGGGCAAGCGGTTAAGCGACTGCGATGCTTCCGCCGCATTTCCAGCACAAAATGATGGTTTTTGGCCAATGCTAAATATGATGGGAGGGTGGTCGTCTCCCTCAAAAGTTAATCAAACTAACAACAATCCTATGATGTGGAATTTTGGTAACAATCCAATGGGGTGGGGCTTTGGATTCTTTGGCTGGATTTTTATGATCCTAGTGTGGGCTGTGATTATCGCGGGCATTTTTGCCCTTATCAAATGGTTTGTAGGACAATCTCGCAACTCTCATGGTCATGAGAAATCTCCGCTTGAAATTCTAAAAGAACGCTATGCCAAGGGAGAGATAGACAAAAAAGAATTTGAGGAAAGAAAAAAAGATTTGAGTTAATTCTTGTTTTTCCATAAGGAGTTTTTGATTTTGGGCATTCACCCCTGACCCCTCTGCCCAAAATCAAAAACGAAAAAAACAAAATCGGATTATTTTTTAGAGCAATCCCGATTGCTATCGTGATTAAAGGAAAACATGCACATCACATAACAACGAGTATCCGGTTGCGGTTTTCTCCGAAAGCCTCCACCCAAATTTTTCTTACGCTCCGCTTCAGAAAAACTTCGGATACTCGTAACGTTGTGACGGAATCACTCGCGCGAGCTCGTGTATTTCCGTCACAATGGGGCGCGCTTCCAGCGTTGTTGCGCTCCATCACTCGCTCCGCTCGTGACACATCCCGCCATCCCATAAGCCTGTGGGCTTCTGGTCTGACGGGACGTCGCATAAGCGCGCCCCATTAAGTGAAATATTGCTCGGGCTACGTTAGGGCATTTGAAAACGAAACATTTTTTTATTAAATCTATGGAAACACGTATTAGCATATTTGGAGACAGTATAACTTGGGGTGCCTGGGATCCTGAAAACGGGGGTTGGGTGGCACAACTACGACGTTATTTTGAAACTAACGAAAATTATGAAGTTGATGTCTATAATCTTGGGGTATCCGGAGACACTACCAATGACTTGTTGATTAGATTTAACACGGAATGCCTCGCCAGAAATCGACATCCTCAAATAATAATTTTCGCTATCGGCATCAACGATTCGCAATATATCAACGCAACCGATAATCCACGTACTCCGATTGAAAAGTTTCAAAATAACTTAGTGGAATT
>LBSX01000010.1 GCA_000990355.1 Candidatus Magasanikbacteria bacterium GW2011_GWC2_37_14
TTTAAAATTTGCACCTGATGGTGAAGCGATGTTTGTTGTGATGGGTCAGAGTTATTATCCATATCTAATTACCAATACCAATACATTAGATATTAGTCAAGTGGAAATTACCCAAGTAGATAATAAATCTATGGTGGATATAGAATTTTGGCGGGCTGGTGTAAGTTTGGTTTATTATACGAGTACTTTAGATGTTGGTATTGCTTATATGGCCGATGATGGCTCTGGGACTGATCAGGATCTTTTTTTTGTGACAAGTTCGGCAATTCTGAGTGTGGCAGAAGTAGCCTGGGACGGCTCCCTCTCTTCTATCACAGACGCACAATCCAACTCTTGGACCAGACTTATTTATGCCAATGGTCAATATAATTATTACTATGCTGGACTAAACAATGGTCAGTACTACATAAATTTAACCACATCTACCAATGGGGTAGATGGTACCTGGAGTGACGCTGTATTAGCCATAGAGGACTCTATTAGAACAAGTATAGATGGGGATCTTTCTTGGCCTTTGTTTGATATTCAGTACAATTCTTCCACTGACTATTTTGGTCTTACAGCCTATGTTTCATCTACTGGTGTAATGATGTTTACTACCTCGTCTGATGGCGTAACTTGGGGAAGCCCAATATCAATATACACTTTTGATGGTGTGGCTGGAGAAGAATGGTTAGTAAATATGGATTTTCTTGAAGGCACAGACCTTGTATCCATTGGTTATGAATTTGATAAAATAGCTTTTTCAGATGACGCTGGAGTTACTTGGTCTACCAGTACCATATCAGCGATGGATTCAAATGATGATCTTTTTGGTGTGGGTATTACAACTGGTCCAGTCTTACATGCTGGATATGCTGTTTCGAGCGATAATAGTGTGTTTTATTATGCTTCGTCTACAGATAATGGCGTTACTTGGACAACAACTACTGTACACGTGGCAACAAGTGGTACTAATAGTCTTATTAATAGTTTTGTTATGGATGGAAATAATAGACCAAGTTTACTTATCGGTGACAATCAACAAGGTGCTGTAGGGATCGCTACAAGCACGATGTTATTTGCTTCTCGCAATGATAATGGCACTTGGACTACTAGTACTGTAGGCAGTAATAATTATTCGTTTACAGATGGTGTTGTTTTGTCTGATATGGGTTTCTATGGCGCTAAACCATATATGGTATATTTTGGTAATAGTAATTATGCCAACTTTGCTTATAGTACTAGCACAGCTTCACCGTTTACATTTACTACTTCTTCCATTGACGGAGCTAATGCTGTAGGAGAGATGAGTAGAATGTCCACCACTTACGATAGCGCTAATACTACAGCAGCTGTAGCTTATGTTACTGATAGTGGAGAGCTTAGGTTTGCGACTAGTTCGGTTGATTTGGTGAGTGTGGCAGAAGTCGGTTCTGCCCCCACCGCTCCATCAGGCGTCACTGCTTCTGGTATCTCTACTTCCTCAATAGAATATTTTTATTGGACCGATAACTCGGACGATGAAGATGGGTTTATAATTGGTACGAGTGAAGATGGTGTAAATTATGATGATGATCCAAGTATCACAGCGAATGCCACATCTACTCTTCCAGATCCAATAGAGGGTCTTACACCTAACACCCAGTATTGGTTTCATGTTGGTGCATATAATGCTTATGGCACCTCTACCTATGCGGTGACAACTTCCAAGCACACCTACTATTTCCAATGTTTCAACTTCTTCTCTTGCTTTAACTTGGAATGAAAATCTTAATGCTTCTAATACCGCTTATTTTATTTTGTATTCAGATGGTACGACTTCCACTATTTCTTCTGCTACCACTACCAGTATTACTGGTCTCACACCAAATACAGAATATACTTTTGCTGTCCGGGCTCAGTATTTAAGTAGTTCTACATTGTATACTGCCTATTCTGTTTCGAGTACGGTAACTAGTACTTTGGCTGATAATAATGCTCCATCTTTTTCTCTTTCGGATGGTTCTTTTGCAACTAATGGTACTGGTTTATACACGGCTGTTGGGGTGATAATAGATGTTGATAATGACTCTCCTCTATCACTATATATAGACTATTCTTTAGACAGTGGTTCAACGTGGTCATCTTCTACCATTGGTTCAACTACCCAAGGATCCATATCTACGACAGGTACTATTAATGGTATCACTGGTGATAATCATGGTGTTGGTATCACATTTACTTGGGACACGCAAGCTGATGGTGTCACGGTTACTACGACCGCAATGTTGAGAATGACTCCATTTGATGGTACGGATTATGGTTCAACAGTCACCACTAGTGCGTTTACCGTAGACAATATTGATCCTTCTGCCCCCACCATCTCCACTTCAACACCTTCAACCACTGGCATTACCGTAGAATGGAATGCAATCGCAGGTGCTTCTACTTATACAGTTTCGACTACAGCAGGTAGTACAACTACCACCTCAGAAACATCAGTTACATACTCCAGTTTGACTCCTAATACTCAATATAGTATTCAGATATTTGCAACCGATGCGTATGGCAATGCATCCAGTTATTCTACCGCGACTAGTACATACACTCTCGCCTCCACCCCCACTGCTCCAACAGTTACCGTAGCTTCTACAACTATTTTAAACGTAACTGTTGCTGACGACGGTGCTACTACTTATGCAGTAAAGGTTGTCACTGGTGCTACT
This sequence comes from Candidatus Magasanikbacteria bacterium GW2011_GWC2_37_14, assembly GCA_000990355.1. Taxonomy (GTDB): domain Bacteria; phylum Patescibacteriota; class Patescibacteriia; order Magasanikbacterales; family UBA922; genus GWC2-37-14. Next base: position 2,688 of record LBSX01000010.1, read on the forward strand.
ACTAAATATTTACAAGCTGATGGTACGATTGGCGACTCAGCCGTTTGGTTCACTTACGCTCAATTAGGTGGTGGTTTAGCCAATGGTGATGAAGTTGTTACTTCTTATACACCTGCTTCAGCTGTCTATACCCTTGCCAATCAAGCTAGTACACCAACCATTGGCACTCCTACCACATCCACTCTTCCAATCACCATCAATGTAAATTCCAATCCGGCAGTTATCACTTACGCTGTTTACAACAGTACCGATGGAAATTACTTAGACACGGCTGGCGCTTCCACAAGTACTGCTGTTTACAGTACCACTTCAACCCTCGGTTCAAGTTTCGCTGCCACTGGGCTCTCACCAAATACTGCTTATGAATTTACTGTCATTGCTAGAAATGAGGACGATGTTGATGCTGCGACTTCAACGGCGAGTACAGAGACATATACTAATCCTGATATCCCTGGAACACCAAGTGTTACGGCCACTGGCCAAACCACTATGACAGTCACTTGGTCTGCTAATTCTAATGGCACTGGAAATGTCTATGAACTATATAATGTAACAGATTCTTCAATTGTCGCTACTACTACAGCCGTGTCGTATTCTGTCACCGGCCTCACAGCCAATACTAGTTATGTATTCAAAGTGAGAGCTCAATACTTATCAAACTCAAGTACATATTCTAGTTATTCAAGTAATTCTACAGCAGTATCTACTGATGCTACACCTGCCACACCTGCCTCATCCGGTGGTGGCTCTGCTCCAGCTCCAACCCCACCTTCTGCCCCAACAACCGTGGCTCCAGCTATTGTTAGTCTTACTCTCACTCCCAATTCTCCCCAAACAGTTTCAATCGGTAACACCTCCCACACTGTCACAGCTAGTACCCCATCATCAAATGGATCAGTCACTATCACTATCCAATCCGATCCGATCACTATCACTCTCAAACCTGGCGAAGAGATGTTAGTGGATACTAACAAAGATAACAAAGATGACATCTTTGTTAGATATGATTCGTTAGAAGGGGATAATGTCAAACTTACCATTTCTGCTATAGAAGATCTAGAATTCTCTATCAACCAAGCTTTGTCGACAACAGATAAACAAGTAGTCACTCTCTATTTCAATTCTCCAGATGCTAGTTTGGTAGCTATTTCTAATTCAAGTGATTTTACAAACGTCTCATTTGAAACATATACCCCAACCAAACCATGGACTCTAACTCCAGGTAATGGACTCAAAACAGTCTATGTAAAATTTAGAACCGCTGAAGGTGGCACAAGAGAGGTGTCAGACAATATTACTCTTACTAATCAAGCCACAGATCAGGTTAATGGAACAGTTTGCACTCTTACCCCAGAACAATCTTATAAATTACTCAATTCTCCTGCTGTTTACTACATCACGACTGATTGTACAAAGAGGGCATTTACCAAATCCAATATTTTTTTCACCTACTTCACCTCATGGAATGATGTCAATATTACAACAAAAGAGAAACTAGATTCAATTCCTAATGATACTCTTGGCTTTATGTCTTATGGTCCTAAGTATGATCCCAAATATGGAGCCCTAGTAAAAATTGTTTCAGATCCAAAAGTTTATCTCCTCCTCAACACAGAGAAGTATTGGATTACCTCAGAACTAGTCTTCAATGCTCTTAAATATGCTTGGAACTGGATAGAAGATGTAGATGCCAGACTTCTCAACAAATATACCATAGGATCAGAAATCAATTACACTGATCACCATCCAAACTATACTTTAGTTAAATACAAAGATAACAATAAAGTATATAGATTAGAACCCAACAATGAAGGTGTTCAAACAAAACGCTGGATAGCCGACGAAGCCACTTTCAACTCCCTTAATTTTAGATGGGATAGAATTGTGACTGTATCAGATACAGAAGTGTATGAGACAGGGGAAGATTTGGGAGTAGAGGTTGTAAACACGCAAACATCCAAATATACATTTACTTCTTTTCTTTCTTTAGGCTCAATAGGTGAAGAAGTAAAACAACTGCAAATTAGATTACAGGAACTTGGTTATTTAGACAAAGATATTACCCCAACTACTAATTTTGGGCCAGCGACTCAACAGGCTGTAATCAAACTTCAGACAGAACACAACTTAGTTCCAGCCGAAGGTTATGTTGGGCCGGGGACGAGAGCGATTCTAAACGGAAATTAGATAGAAATTAAATAAAAATTTGACAGAAATTTAACAAAAACAGTAGAGGTACGCAATTGTGAATCTCTACTGTTTTTTGTTGACAAAGGATTAATATTATAGTATGCTTTATTTACAATCACATAAGCTTTGATCCGCTATCAACGGGGAGTCCTCCTACGCTAAAGCTACGGAGGACAAGCTAGAAGAAGAAAGTGTAGTAATACATTATTAGACCTTCTCGGGTAAGCCCGTAAACGCTGTCAATGAAGCACCAAAGCAGGGTGGTACCGTCCAATTTATTTGGGCCCCTGTGTATGATTGGTGTTTTTATTTTAGGTAAAAGTATAAAGGAAAAAGTATAAAGTACTTTCTACTTTACACTTTATACTTTTACCTTTATCATATGTACAACGCAAACGAAGAAGAACAAAAAGTTTTAAAGTATTGGCAAGATGATAATACTTTTGCCAAGTCTGTTTTGGAACGCCCCGAGAACAAGCCCTATGTTTTTTATGATGGTCCACCTTTTGCTACAGGTTTGCCACATTATGGGCATATTTTGAGTTCGGTAATCAAAGATGTAGTGCCACGTTATTGGACTATGAAAGGTTATCGTGTACGTCGCCGCTGGGGTTGGGATTGTCATGGAATGCCAATCGAAAATTTGGTAGAAAAAGAATTGAAAATTTCTGGTAAAAAACAAATTGAAGCCATGGGCGTAGATAAATTTAATGAAACTTGTCGTTCTAAAGTTTTGACATATACTCATGACTGGAAAAAAATGGTGGAACGTATTGGTCGCTGGGTAGAATTTGATAATGCTTACAAAACCATGGATCCCACTTATATGGAATCAGTTTGGTGGGCGCTAAAGTCAATTTGGGATAAAGGTTTAATTTATGAAGGCCGTAAAGTTTTGATGTATTGCCCACGTTGTGAAACTCCAGTTTCCAAAGCCGAGATTGCCATGGATAATAGTTATAAAGATATTACTGAAGAAACAGCGATAGCGAAGTTTAAAATTAAAAATCCAAGTAAACATGGACTGCCAGATAATTCTTTTATTTTGGCTTGGACTACTACACCTTGGACTTTGCCGGGCAATGTTGCGTTGGCAGTGGGAGAAAAAATAAATTATTCAGTAGTAGAAATTGATGGGGAAGAAGCTTTTTATATTTTGGCAACCGAAAGATTATCTGCTGTTTTGGCTGATAAAAATTATAAAGTCAAAGAGATGATGTCTGGTAATAGTTTGGTTGGTTTGGAATATGAACCATTATTTGATATTCAAGCCATTCATGAAACCAAGAAAAAAGCGTGGTATGTAACTAGTGCAGATTTTGTAACTACCGAAGAGGGCACTGGTGTCGTGCATACCGCGGTTGTATATGGTGAAGATGATTATAATTTGGGAGTAAAAATTGGTTTGCCTGTCGTACCATTATTGGACAGTAAAGGAATTTTTAATGAAGAATCGCCAGAATTAATTCGTGGGCAATATTTTAAAAAAGCGGAAAAATTTATTAAAGACGATTTAGAATTACGAGGGTTACTGTTTAAAAGAGAAAATTTTACGCACTCCTATCCACATTGTTGGCGTTGTGATACACAGCTTTTTTATAATGCCATTTCTGCTTGGTTTATTAATATCCAAAAAGTTAAAGATCGCCTAATTGCTTTGAATCAAAAAGTTAATTGGTACCCAGAGCACCTTAAAGAGGGCAGATTTTTGAATATTTTGGAAACCGCACCAGACTGGAATATTTCGCGTAATCGTTATTGGGCCACGCCACTTCCTTTTTGGAAATGTGAATGTGGTGAAACAACTTGTGTTGGTAGTGTGGATGATTTAAAAAAGAAAGCTACAAATTTTGTAGAAGTTTATAAGACAGACAAAGTGGAAGAAATGGATTTACACAAACATTTAATGGATAAAATTAAAATTAAATGTGATAAATGTGGCAAAGAAGCTACTAGAATTCCCGAAGTAATTGATTGTTGGGTAGAATCCGCCTCAATGCCTTATGCCGAATTTCATTATCCTTTTGAAAATAAAGAGATTTTTGAAAGTCGTTTTCCAGGGGAATATATTGGTGAATACATTGCACAAACTCGGGCTTGGTTTTATTATATGCATGCCATGGCTACTTTGCTTTTTGATGAGGTAAGTTTCAAAAATGTAGTTTGTACTGGGACAATTTTAAATGATAAAGGCGAAAAACTTTCCAAATCCAAAATGAATTATACTGATCCTTGGAAAATTATTGATGAGTACGGAGTAGACGCTTTGCGGTATTATTTAATGACTAGTGTGGTAATGGATGCGGACAATTTATATTTTAATGATCGTGAAGTAAAAGAAATTTACAACAAAGTAGTAAATATTTTATGGAATGTAGTAGTTTTTTATCAAACCTATGTTCCAGAATATACTGGTAAAATAAAAAGTGAAGATAGTACAAATATTTTAGATAAATGGATTCTAGCCAAGTTAAATTTGTTGGTTAACGAAGTTACTAAAGAAATGGATAATTATAATACTGTAAAAGCCGGTCGACCGATTAAAGATTTTATTGATGAACTTTCTACTTGGTATTTGCGTCGTTCGCGTGATCGTTTTAAAGACGACAATATAGAAGACAAACAATTTGCGCTATCCACTTTGCATGATGTTTTAATAGTATTAAGTAAAGTAATGGCACCATTTACACCTTTTATTGCTGAAAAAATTTGGCAAGATGTTGGTGGTGAAAAGAATAGTGTACATTTACAAGAATGGCCCGGGCTTCACTGCGTTGCGCCCGGCAGGCCGGAAGAAAAGATATTAGAGGAAATGCAATTGGCGAGAAAAATTGTAGAAATGGGTTTGGCGGCTCGTGCCGAAAGTGGTATGAAAGTTAGACAACCCTTACAATATTTACGTTATCAAGGAAAACAACTTTCCGAAGAATTAGAAAAAATAGTGGCCGAAGAAATTAATGTTAAGGAAGTTAAATTTACCGAAGAAGTACGCGAACAAGAAGATGGTATTACAAAAGAAGACACTGGAGTTAAAATTCGCTTAAATACCACAATTACCCCAGAACTCAAAAAAGAAGGGTTGGTGCGCGAAATTGTGCGAACAATCAATCAAATTCGTAAAGAACAAAAAATGACTATTCAAGATAAAGTAGTTGTGGAATATTCCACAACTGATGAATTGTTAAAACAGGTTTTTGTGGATTATAGTGAAGAAATTAAAAAGAGCGTTTTGGCAGTTGACGTCGTAGAGACGCAAAATTTTGCGTCTCTACTAGAAATTGAAATTGATAATGTGAAAGTGAGTTTGAAAGTGGAGAAGAAATAAATTAAAAATCCCGTCCCGCAATTTGCGGGACGGGATTTTTTGTTTAAATTTTAGTGTAAGATTTGTAATCAATGGTCAATTCTTCTCCTTTTTTTATTTTTCGTAAAGTTTTAAAAACTGACCCTTTGTTGGTAGTATAAACATTAGGTTTCTTACTAGTATTTAAAAAATAAGAAATGTTTATGCCGTTTAAACCAAAATCTGGTAAATAAATTGTACCATCACCTTCGGCAGGAAAAAAGGCGTCGATCATTTCGGCAATTCCTTTATCCAATTTCCCAAAATCTTTTATATTAGCTTTTAGCCACTTTTCTTCACGATTCATTAAAAAGGGATTCGTGTTTTTTGGGATATCTCTTATAGCAATAATGCCGGCACCATGGATTTTGGAAGCCCCAAGACGACAATAAGTATTATTTTTTATATCATTTATTAATTTTTTTACAGTTTTGTTCATAAATTATTATTTGGCAATAACGTTTTTAAAATGAGATAATTCTTCGGTAAATATTTTTAACATTTTATTTTCAAATTTTTCTGGTAAGTTGGTATAGGATTTTTGGGAAGTGTAATATTTTAAGTAATAACTCCAGGTTTTTGTTTTTGGCAATTTTTCTTTTTTAAATTGTTTTAAGTAATTTGATGAATGTTGTCGATTATGAAGAATATAAAAAGAAAAATCTAATTCTTTATTTGACCCAGCAGCAAATTTTTTGCCAAAGTAATGGTCGTATAAATTTGGTAAATTAAGTAGATTTTTTTTGAAGCCAATTTTTTGATGATCAATTTTACAACATTCGGCAAACAAAAACATTAAGGCGCATTTGTAACAGTTGTGGCACCATTGCGAGTTTTTTAATAGTGGTTCTTCGGCAATACAAGAAAATTGGTATTTACCATATTCGGGGTAGCGATGATGTAAGAGAAAGAAAATATTTATTTCTTCCAAAGGTTGAAAAGTACTGCGAATTTTTACCTGGTCATTGGACAAAAGCCGAACCATGTTGTCTTGATTGATAATGTTCTCATTGGTTTGGTCATAAGAAAGCCATTCTTTCCAACCATTTTTCCAATTATATTCATTGTTTGAATATTCATTACCAAAAAGTATATATTTTGCTTTATGTTTGTAGGCAAAAGGTAACATCATTAGCGCCAGAACCGTAGTTTGGGTACCCCAGCCAATTTCTGTGGGTTTTTTAAAATTAAAAGCTTTACCATATCTAAAAAGGCCAGGATCGTTTTTTAAAAAATAATAAGTTAAGCCGAATTCTTGACTAAACTTTTTTAGAGCTTTTAATTTGTATTTTTCTTCGTAAGGTTGCGATGGTTCTTGGCAATAAACCAAAATTGGCTTTAAACCAATTTCTTGGCAGAGGGCCACTGTGGCTAAACTTTCTTTGCCAAAAGTAAAGGGTACAATCACTGTTTTTTCGTTAGTTTGCCAATCAGTAGTTTTTGGTAAAGTACTTTCTTGACTAGCAAATAAAAATTCTAAATTATAAAAGTTTTTTAAATATGCTAAATGTGGTTTGTGATCGCCTCTTTCACAGTTTATTAAATCGAACAAAACGTTTTTATAAAGTAAATTTTCCAAAATTGGCGGGTTAGTATTGTAAACTATTTTATTTTTTTTAAGCATTAATGGCAAAAAATTAGTGCTAGCGTAGACTAAATTGTCCAGAAAAATTTTTTTAAAATCATTCGGCAAACTAACCCAGATTTTTTTTGGGTAAGTGATTTTATAATTATGGCTTAATAAATTTATATTAATTCCGTTGCCAGAAGTTTTAGCATTAATAAGTAACGCCTTGTTCATAATTCAATTAATTCACGATAAATATTTATTTTTTTATAAATTTTTCTTTTTCTCTTTCAATCGCCAGCCAAATAATTTCTTCAATTAAATCGGCGTATTCCAAATTTATAAGTTTAGCACTGTCTACAAAATCATTTTCCGTATCCAATGTTGGATTAGGATTAATTTCAATCACGAAGGGATTACCTTCTTTGTCTACTCTAAATTCTACCCGGCCATAATCACGACAACCCAAAATTCTATAGGTATCAATGGCAATTTCGGTGATTAAAGCTTGTAATCTTTTATCGGTTTTGGCAGGGCATTCCAAAGTTACATTATTTTCATTGTAAGTAGGGTGGTTACCCCATTTCATTTCATAAGGATAAAAATTCCAGTTTCCCGGGGGCATTTTGTCGAACATTATTCTGGTTAAAGGCATTACCCTTAAATTATTGTCGTCGTTCCCCAAAATACAAGCATCATATTCTTCGCCTTCAATATATTCCTCTACCAATGCGGCAGAATGATATTCATTAATAATTATTTTTATTTGTTCTCTTAGTTGTTGTTCATTTATAACCACTGAATTAATAGTAATGCCAACAGAACCGTCTTTATTTGAAGGTTTTACAATCAAGGGATATTTTAAACTTGAATCAATTTCTTCATCAACACTGGTTACATAATCCCAATTGGCAGTAGGAATATCATGGTAATTGAGAAGTTTTTTCATTTTTATTTTGTCCATGCACAAACTCAAGGCCAAATAGTCGGAACCAGTATAAGGGATTTGTAATAAGTCCAAGATTGCTGCCATGTGGGGTTCGTAGATGTTGGAGCCGTTAATTTCTTCACACAAATTTAAAACCACATCAACCGAGCTTTGTTGAAGTTCAGTAGCAGTTTTTATAGGGTCGGCTGCCAAAAAAATACTGGTTTTATAACCTTTATTTTTTAAAATAGTGGAAAAATTTTCTATTTCGTTCATTGAGTATTGGTCAGAAATTTCATTTTCAAATGAACGACTAAGAATGCCAATGTGTAAATTTCTCTGGCCTTCCAAAGTACTTCTTTTCAATCTTTCTATTTTTGCAGATTTAATTAATTTATTTTTGGTGATTACAGCGGCGGATAAGCGATTGCGTCGTGAAGTTTTGCCTAGCGATGACCCTTCGTCAAATTTAACCACTTTATATTTAATGTAGTTTAAAGCGTCTTTAAGGTTGTCTTGGGCATCTAAAAAGTTTTCTCCAGAAACAGTAAGCCAGCCCAAACTTTCATAACCTTCGGGTGGCATTAAAATTGGTTCGCCAACATCTTTGTAAAGATTAATTTCTTCAAAATATTTTTTTCTTTTTAATTCATCATCAACATTAAGTTCTACCAATAATCCTGAATATTCGGGGTGTAGATCCCAACCAATAATATATTTTTTTGGTAAATTTTGTTTGGGTATTTTTATATACTGCCCTAAACAAATTTTTATGGAATTTTCTATTAAATCCAAATCCCAAGCAGCTTTGTTGTAAGAATATACATAATCGCCACCCATGCGCATATTTACTTCAATTGGGAAGGGCCCGCGAGAAGTAGCTTTGCCTTCGAAATGAATACAGCCATTTTGGATACCTAATTTTTCTAATATTTCCTCGGCTAATTCCACTAAACCGTTTTGGTTGTGATGAGGCAAAGTAGAGGGAATAGATTGGCCACTATCCACAAAGAATTGCTCCCAGTCTTTATTAAAATTATCAGAAACAGTAAAAAATTTAATTTTGCCGTTTTGTAACAAAATATCAATATCCACCTCGTCACCATCCAAGTATTCTTCCACAAAAATATCCAAACCATCAGAAAGTGCTGATTCTGTTTCAGTAGAAATATTCTTTTTGATGTAGTTGTAAGTATTAATTAAGTCGTCTTTGTTTTCGGTTTTTACTACAAAAGCACTGCTAGCGCCAAAAGCTGGTTTAATCACCAAAGGAAAATTAAAATTATTAGCAATATTTTCTAAATCATCAGTATTTTTAATTAGTTTGTGCTTGGGTGCTTTGATATTATTTTTTTCGCAAAATTCGCGGAATAAAAATTTATTGCGTACTTGTTTGGCAATAGTGTAAGGAATGCCAATAAAATTAAAGCGCTCAACAATTTTGGAAGTAAGTAAAACATCATCTTCCCAAAAAGTAACCACACCATCAATTTTACGATTTTGGTCGTTTTTAATGTAGGCGTCTACGGCTTTAATGGCTTCGTTGTGGTTAAAATTATCGGCCAAAATCCATTCGTCTACATAGGGATGAGCCCAATTTTTTTCTTTATTTAAAACAATCAAATAAAGCCCTAGTTTTTTTAGTTTTTGGATAATAAATTTTTTTTTGGCCGTTCCAGTATTTACCAGTAAAATTGTTTTGCCATTTAGTTCTAAATTGTTTTCCATAATTTGTTTAAATAATATCTTAATAATATAAGAGCCTTGTGCTTTTGTCAAATTAATTTGACTATTTTTTTCTATAGGGTATTATTAGGTTAAATATGGATAAAGAAATACAGTTTAAAATTGAAAATAATCGGGAGATTTGTCAAGAATTGTGGGAAAAGTTTTCTCCACGAGTTTATGTTTATGATAATTGGGATTTTAGAGAATGTTTTAATAGACAAACTAACTATCCTTTAAATTTTGTTGTGGGGTTTTATAAGGAAAAACCAATCGGTATTTTGCCTTTGGAATACGATACAGATAATAAATGTTATGAATTTTTTGGCGATATTTTTATGGAGTATAACCGAGCGTTTTTGGCTCCAGATTTTCTTGATTGTAAAGCCAAATTTTATGAAGCCGTGCCCTTGCCAGCAGAATTACAAATGATGTCTGAAGAAGAAGCACCTGACTTAAAATGTGAACCAGAAATTCTCACCTATTATTTGGATATTTCCAACATGAATTTTTTGGATGATTATTTTCGTAATTATTTTAATTCCAAAAGGCGTGGTGATTTTTTGCGGGCAATGAAAAAAATTGAGGCTTTAGAACCAGAAGTTCGTTATAATAATCTGGCTGATTTGGATGTGTTGTTTGATTTAAACCAAAAAAGATTTAAAGAAGAATCTACTTTTACTCGGGAAAATGATAAAAAGTTTTTTCGTGATTTATTAAAAACTAATTTAGATTTTGAAATTTTAAGCGTGGTAATTAATGGAAAAATCGTGGCAGCTTCCTTTTCAATTTATTACAATGGTCGTTATGAATATTTGGCCAATGGCGCTGATGTAGAAAATTATCCTTTTGTTGGTACTTATTTAAATTTAATGAGTATAAAGAGAGCCATAGAAAAAAAAATGACTGTTATTGATTTTGGCTATGGAGAAGCTGGGTGGAAAGATTTGTGGCATTTGCCTAAAAAAAGTCTTTATTGTTCAATCAAAAAGTAATTGACAAAACACATAAATTCCTCTAAAATTAGAAATATAAACCAATTAATACTAATTTTGTATGAAAGTAAAAGAAATTTTTGAAACTGGTCTAAATTTGGCGGTTATGGTTGATCCACGTGGCAAAAAAGGCGTGGCTGAATATTTAAAAAGAATAAATAAAAAATATAATAATTTGTCGGCCAAAGAAAAGCCTTATTTTGATGTGGATTTATTAACCAACCCTTACTCCGACAGTAAAATTCATGTTGATGATCAGAAAACCGAAGTTAAACGTCTAATAGCTGGTATTGATATTGGCTCGGGTGAAATTTTGTTGGCGAGTCAGTTAAATGAACGTAATAAAAAAATTGATTTGGTTATTGCTCATCACCCAATTGGCAAAGGCTTGTCTGATCTTCACGAGGTAATGGATATGCAAGCAGCCGAATTACAAGAAGCTGGAGTGCCAATACATGTAGCCGAAAAATTGTTAGACGTTCGAATAGGACAAATTAGCCGTCGTTTACATGCCAACAATCATTATCAATTAGTAAATTTGGCTGAACTTTTGGGAATAAATATTATTAATACTCATACTTTTACGGATAATTTGGTTAATGATTTTCTAAAGAAATTTTTGGCCAAAAAACAACCAGAAACTTTAGAAGATTTGGTAGAGGCTTTACTAGAAATTCCCGAATACAAAAAAGCTAAGCTTCAAGGATCTGGTCCGACAATTGTTGCAGGCCTTGGGCGACATCATGTAGGTAAATATATTTTGGAAATGACCGGAGGCACAGAAATTGGTGAAAAAATTTACAAAGAACTTTCTAATTACGGAATTAGTACGGTAATTAGTATGCACATGAGTGAAGACGGTCACAAAATGGTAAATGAACATAATATGAATGTAGTAATTGTTGGCCATATTGCTTCGGATTCTTTGGGAATGAATTTGTTTTTGGATGAATTAGAGAAAAAGGGGATAGAAATTGTGCCTTGTGGTGGTTTGATTCGGGTAAGTAGAGTAAAAAAGAATAAAAAATAAGATAAATAAAGAGAGCTTTTGCTCTCTTTTGCTATATGAAGAAATTGGAATTATTAGCTCCGGGCGGGAGTCCAGAAAAAATGGCGTATGCTTTTGCCTATGGGGCCGATGCGGTATATATTGGTATACCGGATTTTAGTTTACGCGTGCGGATAAATAAATTTGGTTTGGAAGATGTTCGGCAGGCGATTGAGGAAGCTCATAAATTAAAAAAGAAAATTTATGTGACAGTAAATATTTATGCTCATAATGAACATCTAAAAAAATTACCAACTTATTTAAAGAAATTAAATTTGTGGCGTCCGGATGCTTTGATTATTTCTGATCCGGGTGTTATTCAACTAGCCAAAAAATATTGTCCAAAAATTGACATACATCTTTCTACTCAAGCCAATGCCACCAATTGGCAAGCAGTAAAATTTTGGCAAAAGGCAGGAGTAAAACGAGTGATTTTAGGTAGAGAAGTGACTTTGGCAGAAATTAAAGAAATACACAAACAATGTTCAAAAATAGAATTAGAATATTTTGTGCATGGTGCAATGTGTATGAGTTATTCTGGCCGTTGTCTGCTTTCGGCTTGGCTTACAGGGCGCAGTGCTAATTTGGGTGATTGTGCCCAGCCTTGTCGGTGGAAGTATACAGTGGAAAGTGTTGGATTTCTCCCCCTTAGAAAGGGGGAGCAAGAGGGGGTTGAGGAAATTCAAAATTCAACCACCCCTACCCCTCCTTTCCAAGGAGGGGAAAACATTGTACAAATGGAAGTTACTGAACCTCTCCACCCAAGTGAAAAAATTCCTGTAGAAGAAGATCAAAACGGCACTTATATTTTTAATTCCAAAGATTTGTGTTTAATTGAATATTTACCTGAATTAATTAAAGCCGGAATAACTTCTTTTAAAATTGAAGGGCGGGCTAAATCTGTAGCTTATTTAGCGACAGTAGTAAAAGCATATACAGAAGCTTTAAAAATAAAAAATAAAATTACTTTAAAAAAAATAAAAAAACAATATTTGGATTCTTTGATGACGCGTGGTTATACGACCGGATTTTTGTTTGGCCCAGGCTTCGCTAAAGCTACGCCGGGCAAGCCGTATACTTCAATGCAGAATACTGCTTTTAGTCATTTAAGTGGTGAAGAAAAGTTTGTAGGAGAAGTGGTGTCGTTGCGAGCGGAGCGAAGCAATCCCCAGGAAGTTGAGATTGCTTCGTCAGCCGGAACGAATCGGCTTCCTCGCAATGACAGCTACAGAGTTTATTTTAAACCCCATAATGCCTTATTTGTTGGTAATAAAATTAGAATTATTCGTCCGTTTGCCGAAGATGTCGAAATTACTTTAGAAAAGATGTATAATATTAAAGATCAAGAAGTAAGTGAAGTACATGGGGGGACAACTGGTGTGTTTTGGTTTAAGAGTAAAATAGAAATACCAAAGTATTCTATTTTGCAGAAAATTATTTAACAGTTATCAAATAGCAGATAACAATTACCAAGATGTTATCTGCTATCTGTTATTTGTTAATTGTAAATTTTTATGGCAAAAATTAAAAATATAATAGCGCGAGAGATTTTGGATTCTCTTGGCAACCCCACAGTTGAAGCCAAAGTGATTTTGGATAATGGCATTTTTGGTATTGGTAAAGTTCCCTCTGGTGTTTCTACTGGTGTACATGAGGCAGTAGAATTACGTGATGGCGGAAAGCGTTATGGTGGCAAAGGAGTTTTAAAAGCTGTCAAAAATATAAATACCACTATTGCCAAGTCTCTTTGTGGTATCAAAATTGAGCAATTGTTAGAAATTGATGAGAAAATGTTAAAACTTGATGGAACAAAAAACAAAGCAAACTTAGGAGGTAATGCAATTTTGGCAGTATCACTAGCTTGTGCGCGCGCTGGTGCCGAAGCTGCCAAATTACCACTTTATAAATATTTACGTTCTATTTACAAAATTCAGGAAAAACAATTTCGTTTGCCAGTACCAATGTGTATGATTATTGAAGGAGGTCGTCATGCCGACAGTGGTTTATCGGTACAAGAATTTATGATAATTCCACGTCATAATTTATTGCGCGAACGAGTACGCATGTGTTCACAAATTTTTCATGCTTTAGGAAATTTATTGAGTCAAAAAGGTTATAGTACTACTTTTGGAGACGAAGGCGGTTATGCTCCAGATTTATTAAATAATGAACGAGCTTTGCAAATGATTACAGAAGCAATCAAACAAGCTGGCTGGGTTCCAGGAAAGCATGTTTTTTTGGCAATGGATGTGGCGGCTTCGGAATTTTATCGCCATGGAAATTATTTTTTTGTGAATAAAAAACAAGGTTGGCGACCAGCAAAAATGATTGAAACTTATGGGGCTTGGCTTAAAAAATATCCTTTGTATTCTATTGAAGACGGTCTTAGTGAAGATGATTGGGTAAATTGGCATGAATTAACCAAAGAATTAGGAAAGAAAGTTGTTTTAGTTGGTGATGATTTGTTTGTAACCAATGTTGAACGAATTCAAAAAGGTATAAATGAAAAAGTTGGGAATGCAGTTTTAATTAAGCCAAATCAAATTGGCACAGTGAGTGAAACCATGGCGGCAATTAAATTGGTTAAGCAAAGTGGTTATCAAACAATTATTTCTCATCGTGGCGGAGAAACAGCCGACACTTTTATTGCCGATTTAGCCGTAGCCGTAAATGCTGAATTTATTAAAACTTCTATTTCTCGTTCCGAACGTACGGAAAAGTATAATCGTTTAATGGAAATTGAGAGTGAAGTGAGTTAGTAACTAGAAAATTGTAACTAGAAAAGACGTGGTTAACTGCGTCTTTTTTGCTTATTTTAGCGAAAATTAATTATTCCGCTCTTGACAAAAGGTCTTTTTTGTGCTATAATATATAATATTAAAATTAAGATTTAATTAAATACAATTATATGGGTGATAAATTAGCTCAAAGTTCTGCTGAAAGAGAATTTTTTAACAGTGGTAGAACAGCACATGAAAATAAAGAAGCTGTGTTTTTAGGTGAAGTATTAAAAACCGCTGAAGAAGAAGCGGCCGCAAGCGGTTGTGCTTTAGAAGGTTATCCTTATACTATACCAAGTCATGAAGAAATAGTTCGATCTGGTGTGTCGTGGTCAGCTCCACAACTTTTTAGAGTAATGGAAAATGGTGAATATACAGGAGTTTGTTATGATTCTATATCTAATAAGTGGACATTTCCAAGAAAAAATATGGAATTCGATTCATTAGAAGATGCTTTAAATGAAGGAATTTTGGAACAAGTAGCTTAACGTTAAATTAAATTATTAAATTTTTAAATAAAATACCCTATAATTAATGGGGTATTTTTATTTATTAATATAACCATTGAATCAATATGATTTTTGCGGTATAATATTCTTACTATGGATAAGAAAAATACCATTACAAAACCCACAGTTCTTGTCATTTTAGATGGTTTTGGCTTGGGAGATATAAATAATATAGGCAATGCAATTGTGCCAGCTACTGCACCACATATTTTTGGTTATTTAAAAAAATATCCAAACTCTACGCTTAAAACTTATGGTGAAAATGTTGGTTTGTTTCCTGGTCAAGTAGGTAATTCCGAAGCCGGGCATTTAAATATTGGTGCTGGTAGAATTGTAAAACAAGATTTAGTAATGATTTCCGAAGCCATTCATGATGGTATTTTTTTTAAGAATGAAGCTTTTAAACAAGCAGTGCATCACCTAAAAAAATATAAAACTTCTGCTCATATAATGGTGTTGTTAACTGGTAGAAAAAGTCCTCATTCTTTTCCAGAACATTTGTATGCAATGTTGGAATTTTTGCGTCGGGAAGAAGTTAAAAATGTTTATTTACATTTGTTTACCGATGGTCGTGATTCTTCACCACACGGTGCCGCTGAATTTTTAAGAGCCTTGCGTACGCAAATGGTAGCCAATGAACATGTAGCTACAATTATGGGGCGTTTTTATGGTATGGATCGTAATAAACTTTGGAAGCGTACCGAAGAAGCTTACAATGCTCTTGTGTTGGGCAAAGGCTACCAAGCCGACAATGCTGAAGAAGCCTTATCTCAAGCTTACAATCGCGGAGAAACTGATGAATATATTAGGCCTACAGTAATGCTTCATAATAAAAAACCTTTTGGTTTAATAAAAGATAATGATGCGGTATTTTTTGTAAATGCGCGTAGTGACCGGGCTAGGCAGATTACCAAAGTTTTTGTACAAACAGATTTTAATAAATTAAATCCAGGCAGTTTTAAACGTGAAAAAGTCTTAAAGAATATTCGTTTTGTAGCCATGACTGATTTTGGTCCAGACTTACCAGATCTTTTCACGGCTTTTCCTAGTCCAAACATTGAAAATTGTTTGCCTTTGGCAATTAAAGATAATTATCGCCAACTTTATATTTCTGAAACCGAAAAATACGCCCACGTTACTTATTTTATCAATGGTGGTTTTGCCGATCCACTAAATGGTGAAAAACGTGAATTAATTAAATCCGCGGATATTTATACTTATGCCGATAAACCAGAAATGAATAGTAAAATAATTACTAAAAAAATTGTTAGTTATTTAACCAAAGGTACTTATAATTTTATTTGTGTAAATTTTCCTAATGCCGACATGGTTGGGCACACTGGTAATATTTTGGCTGCCAAAAAGGCAATCAAAGCAGTAGACAATTCTGTAGCCATAATAGTAGAAACAGCTTTGAAGTTAAAAGGTCAGGTGTTAATTACGGCCGATCATGGCAATGCTGATGAAATGTTTAATGGGGTAGCAAATGAAATGTTGACCGAACATTCTAAAAATCTTGTGCCTTTAATTTTAATTAGCAAAGACATCAAGGGTGTCAAGTTAAAACCCGGTATTTTGGCTGATGTGGCACCGACGCTTTTAAAATTAATGGATATTAAAAAACCCAAGGAAATGACAGGAAAGTCTTTGTTATAATTTATTTGCAGTGAATTTAATTGAATTATGAAAAATAGACCCGTTGTCTTAGCCATTCTTGACGGTTGGGGAGTAGCCCCAGATTCTCCGGGCAATGCCCTTACTCGTGCAAAATTACCAAATTTTAAACGTTTTTTGCACGAATATCCAGCCATGACTTTGTATGCCTCGGGTAATGAAGTTGGACTTATGTTTGGGGAAATGGGTAATTCCGAAGTGGGGCACTTAAATATTGGCGCTGGTCGAGTTTATTATCAATCATTACCCAGAATTAATAAAGAAATTTCTAGCGGCGAATTTTTTACCAACAAAGCTTTTTTGGCAGCTGTAGAGCAAGTTAAGAAAAATAATTCTAGTTTGCATTTAATTGGTTTGTTGGGACCGGGTAATGTACATGCCAACCAAGAACATTTGTATGCATTGTTAAAATTGGCCAGTGATAATAAATTAAAAAAAGTTTTTATTCATGGTGTTCTTGATGGTCGGGATACTAAGTATGATTTGGGTGTAGAATTTACCAAACAATTAATTGCTAAAACCAAAGAATATAAATGTGGAGAAGTTGCTAGTATTTCTGGTCGCTTTTATGCCATGGACAGAGATAATCAATGGGATAGAGTAGAAAAAGCTTATCAGGCTATTGCTTTGGGACAAGCAAATAAATATTTTAAAGATCCTGTTGATGCCATAGAATCTTCGTATAAAGAAAAAATTTATGATGAAGAATTTGTGCCAATAGTAATTGGTAAAGAAGGTAAACCAACGTGTAAAATTAATGCTGGTGATGCGATAATTTTTGTAAATTTTCGTCCTGATCGTGCCCGGCAATTAACCGAAGCCATTGTTTTGCCTGGTTTTTCTAAATTTGAAAGAGAATATGTAAAAGATTTGTTATTTGTTACTATGACTGAATACGAAAAAGAAACGCCGGTAATGGTAGCTTATCCACCACAGGTGGTACATAATTGTTTGGCCGAAGCTTTAAGTAAAGCCGAATTAACTCAAATTCATTTAGCGGAAACGCAAAAATATGCTCATGTAACTTTCTTTTTAAATGGCACTGTGGAAGATCAATTTAGGGGAGAAGACAGAATTTTGGTTCCTTCCAAAAAAATAGTGTCATTTAAAGATGCTCCAGAAATGTCGGCTGACGAAGTAAGTAAAGAAGTTATTAAAGCTGTGGAAGAAGGTAAACATGATGTGATTATTTTTAATTTGGCCAATGTGGATATGGTTGGGCATACCGGAGATTTGGCAGCAACAATCAAGAGTGCCGAAGTGGTAGATAAAAATTTAGGCAAAATTGCTGAATACGTTTTAAATAAAAATGGTTTGTTATTTCTTACCGCGGATCATGGCAATGCCGAAGAAGTAATTAATTTACAGACCGGAGAAATGGATAAAGAACATTCTACCAACCCGGTGCCATTTTTGGTAATTGGTAATGATTATCAAGGTCAAGCTGGTCCTTCTGGCGATGCACCAGATGGGGATTTAAGTTTGATTAGTCCAGTAGGAATGTTGGCCGATGTAGCACCAACAATTTTAAAAGCCGTGGGTGTAGAACAGCCCAAAGAAATGACTGGACGACCATTGATTTAGTGTCATTGCGAGCCCTGCTCGAGCAGGGCGTGGCAATCCCTCTGTTTCTTAATTAAACTTGGGATTGCTTCGTCGCTTTGGTCAGCTCCTCGCAATGACAATATAAAATGTCCCGATTAAATCGAGACAGTTTTTTTAATTTGAGAAATGATTGTTTCTTCTGCTTCGGACAAAGTTTTGTTATTAAGTGAAAAAGTGACTCGTTGTTTGTGGCCAGTGGGGAAGAAGGGTCGTAAAAGATTTAAGGCATCAAATTGTTTTTCACAAGTAAAAACACAATTAATTTTTCCTTCGGGAGTTTCAGATAATAACAAAATCATTTTCGCGGCCGGAGAATTACTAATTAATTCATCAATAATATCTTTTAGATCATCCACAACCGCACCTGCTCGAGAAAAATCATCACGAGTAAGCGAAGTGTAGACCAAACCTAGTTCAACATTTTGTTGTAAGTGGGAAAGGGCAGTACCCCAAAGTTTTAAAGTGGTAATTGATTTGGTGCGATAAAGATTTTGGACAATATAATCACGCTTGCCACCCAAACTAATTAATTTGCTAGCCAAGTCCAAAGTTTGAGGTTTGATATCTGGTGATTTAAAGCTCTTAGTTTTAATAATCATGGAAGTAAGAAGAGCAGTGGCAATTTCTGGATCCAAATATTGTCTGGCTAAATTATTAATTAATTGGTAAATAACTTCGGCAGTAGAAGATACAGTAGTATCAATAAAATTAACTTGACCATAGTGTTCATTGGCAGGGGAGTGATCCAAATTAATAATTGGTTTTTTATAAAACAGCTCGGTATTGTGGTCGTATAAATTACCAAGTGTTTCCAAATCGGGTGTGTCTAATACAAAAATCAATTCATATTTAAAATCAGATTGAGCAGTATGAACATTGTCGCGAGTTAAAAAACCTTGTTTGGGAGTAATAAACAATCTTAATTTTTGTTCTTTAATATCATAACTTAATTCTTCTACTCCCGTTTTTTCAATATCTAAATTAATCACAAATTTTTGTAAGTGAGGAAAGTTGGCGCGGATTTCTTTGGCTTTTGGTAAAAAGTCTAAAGCTTTGGGTAAAACAAAATCTGGACAAACAATATCTACCCGTTTGCCTAATTTTTCCAAAAACAAAGACAGGGCAACTGCCGAAGCAATGGCGTCGTTGCCGTTTTTGCGGAAGGTAATTAAAATATTTTTTTTATCTTCCAACAGTTTTTTAATTTGTTCTGTTTCGTTTAACGACACACTATTAAATTATTTGGCTTACTCAGCATACAAAATATTATTTGCTGAGTGTTGCCCCTCCTTGTCTCGCCATAGCTTTAGCGACGGCGGACTTTTTACCCTTCCGTAGTTGCCTTAGCAACGTAGGAGGGTCTCCTTAAAAGAACGTTTTGGACCGTCGGGTCCTCGGGGGCCGGCCAGCTGGCCGGCCCCCTTTAGACATCTCAGTCCTGGTCGGGGGAGGCTCGCGGCTCAGTGAGCTCGATTTCGTTTTTCGAGTCGTTCGCGGGATTCGCAAAATACGCCTCGGTGTAGGATCCACCCATCCCACACTTCACACAGACGAGGTGGACGAGCGTTCCATCGGGGTGTGCTTCGACAGCACCACCGCACCCTGAGTGGGTCAGTTTAGTCTTCATCTATTTTTCCGTTGCAGTTAATCAATCGCACCGACTGTTCCTATTATATACTAATAAAGACAGTAGGTGGATTGATTTAAACGAATATAGGATTATACCAAAAGCTTGAATTATTGTCAACATAGCCAAATATTACCCAATGTGGACAAGTTTTTGGCTAAAAATAGCCTAATTATTGTGTTTTTTTTAAATATCTTGTAAAATACTATCATTATGGATAAAGCTTACGAACCAAATTTATACGAAGATAATATCTACAAACGCTGGGAAGAAAGTGGACTTTTTAATCCGGATAATTTAACAAACACCAAAGGGCGATATGTAAATTTATTGCCACCACCCAACGCTAATGGTGAAATGCATGTTGGTCATGCTTCGGGGTATGTAGTAATGGACTTGCTTGGTCGCTATCATCGCATGAAGGGGGAAAAGGTCTTGCTTTTGCCAGGCAAAGATCACGCTGGTATCCAATCACAAGTAGTGTATGAAAAGAAGATAAAAAAGGAGCAAGGAATTTCTCGTCATGATTTGGGTAGAGAAAAATTTTATAATGAAATTTTTGCATTTTGTAAAGATCGGTCGCAATATATGCGCAGTCAAGAAAAAAAGATTGGACTTTCGGCCGATTGGAGTAGAGAAAAATTTACCATGGATCCAGACTTGGTTAAGATTGTTTTGGATACATTTGTGCAGATGTACAACGAAGTAGATAACAAAGGTAATCGTCTGATTTATCGCGGAGATAGAATTATTAATTGGTGCCCACGATGTTTTACAGCTCTTTCTGATGTGGAAGTGGAACATGAAGAACAAATGACAAAATTATATACTTTTAAATATAGTAATGATTTTCCTTTTACTATTTCTACCACACGTCCCGAAACTAAACTAGGTGATACAGCAGTGGCGGTGAATGAAAAAGACAAACGTTATAAAAAATACATTGGTCAAGAATTTAAAGTTGATTTTGTTGGCGTTCCGCTAACTATTAAAATTATTCCTGATCATGAAGTTGATATGAATTTTGGTACTGGCGCTTTGGGTGTAACTCCAGCTCACTCAGCGGTGGATTGGGAAATGGCTCAAAAGAATAATTTGCCAATTGTAAAAGTTATTAATGAACAAGCTAGAATTTATCCTGGATTTGGTAAATTTAGTGGCTTATCAGCTAGTGAAGCACGTACAGCAGTCGTAGAAGAATTGCGTGCAAATGGATTGTTGGAAAAAGAAGAAGAATATCTTAATAATTTATCGGTTTGTGAAAGATGTAAAACCCCGATTGAACCACTCGTGTCCAAACAATGGTTTGTTAATGTTGATCATGCTAATTTTTCTTTAAAGAAATCTGCGCGTAAAGCTATTGAAAAAGAAGAAATTAAAATATATCCGGAAAGATTTAAGGATGTAATGTTGAGCTGGATAGATAATGTGCGTGATTGGTGCATTAGTCGACAGATTTGGTGGGGGCCACAAATTCCAGTTTGGTACAAAGGAGATGAAATGGTGGCGTCGGTTGATTCACCTGGGGAAGGTTGGAAGCAGGACGAAGATACTTTTGATACTTGGTTTTCTTCTGGCCAGTGGGCATACTCTACTTTGGGGTATCCAACTGGCAAAGATTATCAGGAATTTTATCCGAGCGATGTCATGATAATGGGGCGTGATATTTTGCCATTCTGGGCGTTTCGCATGATTATTTTGGGTTTGTATTGCACTGGCGAAGTACCATTTAAAAATTTGTATTTTACTGGGTTGGTACGTGATGAAAATGGGCAAAAAATGAGTAAGTCCAAAGGCAATGGCATTGAACCAATTGAAATTATAAATAAATATGGTACTGATGCAGTGCGCTTGTCGCTTTTAATTGGCAACACTCCTGGTAATGATTTGAATTTGGGTGAACAAAAAATTGCTGGCTTTAGAAATTTTTCAAACAAACTTTGGAATATTGCACGGTTTATCATGACTGTCATCCCGACCGAGGCCATACGCCGAGTGGAGGGATCCCTTGACTTGGCTCGGGATGACAAAAAAACATTGGCCGATAAGTGGATTTTAAGTAAATTAAATGAAGTAATAAAATCAACTTCAGAGAATATAGAACAATTTAATTTTTCTCAAGCTGGTGAACAACTTCGTGATTTTACTTGGAATGAATTAGCTGATTGGTATCTTGAAATTGCTAAAATCGAGGGTGAAAAGAGCGAAATTTTGAATTATTTACTAAACACAATTTTAAAACTTTGGCATCCTTTTATGCCATTTGTGACAGAACAAATTTGGACAGAAATTTATGGAAAAGATAGAATGTTAATGGTGGAGCGGTGGCCCGTCTTCGTCGCGTCAGACGCGACTACGCCGGGTAAACCAGAGGGGGGAGTTGCCGGAGATTTTGAATTACTAAAAAATATCATCACTGGTATTCGTTCACTTCGTGCAGAAAATAAAATTGAGCCAGTAAAAAAACTAAATGCTATAATTTCTGCTGGAGACAAAGCCGGGCTATTACAAGAAAATGCCGAGATTATCAAAGTTTTGGCAAGATTAGAAAATTTACAGATTGAGGAGTCAGCTATAAAACCAGAAGGTAGTATTGGTTTTGTAGAAAGTGGTGTAGAAGTTTTTGTAGATTTGTCTGGGGTAGTTGATATAGAAAAAGAAAAAGTTAGATTAGAAAAAGAAAAACAAGAGTTAGAAAAATATGTGAGTGGTTTGGCAGGAAAGTTGAGTAATAAAGAATTTGTGAATAATGCTCCACCGGCTGTAGTAGAAAAAGAACAACATAAATTGAATGAGGCGAAAGATAAATTAGCCAAAGTAATTAATCAATTAGAGGGGTTAAGATAATTTTATGGATTTTTTGAAAAATATTAGATTTAGTGATGATGACACACTTGCGGTAACTCAACCAGGCCAGGATGGTGATGAAAGAATGGCGGGTTTATTAAAATGTTTTAAAGACGATGGTTCTTTTATTCGACCAACTGAGGAACCTAAAGGTGGAAAATATACTAGAGAGGAATTAATACAAGCTTTGGCTATACGGAGAGAAACAGACAGAGAAAAGGCAGACAAAGTGGATTACACCAAATTAGACGGTGAAGAAGTGGGTTTTGGCGGAGATTGGAAGAAAAAATTAGACAAAATTAAAACAATTTCTACACCAGAAGATGGTTTTGAAGTACTGGAAGCTTATGGGATGTTGGTCACTGAATTAAATTTATTTGTGGCAGAAAAGAGATGGAAAGATGTAGCAACTTTGGCTTTGCTTTTTAATCAAGAAAACATGTCTGCTCGGTTACCCGCACAAGTAATAGCTTTTTCGGATCACGATACTCGTCATTTGCGTATGGAAATTAATTCTAATTTGGGGAAATTGTATTCATTGTGTACAGGAACTAGTAATGAAGAAGAAAAGATTGAAGAAACAGCTTCTTTGATGCAAAATTTAAGAGAAGATTGGGAATTGTATGAATTTGTAATGGGGGATATTTTAATGCGTATTGAAGATAAAGAAAGAGTACCGGAAAGGTTTAGTCATCAAGATTTTCGTTTGTCCGAGGTTCTTGAACCGGTGACGGCTCATATTACTAAAATTGCTCACCATTATTTTTATGTGGATAATGGCAGAAGAATTAACAAAACTATTATAATTGATGTAGATCCAAATTTGGAAAAAGAAAAAGTGCTTGGTAATCAGGATTCTTTGGGAAATATTTTAAGTAATACGGCAGTAAACGCTTTAGGTTTTGCTACTAAAAGTGTATTAATTAAATTAGAACAGCGTGATGAAAAAATAGTGGTTGGAATTTATAATGATGGTGAAGCTATTACTGAAGAAAAAAATAGTCCAGAGTCTGAGGTGCGGCCAGGTTTATTAAAAATATATAACGAAGGTTATTCTACTCGTAAATCCACTGGTTTGGGTTTGTCTAATGCCGATACCCGTTTGGAATCGCTAGGAGGAAATATAGAAATAGTGAATAGTAAAAATTTGGATGGGCAAATGTATAATGGTTTTGAAATTAGTTTGCCACTCAAAGAAAAATAATTTTTTATTAAGTATAATATGAAAAAAAATATTTTGGTGGGTCTTTTAATAATAAATTTATTTTTGAGTGGTTGTGCTTTAAATAGCGGTAATGAAAAATTTGTTTTAACGACCGAACCACAAGATGCAGAGTTTTATATAGCCAACGGGTGGACTGGGGGTATGGGGAGTATGCCAATTTTGAATAAGGAAAAAACTGGTACATTACAATACGAAAATTTACCAGTGTATTTTGATGAATCACAAAATGAGATAATTAGTGCTAAATTACCAAGTTGTTATGAAGGTAGACCAGAGATAAAAGTATCAGCTAAAATTCAATTAGAAAAAAAGAGCGGAGTAAATTATTCTTTACCGCCAACAGAAGACGAAACAATTGTTGAAGAAAGTTATTATGAAGCCAAAGTTTTGGAATTAAAAAATATTGAGGTAAAAGCGACAGAGTGTAGGGATTAAGTAACTAAGTTTTTTAAGTTAGCTAAGTAACTAAGTTTTATGAAAGTTAATACTGACCAAAAATTAATTGAAGAATTATTAACCCGTGGGGTAGAGAATATTTATCCTAAACGAGAGTTTTTGGAAGCTAAATTAAAATCTGGTGAACCCTTAACTCTTTATACTGGTTACGATCCAACTGGCCCCACTCTTCATATTGGTCATGCTATTACTATGCGCAAATTGCGTCAGTTTCAAGATTTGGGTCATAAAGTAATAATGCTTATTGGCGATTTTACTGGAATGATTGGTGATCCGACCGACAAAACATCAGCTCGTCAGCAATTAACTCATAAACAAGTTTTGCAGAATTGTCAGAATTATCGAAAACAAGCGAGTAAAATTTTGAATTTTAGTGGCAAAAACAAAGTAGAGGTAAAATTTAATAGTAAATGGTTGGCAAAAATGAACTTTGCTAGTATTTTAGAATTAACTTCACATTTTACAGTACAAAGAATGATGGAACGTGATATGTTTCAAGAACGTCTTAAAGAGGCCAAGCCAATCTATGTTCATGAATTTATGTATCCAGTAATGCAAGCCTATGATAGTGTGGCTATGAACGTGGATGGCGAGGTTGGTGGCAATGACCAAACCTTCAATATGTTGGCTGGACGGGATTTGATGAAAGATTTAAAAAATAAAGAAAAATTTGTCTTAACCACCAAGTTGCTAGTTGATGCTACTGGGAAAAAAATGGGCAAGAGTGAAGGCAATATGATTTCACTAGTAGATTCTCCCGAAGAAATGTTTGGTAAAGTAATGAGTTGGACTGATGAAATGATTGTGAAGGGTTTTGAATTGTGTACTAGTGTGCCAATGGTAGAAATAAATTCAATTAATAGTGATTTACAAAATGGAGTTAATCCTCGTGATTTAAAAATTCATTTAGCAGGAGAAGTGGTAAAAACTTTTTTGGGTAGTAAAGAAGCCGAACAAGCTAAAGAACATTTTATTGCTACATTTAGTAAAAAACAAACTCCCGAGGAAATGCCAGAAATTAAACCAAGTGCTTATGATATTGTTACTGTTTTGTTGGAGTCTAAGATTTGTTTAAGTAGAACAGATGCCCGTAGACAAATTGAACAAGGCGGAGTGAAAGTGAATGAAGAAAAAATTACTGCTTTTGATTTTGTTATCAAGCCTGGTAATGTAGTACAAAAGGGAAGTAGATTTTTTGTGCGAGTAAAATAAAATTATGGATTTAATCAAACAACAAATTATTGAGTTATTAAAATCCATTGGTGTTAGTGGTGTTATTGAATTAACTACCCCTCCCAAACCAGAGATGGGGGATTTGGCATTTGCTTGTTTTGGTTTGGCCAAAGAACAAGGAAAAAATCCAGCAGAAGTCGCAAAAGATCTTAAAAAGGAATTAGATTCCCGCCTGCGCGGGAATGACGCTCTAGAGAAAGTTGAAGTTTTTGGGCCATATGTTAATTTTTATTTAAACAATGTTGAATTGGCAAAGATGGTATTAAATCAAAAAGACCCTTCGACTTCATTTCATTCCGCTCAGGGTAAAGTCATGGTGGAATTTGCTCACCCTAACACTCATAAACCAGTACATATTGGGCATTTGCGGACTATGATTACTGGGGAAAGTATGGCTAGAATTTTTGAAAATGTTGGAAATAAAGTGGTTCGAGCAAATTATCAGGGTGATGTAGGAATGCATATTGCGAAATGTTTGTGGGGTATTATGCAAGATAAGGATTGGGAAAAAATTATTAAGAATCTTAAAACAACCAGTGAGCGAGCGATTTTTTTGGGTCAAGTTTATGCTAGGGGTGGTCAAGCTTATGAAAAAGATGAGCAAGCAAAAAAAGAAATAGAAGAAATTAATGCAAAAATCTACAGTCAAGACAAATCAATAAGAGGATTGTATAAAAAAACTAGAAAGTGGAGTTTGAATTATTTTGATTATATTTATCAAAGAGTAGATACTCATTTTGATAGATTTTATTTTGAATCAGAATGTTTTGAACTTGGTAAAAAGATCGTTTTGGAAGGTGTGAAAAACGGTATTTTTGAAGAAAGTCAAGGAGCAATTATTTTTGCTGGCAGTAAATACGGCCTGCATGATCGAGTTTTTGTAAATAGTAAAGGCTTACCAACTTACGAAGCAAAAGATATGGCCTTGGCTAGATTACAGTTCAAAGAATATCATCCAGATTTTATTTATCATGTAGTGGCTAAAGAACAAACTGAATATTTTAAAGTAATGTTTAAAGCTTTGGAATTTACTCTTCCTAATAGTAAAGATAAAGAAAAACATTTAGTTTATGGCTGGGTGAGTCTGAAAGAAGGGAAAATGAGTTCACGTACGGGGCAAGTGATTTTGGCTGAATGGCTTTTGGACGAAGCGGAAAAAAAGATTACTGAAGTAATGAAAGGGCGAGAAATAGAAAATAAAGAAAAAATAATTAGAAAAATTGCTAATGCAGCGATAAAGTATTCAATGTTGAAAACTGGAATTGGGAATGATATTATTTTTGATATTAATGAAGCAGTGTCTTTGACTGGAGACAGTGGTCCATACTTGCTCTATATTGTAGCCAGAATAAAGAGTATATTGCGAAAGTCAAAAGCCTTCCTGACGGCAGGCAGGTCAAAAGTCGTTGTCGGAAGTGTTGAACCACAAGAGAAATCACTAATATTGCAAATAGCACAATTTCCAGAAGTAACAAAAGAAGCCGTAGAAAAACTGGATCCCTCAAGAATTGCTAAGTATTTGTTTGAATTAGCCCAAAAATTTAACAGTTTTTATGAAAATTGCCCGGTTTTACAAGCAGAAAGTGTAGTAGTTCGCGATTTTCGTTTGCAGTTAATTAGTATGACTGGGCAGGCGATGGAACACGGTTTAGGCTTACTTGGTATAACTGCTATTGACGAAATGTAAAATAGGGTGTTTACTATATTGGTATTTTTGTAATATGTTAAAAAATTTGTTAAACAAAATTTCCGGCATTGGTAATAAAGGACATTTCGGTATCCATCTTACCATAGACGGCTATAGAGGAGATCCAGTCAAATTAAATAATTTGGAGTTAGTTTTTCGTTGCTTGCATGATTTGCCAGAGTTGGTTGGTATGAAAAAATTGAGTGAACCCTTGATTGTAGAGGCACCACCAGTAAACGAAAAAGATAGTGGGGGTATTTCTGGTTTTGTAATGATTAATACCAGTCATATTAGCTGTCATACTTTTCCCAAAAGAAAGTTTGTAAGTATTGATGTTTATACTTGTAAGGAAGAATTGGATGAAAATTTTGTGATAAATTATTTTAAAGAGGTTTTTTCTTTAGAAGAAGTAGAAGTGCATTCAATTAAACGAGGTACAAAATATCCCTGCAAAGACCTAATCTAAAAAACAAAAAACCACCCTAATACATTCTTAGGGTGGTTTTTTGTTTTTTTGGCCTTTTTGTGGTATATTATTAGTACTTTTAGCATATTTCTATGGACAAAAAGTCAAAAGTATTTTTTTTAGTTTTTTTTAGTTTAATATTTTTTGCAATCGCTTTTTCGTTTTATAATTATTATTTAATAAAAAATTATTATATTACCATAGAAAGCGAATGTAACCCTAAAAATGAAAGTTGTTTTATTTTTATCTGTGATCCAGTAGAAGACAGCGAATGTCCAGAGAATGAAGAAGAAAGAGCCAGTTATTATAAGTTAATTAAGGAAAAAGCCAGTATGGTGCCATTATGTGATACGGCAAGTGAATTATGCCCTCCAGTTATTTGTGAAAAAGGTGAAGATTGTGAAGAAATTTTTTGTGATGAGTCTAGTTTGGCCGATGGAGAAGAATGTAGTAGTTTTAAATGATTTTTTAAATATGGATTTTTTAAAGCTAGTTTTGGATTTTTTTAATGGGCATTGGCTCGTGGTGTCTTTTTTAGCACCATTGCTTTGGGCATTGGTAAATGTGATTGATGTTTATTTTGTGGGTGGAGTTTATAAAGACGAGCTGGATGGTACAATTATTTCTGGTCTTTTCCAAATTGTACCAATTATTTTTATTTTATTTTTTTTAAGTAAGTTAAATTTTTCTTTTGATAGTTTTTTATTGTTAGCTGTATTTGCTGGTTTTTTGTTTAATTTGTCTTTTTATTTTTATTTTAAGGCTCTTTTTCGCCACAACGATGTGGCCTTACTGCAAATTTTATGGAGTTTAACTATTGTCGTAGTTCCTGTTTTATCTTTTGTTTTTTTTGGTGAAAAATTAGGTGGTTTTAAGTATTTGGGAATGTTAATTACTTTGATCGGAGCAGTATTATTGTCTTTTAATGGTAAATTACAAGCAAAGCTTTCTTGGAAATATTTTTGGATAATGATGGGAGCGGTAGGTTTTTTGTCTTTAAGCATGGTTATAGAAAATCAGGTTTATACACATTTAGCCGAAAGAGGGCAGAATTTTTTGTCGGGTTTTTTGTTTTTTTCAATTGGAGCATTTTTGAATGGTTTGTTTTTTGTTTTTTTTGGCAAGCGCAACCCCTTATCATTGGTAAAAAAGTATTTTAAAGTTTTTGTTATTGCCGAAGTAATTAATGTTTTTGGAATATTTGCTTCGCAACGAGCTATTGACCAAGCACCATCGGTTTCTTATGTAGCCGTAGTAGAATCTTTTGTGCCGGTATTTATTATGATTTTTAGTTTATTAATTTTATTTTATTTTTTGTATATAGTTAAAAAACGTAATGAAGTTGTGGAATTAATATACAAAGAGCAGATTGTTGGTATTGGAATTAAAATTTTTGCTACCCTTGTTATGGCAATCGGAATTTATTTTATAAGTTAATATGAGAGTTTTATTTGTTTCCAGTGAATTAATAGCCGGAGATGTAGCCTATCGTCTTAAACAAGAAGGCTGTGACGTTAAGCTTTTTATTGGTGATATTAGCAGAAAAGATTGTTTTGAAAATATGGTTAAAAAAACCGATAATTGGCAAAAAGAATTAACCTGGGTTGGTAAAAAAGGATTAATTGTTTTTGATGATGTTGGTTATGGCAAAATTCAAGATCAGCTTCGTAAAGATGGTTATACTGTTTTTGGTGAATGCCACGAAGGAGACAAATTGGAAAAAGACAGGGAATTTGCCCAAGAAATTTTTGCCCAGCAGGGGCTGGATGTTGAAGTATCAAAAAATTTTAATGATCCTAAAAAAGCAATTGCCTATATAAAAAAATATCAGGGTAAATGGGTAGTAAAACAAAATGCTCACTTAGGATCAATGTCCTATGTGGGTGTAATGCCAGATGGCAGTGATGTTGCCAGTGTTATAAAAAGTTATCAAAAGTATAACCAGAGTAAAGCAATTGAAACTTTAACTTTGCAGAAAAAAGTTGAAGGGGTAGAGGTAGCTGTAGGAAGATTTTTTAATGGGCGGGATTGGACTAGCCCTATTTGCGTTAATTTTGAACACAAACCTTTTTTTCATGGTAATATTGGGCCTTTAACAGCAGAAATGGGTACTTTGGCTTGGTATGATAATAATGAAAAAAACAAGCTTTTTCAGGCATCTTTGGCTAAACTTAAACCATATTTGCAAAAAATTGCTTATAAAGGGTATGTGGATATTAATTGTATTGTTAGTAACCAAAGAGTAGTGCCTTTGGAGGCCACAATGAGATTTGGTTCTCCTACCAATCATTTACAGAGTCAAATGCATTTATCAAAGTGGAAAGATTTGCTTTGGGCAAGTGCTAGTGGTAAAAAGTTTAATTTAAAATATCGAAAAGGTTATTCAATTGTAGTGGCTTTGGCTATCCCACCATTTCCTTATGCAACCACTGTACCAGATTATTTAAAGGGATTGGATGTTTTTTTTAAGAAAAAATTAACAAAAGAAGAATGGGAAAGAATTCATTTCGAAGAAGTATCTTTAAAAAAGAAGAATAGTAGAGAATTATATATTGCTGGTGGTAATGGGTATATTTTATTTATTACTGGTTCTGCCAAAACTGTTGAGCATGCTCGTTTGCAAGTTTACAAATTAATCGATAAAATAGTTATCCCTAAAATTATGTACAGAATGGATATTGGAGAGAAATTTATAAATAACGATAAACAATTATTAACAAAATGGGGTTGGTTAAAATTTGAAAAATAAAATTTAAATTAAAAATTATGCCGTATGATCTAATTACTAACATAGAAAATTGTTACGTGGAGATTCCTCGTTTACTTTATTATTCCCACATACCGGCCGCTTTAATGGCAACTTTTTTGGGTTTTTTTATATATTTCAAGACCAGAGGTCAAAAATTGTTAACCAGTAAAATTTTATTATTTATCTCTATTACTTTTTTATTTTGGGCAGTTTTGGATTTGTCGCTTTGGTTGTTTATGGATAGTAGAAAGATAATGTTTAGTTGGTCAATAATTAATATTATAGAAATGTTGGTTACTGTTAGTACTCTGTATTTTTCTTATCTTTTTTTAGATAAAAAAGATATTTCTTTTTCATTTAAATTATTTTTTGGTATTTTATTGGCTTTTTTTGTTATTTTAATTCCTACACAGTTAAATATTTCCGAATTTAACTCCTTGAATTGTGAAGCCCAACAAGGACCACTAGTGTATTATTTTTATTCTCTAGAAATTTTTTCTTTTTTGTGGTTGTTTGTTTATCTTTTAAGAAAAATGATTTTGTCCAAAAAAGAAGAGAGACAAATTACACTTTTATTTTCAATTGGGGTAATTTTATTTTTAGCTTCTTTTTCTGGAGCCAATGTAATTGGTAGTTTAACTGGACGTTGGGAGATTTTGCAGTATGGCTTGTTTGGCATGCCGGTTTTTATGGCCTTTTTAATTTATATAATAATTAAATTTAAAGTTTTTAACCTTAAATTATTAGCAGCCCAAGCCCTGGTGTTTGGTATGGTGATTTTGATTGGTTCACAATTTTTCTTTATTCGAAATAATACTAATAGAATATTAACAGCCATTACTTTGGTATTGGTGTCTTTATTTGGTTGGTGGTTGGTAAGGTCAGTAAAAAAAGAAGTTGAACAGAGAGAAAATTTGGAAAAATTGACCGAAGAATTAAAAGTTGCTAATTTACGTCTTAAAGAATTGGATCAACAAAAAACTGAGTTTTTGTCTATTGCTTCTCATCAACTTCGTACGCCGTTATCAATTATGAAAGGTTACCTGGAATTAATTTCTGACGGTGCCTATGGTAAGCCAAGTAAAGAATTGCAAGTGATACTTAAAAATATGGACGAAAGCAACGAAAGATTGGTTTCTTTGGTTGATGGGTTTTTGGATGTTTCTAGAATTGAACAAGGAAGAACTAAGTACTCTTTTGAAGATTGTAAAATAAATGGATTAATTAGTAGTGTGGTACAAGAATTAAGGCTTAGGGCAAAGGACAACGGCTTGGAAATTAAATGGCGAGAAAACAAAGAAGTTGATTTGATTAGTTTGGATGTTGAAAAAGTGAGGCATGTAGTTTTTAATTTTGTTGATAATGCTATTAAATACACACCACAAGGTGATATTGAAATTTTATTGAACAAAGATACAAATGGGGTTGAAGTAAAAGTAATAGACAGTGGTTTGGGTTTTGGTGAAGAAGACCAGTTTAATTTTTTTCAAAAATTTTATCGTGGAAAAAATGTTCAAGGAAGTAATGTTACTGGCACAGGATTGGGCCTTTTTGTTTGTCGTAAGTTTATAGAAAGCCATGAGGGTAGAGTATGGGCCAGAAGTTCTGGTATTGGCCAGGGTAGTGAATTTGGTTTTTGGTTGCCGGACAAGCGTCTTAAAAATAATTTAAAAGATGAAAAAGGTATGACAGTGGTAAATTTATAAGGCTATTGTTTTTTTAATTAAAAAATTGTATTATATTAGTGTTAATAATTTAATTAATATTTATGTTCAAGAAAAACACTTATGAATCGCCAGTATTAAATACTGAGTTGGACAACAAAACAGCCGATGAGGTAGAGACTGTTGTTGGCCCTTCAGTAAATGTGGAAGGAGATTTTTCCTCCGAAGGAAATATTATTGTAAAGGGTACTGTTTCTGGAAGTGTAAAAACTAGCAAAATGTTGGTAGTAGAAAAAGGAGCACAAATTTTTGCTAACGTGCGAGCAGGCAACGCGATAATTTCTGGTAGTATAAAAGGAAACGTAAAAGTGTCTGATCGTTTGGAACTATCCGAAACAGCTCAGATTGCTGGTGATATAGATTGTAAAATACTTAGTGTGGCCCCAGGAGCTTTGCTTCAGGGTAAAGTGTCTATGAAAGGTATAGAAGGGGAAGAAGATAAAAAAGTTTCAAATTTAAGAATTAGAAATAAAGTAGAAGTACAAGAACCAGTAAATCTGGAATAAAGGCTTAAATAAATTTTAATTAAGCCAAATATGTACGTCTATCTTTACGACGATTTTCTTCGTCAAAAAAAGTATGATAATTTGATAAAGGTCATGGAAACACGCTTGACTGATTTTGGTATTGCTGGTAAGATTATCCGGTTGCAGAATTTTACCAATGCCAAATTAGTAATTGATGAAGAAATAAGAAAAGGCATTTCGACTATTGTCATTGTAGGTAATGACAAAACTTTTGGGCATGTCTTGTCCCGGGCCGCTACTTGTGAAGTGTTGTTTGGTTTTTTGCCGGTTGGGGAAAACAATAGTATTGCTCAAGTTTTGGGAATACCCATAGGTGAGAGTGCTTGCGAAGTATTAGCCAAAAGACGAAAATTAAAATTGGATGTAGGTTGGTTTAATAATCGTTATTTTGTTTCTCAGCTTTATGTACCACCGAGTAAAATTAGTGTAGAATATGATGAACGTTTTCGGGTATCGGCAAAAAATGAAATGGAATTGGTAGTTTGTAACTTACAGCCTTTTATTTGGAAAGGACAGAGTTTAAATAAACAGCAAATTATTCATCCCCAAGATGGAAAGTTGGAAGCATTTTTACAGCCTTTGCAAAAAAAGTTTTGGCGTAATATTTACGAAGAACCTAGCATTTTTCCTTTTGAAGAAATGACAGTTAGTAGTAAAACACCGTTCGTAGTAGAAGCAGATGGTTCTCGTTCTAAAGAAACAAAAATTAAAATTAAATTAGCGCGTAGTCGTATAGAAATGATTGTTGGTAAAGATAGAAAGTTTTAACCCTAAACCACCACAGTACCACGTGGGGTACGTGGTAAACAAGGGTTCAGGGCAAGGCCCAGGTGGCGAAATTGGTAGACGCACTACCTTGAGGTGGTAGCGACGCAAGTCATGCGGGTTCAAATCCCGCCTTGGGCACTTGAGTATAAAATAAAAAACACACCAAATGGTGTGGTTTTTGTATCTTGACAAATCCTCAAAAGTGTGCTATAATACTCTAGTTCATTAGCTAGTGGATGATCGTCCCGACTCAGTCGGGAAGGAAAGTCCGAACTCTAACCATTTAATTGGTAATGGTAGTGGGTAACACCCACCTCCCGATCCGTGAGGAATCGGGACGGGATAGCGCCACAGAGACAATACTATCCGCCGATGAGGCGGGGAAAGGTGAAAAGTGTATGGGGGTTTTGGTTCTAGATCAAAGCTACTATACTCTCTCAATAGTGATATTGGGACGCGGCAAGCCCTACCTGGAGAAAGAGCAGCCTGACTTCACTTCGTTGCGCCAGATAAACTAATTTTATCCTTTACAAAGAAAAGTAGTTTACCAGGCGCAGCGGAGCGGAGACTGGAAAAGTTAGCTCGTTATTACCCTGAGTTTATCGAAGGGTTTGAATCTATTGGTAACAATAGATCAAGATAAATGATCGTCTTCAACAAAATTCGGCTTATAGCTAGGTAATGAACAGCAAAAAACATTCTTTTTTAGAGTGTTTTTTGTTTTGTTATTTTAGTTGACTAAAACCTATATTTTGGCTAAAATAGAAGTGTTATTATTTTTAGATTCCCGTCTGCACGGGAATGACAGATAACCTATGAAAAGATCAGAAATTATCTTAATGGTTTTACAAGTTCCCTTGGATTTTTTAATGTTAATTTTGGCGGCAATCTCTGCTTATTTTTTGCGTTTTAGTGATTGGGCGATTCAACTTCGGCCAGTGATTTTTAAACTAACTTTGTTAGATTTTTTAAGTGTGGCTTTTTTGGTTGGTTTAGCATGGTTGATCATTTTTGCTTTTGCGGGATTATATTCTACAGATCCAAATCGTAAATTGGCCAAAGATTTATCGCGGGTAATTTTGGCTTGTTCGACTGGCTTAGCTGTTGTGGCAGTTTATGTTTTGTTTTCTCAACAATTATTTGATTCGCGTTTTTTGGTGGCCACTTCTTGGGTTTTGGCAATTGTTTATGTGTCATTGGGCAGAATTTTAATGCGGGGTTTTAAAGGTATTCTTTATCGTTTGGGTTGGGGGTTACGTCGAGTGGCAGTAATTGGCGAGGAAACAATTGCCAAAAATATTGTGCAATTTTTAAGACAAAACAAAAAATTAGGTTATTATGTAGTGGCAGAGTTTATTAGTTTTAATAAAGGTGTAGAGGAAGAAATTACTAAATTAAATGTTGATGAAATGTTTTTTATCAATCCACGAGCACGTGAAGAAGAAACTTTGGCCGCCATTGATTACTGCAATGAATATCATAAAACATTCAAATATTCGGCTGATTTATTTGCTACTTACAGCGCCAATATGACAGTTTCGGCTTTGGCAGGAATGCCAATTGTGGAATTAAAACGTACACCTTTGGATGGTTGGGGTAGGGTAGCCAAAAGATTATTTGATATTTTTATAAGTATTTTGGTAATTATAATAACTTTGCCAATTATGTTTTTGGTAAGTTTAATAATTTTATTGGAAACTGGTCGGCCGATAATTTATAAAAATGAACGGGTGGGAATTAGGGGTAAGAAATTTTTAACTTTAAAATTTCGTTCCATGTACCAAAAAGATTCCACAGGAACTCAATTTGGTGTGCAGGGTTTGAAAAATGAAGAAAAAGAAAAAGAATTAATAAAAACAAATAGTATAAAATCAGGTCCAGTTTATAAAATTGCCAATGACCCTCGGGTTACTCGGTTTGGACGTTTTATTCGTCGTTGGAGTCTGGATGAGTTACCACAGTTTTTTAATGTTTTAGTTGGAGAAATGAGTGTTGTGGGTCCGCGTCCACATCAATCACGAGAAGTTGAACAATACAAAAAACATGAACGTCAGGTGTTAACTTTAAAACCGGGAATTACGGGCATTGCGCAAATTTCTGGTCGTAGTGATTTGAGTTTTGCCGACGAGGTGAGATTGGATGTTTTGTATATTGAACGTTGGAGTTTATTTCAAGATTTAATTATTTTTCTTAAAACTCCTTTTGTGGTTTTAAAAAGAAAAGGTGCTTTATGAAGATTGCTTTGGTACATGATTTTCTGGCTCAAGATGGAGGAGCAGAAAGAGTTTTAAAAGCGTTTCATGAAATTTGGCCAGAAGCGCCAATTTTTGTTTTATTTCATGATAAAGAAAAAATTAAAGATTTTAAGGAAGCGGATATTCGTGAATCTTTTATTGCCAAATTACCCTATGGTAAAACCAAATATCAATGGTATTTGCCTTGGATGCCTTTGGCCACCGAACGTCACAATTTACATGATTTTGATTTGGTTTTATCTTCCACTTCGGCTTTTGCCAAAGGAATTTTGACTAGACCACAAACGTTGCATATTTCTTATTGTCACACACCCACTCGTTATTTATGGACAGACACCCATGAATATTTAGAAGACTTAAAATATAATCGTTTAGTTAAATTTTTTTTACCGCCATTAATTCATCGTTTGCGTTTGTGGGACAAAATGAGCGTGGATCGGGTGGACCATTTTATTGCGAATTCATATAATGTAAAAAATCGGATTCAAAAATATTATCGTCGCGAGGCAGAAGTAATTTATCCGCCAGTAGATGTTTATAAATTTAAAGTTGCCGACAAAGTAGGGGATTATTTTTTGGCTGGTGGGCGTTTAGTACCATATAAACGTTTTGATTTGTTAATAAAAGTTTTTAATCGTTTGGGTTATAAATTAAAGATTTTTGGTATTGGTCCAGAATTAAACAAACTTAAAAAAATGGCCAGATCGAATATCGAATTTTTGGGGGGAGTGTCTGACAAAGAAAAAGCCGAGTTAATGAGTGGAGCCAAAGCTTTTTTACACCCTCAAATAGAAGATTTGGGCATTACACCACTAGAATCAATGGCCGCTGGCAGGCCCGTAATTGCTTATCCAGTGGGTGGGGCAACCGAAACGGTAATTCATGGTGAAACTGGGGTATATTTTAAAAATCAGACTTGGGAAACATTATTAGATACTGTACTTCATTTTAATCACGAAAATTGGGATAGTGCCAAAATTCGTAATTTTGCTGAGCATTTTTCTGTTGCTTCTTTTAAAGACAAAATAAAAAAATATACTGAAGACCATTGGGAGGAGTTTAAAAAAGGTTTGAATCAATGTGAATTAGAAATTAAATAGTATGAAGATTGGCGTAGACATCCGCTGTTTAATGGATAAAAATCGTACCGGCGTTGGGGAGTATACTTATGGGCTTCTCAACGCTATTTTTGAAATTGATAAAATTAATCAATATTTTTTGTTTTATAATTCTTACCAGGATATATCTGTTTATATACCAAAGTGGCAACAAAAAAATCTTCATTTTATAATTAAACATTGGCCGAATAAATTTTTTAATTTGTTGTTAAGTTTAAGATTAATCAAATTGGATAAATTTGCACCAGTTAAGTTAGACGTTTGGTTTTCACCTAATTTGCATTACACTTGTCTTTCTAGAAAAATTAAACAAATTTTGACCATTCATGACTTATCCTTCGTTATCTTGCCAGAGTGCTTTCCTTTTAAATGGCGTTTGGCCTATAAAATTTTAAATCCAAAAAGACAATGTCGACGAGCAGATATTATTTTAACGCCATCGGAAAATACTAAACATGACATTGTGAACAGTTATCAGATAGTAGACCTGCCTGCCGGTAGGCAAGGTAGCAAAATACAAATTTTACGACCAGGGTTGTCATTGGGCATAGGGCATAAGGCAGAAGATATAAGAAAAAAATATAATTTACCAGAAAAGTACATTTTATTTTTGGGAACTTTAGAACCGAGGAAAAATGTTGAGACTTTAATTGAAGCATATCAAAAAATACAGACCTCACCCCTGCCTCGCCGGCAGGCAGGCTTTCCCTCCCCTACAAGGGGAGGGTTGGGAGGGGTTTCGCTTGTTATTGCTGGTGCACCTGGTTGGAAGAATAAAAAACTAATGCATTTAATTGAGGATACCCCAAATGTTAAGTATGTAGGTTATGTTGATGATGAAGAAAAACAGGTACTTTATCAAAATGCTAGTTTATTTGTATTTCCAAGTTTGTATGAAGGCTTTGGTATTCCGGTTTTGGAGGCCATGGCCTGTGGAGTGCCAGTAATTACTTCTAATCGATCGTCATTACCAGAAGTGGGTGGTGATGCTGTTTGCTATGTTAATCCGCACAATGTGGTAGAACTGGCAGAAAATATGAAGTTAATTTTGGAGAATATTGATTTAAGAAAAAAAATGATTGAGAAAGAATTTGAGGTTTCAAAAGAGTTTAATCGGCAAAAAAGTGCGGGAGAATTTATTAAGTTGTTACATAATTAAATGATGAAAAAGCTAAAATAAATAACCCACAAAAATGGGTTATTTATTTTAAATTTAAAATAATTATTTTTATTTTTCTAAATCGGCCAAGGTGTCTGTTGCATCTTGTTCTAATCCTAATCGTTTTTTTGTTTCTGCGATGTGGGCTGCTGTTATTGTATTATGGTTTCTGTCATCTTTTGTTTCTGGTCTTTCAGCTACTTCTTTGGCTAGTCGTAATGCTTCTTGTATATCGGGATCGTTTGGATTTGGTGTGTTTACCATATATTTTAAATTAATGAGTTAATTTTTTTTAGAAATTTTAAATCCAGTATTTTGGTCGTAACTAATTTCTATC
The DNA here is from genome assembly GCA_000990355.1 of Candidatus Magasanikbacteria bacterium GW2011_GWC2_37_14. Lineage (GTDB taxonomy): Bacteria > Patescibacteriota > Patescibacteriia > Magasanikbacterales > UBA922 > GWC2-37-14. Next base: position 41,230 of record LBSX01000010.1, read on the forward strand.
CCAAATAATTCAAGCATTTCTTTTGTGGCATAAAATTGTGCTTCTGACATGGCGTATCGTTCTTTTTTGTCTTCCTGTCCTCGATTCGATACCAAGTAATTATCAACTGCTCTACCAATCTCGGGGTCAATATTTTTTAGTTGCTCTGCCAAATTTTTTGCATGTAAATCTTGGATTGAACCAATTTCAGACATAAAAAATCCAGAAGATACTTTTTTCCCGAGTAGGTTATCTCCTCTAAAATATTTTTTTGCTAAAGCTGATAAGGCCGATAGAGCTTCCACTGTTGGTTTTTTGAGAAAGTATATTGTTATTGCATCGTGGCGTGCTTCTGCCGCTGCTTGTGTGTCTGGACGGCCAAATTTGTAGTTAGCATCTATAACGCCATTTTGAATTAGAGCATCCAATTCTTTGATAGATTCTTCATTTACAATAATATTAAGACTACCTCTTGTTTCCGTAGAACTTTCACCATTTTTAAAATTACCTCTGTATAACCAATCTTTTTCAATTCTATTTTTAATATTTGTATTATTAAGGGCGTATTCCCACGTTTCTTTGTAATTTGGTGATAAGGGATATTCAGCAATTCTCTTTTCTGAATATATTTCGGTTATGAGTAGAGACGCAATATTATTTTTGTCATTTTTTTTAGCTATTTCTTCAAAAAGTTCGTGGTAGAGGTGGGGATTTTTACTTTTAGCGGCTCTTCCCCTCAAAAATTCTTGTAGTTTTGTTAATGCTATCTTGTTTTTGTTGTTGTCAATAACCATGTTTACCTGTTCAAGCGTTGTTTTGTTGTCTTTTTTGATTGGTAAATGACCTTCTTTTTGCCTAAGATAATCCAAAATTCTCTGTCGCAGTTTGATTTGTTCTGGGTCTGTGGTTCCCCAGAGTTCTTGTACAATTTCAGAAGACATTCCGCGATACTTGGTTGGGATGTCTTGTTCTGTTATTGGTGATTCGACATTTTCGAACTTTGACATTGGTTGTTTTTCTTTCCCTCTAAGGTAAGTCAAAAATTTTTGGCGTTTTTTTATTTCAGCTGGATTCGTGGTTTGCCACAATTCTTCTACTATGTCCGAAGATAAATCGCGATATTTAGTTGTAATATCCATTTCCGTTATTGGTTGATCTATCTTTTCCAATTCAAAAAGTGCCTCGGTTGCTAATTTTTCTTGAGCCTTTGCTTGGCTAGAAGTTGAACGAGGTTGTTTTTCGGTTGGATGTAATTCAGGGTTTGTGATTTGTTCTATTTCTTCATCTCTCTCCATAGCTATTTTAATTCCTTTATTTTTTTGATTAATTCAGAAACAGGCAAACTATCTCCAAACGGTTTGTATAACATTCCTTGAAACTTTTTTAATCCAAACTTTGAAAAAGTTTCTAAAATATTTAGATTAAATTCTTTTAAAGCTAAAAATACTTTTTTTAAATCTTCACTATAAAAATCTTCTTCTAGTTTGTAAAAGGCTGCTAATAATTGGTGACGTATTTCTGGGTTAAAGATTTTATAACACAGTTCTTTGCGAAAAGTATTTTCTAAAGGATAGTATGCTGGTAGATTACCAGCTTTGGTTTGTAATCCTGTTGTAAGTAATTTTTGTTTACTGTTGTCATCCAAGCAAGTAAATTCGTGGAGCACTTGTAAGGTGTATTCTAAAACATAAAAAATGCCGATTTTTTGGATAGTTTCTTTATCATTTTTTTCTTGTTCTTCTGGGGATAGTTTTTTTGTTCTGTCCTCTAATTTTTCTAATAAAACGTGATGTTCTATTATTGCTGTTTTGGTTTTTGTAAATATTTTGTTTATCTTCTCTAATAATTCTTCAACGTGGATATTTGGTGGTGGAGTATTTGAATAAATATCAATAACATTACCCAGTGCTTGGATAAATTCAACCTCATCAATTTTTTCCAGCAATACCATTTCTGTTTTTTTTATAGCTTTGTGAGCATGAGTAGTGGTGAGATTTTTGCTTTCTAAAGCTTGTTTGAGAGAGTTTATTGCTGATAAAGTATTTTTTAAAATTATCTCTTGTTCTTGTATACCATAAAAATCTAATGGTTTTGTGACCAATTTTTGAATTGTTTCAAGAATAGTTTGAAGTGGTGTCATAAAGTTTGTTTATATACACAAGTATAATCTAATGGTTTAGATTAGTAAATAGTTGTCGGAGGGGTTGATTTTTTGTTGATTTGTGATAAATTATAGCTATATGAAAATAGGTATTGATGCCAGAATGTATGGTTCACAACAAGCCGGGCTAGGGCGCTATGTAGAGCAGTTGGTTTTGGGTTTGGTGGAACAAGATAAAGAGAATGAATATATCTTGTTTGCTAAAGACCCCTCCTTAATCCTCCCCTTATCAAGGGGAGGAAACTTTAAAATTGTTAAAGTGAATATACCTTGGTATAGCTGGCAAGAACAGATAAAGTTTAAAAAAATAATTGATCAGGAAAAAATAGACCTAATGCATTTTCCACATTGGAATGTGCCACTGTTATATAATAAACCATTTGTCGTGACTGTGCATGATTTGATTATGTATCACTATCCTCGCCAAGAGGCGAGTACTCATGGACCAGTTGTTTACTGGCTAAAAGATTTGGTACATAGAATTGTTTTGCGTCATGCCGTTCGTCGGGCCCAGAAAATTATTGTCACTTGTGAATTTACCAAACAAGATATTAATCAAACACTGGGCGTGCCGTTGGAAAAGATGGTTGTGTCATATCAGGCGCCGTTTGAAAGGAATAAGGAACAAGGAGTAAGGAGTAAAAATGAATTGGAGAGATTTAAAATAAACAAGCCGTATGTTTTGTATGTTGGTAATGCTTATCCACATAAGAATTTAGCAGGCCTTTTAAAAGCGTGGAAAATATTTGAAGAAAAGTATAGTGGTGATTACCAATTAGTTTTAGTTGGCAAGAATAATTTTTTCTATCAAAAAATTCTTTGTCATTGCGAGGAGCTACAAAGCGACGAAGCAATCACAGTGAAGCAAGGGATTGCCACGCCCTGCTCGGGCAGGGCTCGCAATGACAGTGTAATTTTCACTGACTATCTTTCTGATTCAGATCTTGTAGAAGTGTATCAACATGCCTCACTTTATGTTTTTCCATCTCTTTACGAAGGTTTTGGTTTACCACCACTTGAAGCTCAGCAATATAACGTGCCAGTAGTATCTTCCAGTGCTTCGTGTTTACCAGAAATTTTGGGTGAATCAGTATTATACTTTGATCCAAATAATTATGAACAAATGGCAGATGTTATTAATATTGGTTTGACTGATGAAAATATTCGTTTTGAATTACAAAAAAACGCCAAAGAAAATTTACAGAGATTTAGTTGGGATAAATTAGTTAAAGAAACAGTAAGAGTTTATTTGTCGTGCAGTAAGGGATTCTGAAATAAATTCAGAATGACAGTGTATTTGCTTATCCACCCTTAGAGGGGTGTTTTTGTTTATAGATAGTAATAAATATGCTATAATATTTGTACTTATTAATAAAGTTGTTTTTTATCTAGTTTTAGCCAAAAAACAAATTTATTATTTCTTCATTTTAAAATGTTGCGAAAAAGAGTGGTACAAATTAGACGTTGTAAACTTTGTGGGAAGACCGGCCATAATCGGGCCAAATGTTTGTTATTAATAAAAAATAGTAAGGTTGAAAATACTGCTAATTTAAAGCAAAATATTGAATTATCTAAACCAATTAAATCAGTCTTAATTAAAGCTCACCCAGAACACCTTCATTCACAACACGTGGTTAATCTTAAAAAAGAAGAAAATCAACATGTTTGGAACAGTTTACCAGGTTTTACAGAAAATAAAAAAGATTATTCTTGGCAAGTGGCAGATTTAGGTAAAATGGTTAAACAAGCAAATGAAAAGAAAACAGTTCACCCTGTTAAATCGCCAGTGGTAAGATTTAACAGAGTCAATAAAATTAAATTACCAAAATTAAATATTGGTTACAATTTGGCAAATTTAAGAGACGCTGGTTTAGGGAAAATAAAAGTTTTATTAGATAATTTAAAAACTATAAAAAAGTTTTTTACTTCCAAACGTTTTGCTTATGCGGTTGTTTTAATATTTTTTTTAGCCAGCTTGCCTTTTCCGGCAATCGCTTATTATAACAGTGTAAAAGATACTAGTGCTAAAGTAACTGCTCAAAGTACCAATGCTTTTTTGTCTTTAAAATCATCAACTGTGGCAGCAATGCAAGATAATATTTTACAAGCACAAGCAGATTTAAATTCTGCTTTAAAGGCATTTGGCGAAGCAGATAATATTTTGCAGAATGAACACCAATTACTACAATATGTAGTTGGGTTACTGCCAATTGTTGGCGATGAAATAAATGGCAGAGAAAATTTATTAACTGCCGGACATTATCTGGCTTTGGGTAATACTTATTTAATGAAAGGGATTGGTGAGGTAAATAATAGCACTTCAAGCTTAACTGACAGATTAACAATATTAACTGATCATTTACAAAGTGCTACAGTTCAATACCAAAATGCTTTAAATAAACTAGCAGATGTTGATCCTAGAATTTTACCTTTAGATTATCAAAAATCGTTCAATGATTTTAAAGTTTTGTTTACGGCTTTGGTTAATGATTTTAACAATTTGGTTAGTTTGTCTGATTCATTAAATTTGGTTTTTGGCGGAGAAGATTTACGTCGTTATTTACTTGTCTTTCAAAATCAAGCGGAATTGCGGCCAACGGGTGGTTTTATGGGTAGTTTTGCTGTGCTGGATATTCAAAAAGGAAAAATTTTAAATTTGGATATTCCTGGAGGAGGATCTTATGATTTACAAGGTCAATTGAATGAATATTTAAAACCACCTCTGCCACTACAATTATCCAATACCCGTTGGGAATTTCAGGATGCGAATTGGTTTCCAGATTTTCCTGCTTCGGCAAAAAAAATTGCTTGGTTTTATAATAAAGCACGTAATACTACAGTAGATGGAGTAATAACTATTAACGCTAGTGTTTTGGAAAGATTATTAAAAATTTTAGGGCCGGTAGTCAATGAAAATAATAATTTAATCTTGAATAGTGACAATGCTTTGGCAACTTTGCAATATAAAGTAGAAAAAGATTATGATAAAGAAATTAATCAGCCCAAAGCGATTTTAGGTGATTTGGCAGGGCAATTTTTGGATAAATTTAGTCATTTAGACAAAGTTAATGCTGTGCTTTTATTAACCGAGCTTCATCAAGCCTTGGCTCAAAAAGAAATTCAAGTTTATTTTAATGATGAAAAAGTAGAAAAACTTTTTCAAGAATTTAATTGGACTGGAGAAATAGTCCAAACCAATACTAATCAAGATTATTTGGCAGTATTTGGTACTAATTTACAAGGGCAAAAAAGTGATGCTAAAATAAAACAAGTAATAGAACATCAGGCAGTGGTAGAAGAAGACGGTTCAATAATTGACACAGTAATTATTCATCGTAAACATTTGGGAATCCCAGGAGAAATGTTTTACGGAGTTAACAATATACAGTATTTAAGAGTTTACGTGCCAGAAGGTTCGGAACTTTTGGCAGCTGGTGGTTTTGTGTATCCACCAGAAAGCGCATTTCGAGTTCCCGAAACTTGGTATAAAGATGATCTGGATTTAGTTAATTATGAAGTTGAACAAAAAATTGATAGTAATTCTGGTACGAGTATTGTTAAAGAGTTTGGCAAAACTAGTTTTGGAAATTGGTTAATGGTAAAACCAGGTGAAGCTGGTAGCGTGTATTTTACTTATCGTTTACCTTTTAAATTAAATTTGCAGGGTAATAAAGATTCTTTGTCTTTGGTTGGTCTTAAAGAATTAATTGTTGGCAAAAGTAATTTGAGTTCCAAGTATAGTCTATATATACAAAAACAGTCAGGTATTAATGCTGATTTTTCTACCAGAGTAATTTATCCTGGTCAATGGCGTCCAGCTTGGACTTTGAATGACGATTTAAATTTAGCGGCCAATGGGGCTGAATATAATACTAATTTAAAAACGGACCAATTATTTGGTTTGGTAATGGAAAAAATAAATAAATGATTTTTTATATATGACAAATAGAAAATTTAGTCGCTTGTCTTTAAATACCGAAATAGAAGTTATTCCCAAAAAAGTTAGAAAAAAAGTAATTAAAAAAGAGGCTGTTGAGCCTAGTTTGGAAATAAGCAAATTAAATAGGGAGTTAAAGGAAATTTATAAAAATGGCGATGGTTCTATGCCGAATATGGGGAATTTTGAAAAAAAGCCACAAAAAAGTTTTTTAAGAGCCTTGTTTTGGTTGGTTTTTTCTTGTAGTTTTTTGGCAGTAGTGGCTTGGGTAGGTTTTTTTGTATTACCAGGTAATGCCAAGTTTAGTGAAGATGACGTAGTTTTGGAAATTAGTGGCCAAGAAAAAGTGGTGGCCGGTTCTTTAGTTCATTATCGTATTAATTATCACAATGCACAAAATATTGTTTTAAATAAAACTAATTTGGAAGTACGTTATCCAGCTGGTTTTGTTTTTAAAGAAGCCAGTGTTAATCCTACCAATGAACAGCAGGATACCTGGGACTTGGGTAATATACAAGGCGGTGTAAGTGGTTTTGTAGATATTACAGGGTATTTAAATGGTAATTTTAATGATAAACAGTCGCTTCGAGCCTTTTTAAATTATTATCCTAGTAATTTTAATTCTGAGTTTCAAAAAGTAATAGTTTTTAATTCAGAAATAAATTCGTTACCTTTGGAAGTAAATATTGAAGGACCGAGCGAAGTAGCAGCTGGCAGTGAAGTTGAGTTAATAATAAATTTAAGTCAGCCAGCTACCCCAATAAAAAATTTACAATTAGTTTTGGATAGTGCAGGAGTATTTAGTTATACAACCAGCAGTATTTCGCCAAATCCAAAAATTAAAAATACTTGGGATTTACCAGAAATTGTTGAAGCATTGCAAATAAAAATAAAAGGGTCTTTTAATAGTAACGGAGAAGACGCTAGTAAAATAAAATTCAAATTAATTTCTTGGCCAGATGAAAAAAGGACTGGTGAAGGTTTTGTGTGGTTGGAAAAAGAAATAGCTTATAAAATATTAAAAAACGAATTGGCAGTATCACTAGCAATTAATGGCGCCACACAAGATTTTTCTTTAAGTCCCGAAAACGATTTAAATGTTAGTTTGGTTTTAAAAAATATTGGTTCGTTAACTTTAAAAAATTTACAGCCACGTTTGTTTTTTGAGGCTCCTTCTTTTAATAATAAAAGTATTTTGGATTGGAGTAATTTGACCGATATAGCCGATGGCGAAGTAACAGGTGAACAAGTTAATGATAATACTCGTAAAGGGGTAATTGCTTGGAGTTCTAAAAATATTGGCATTTTGACTAGTTTGGCATCAAATAAAGAAGTTAGAATAGATATTAGTCTGCCATTTAAAACTGGGAAAAATGTAGATTTATCACAATTTACTTCTTATTTAGCTAGTGTTTGGGGTGAAGTAAAATATAATGTTGATGAGGAAAAAGTTTTGAGCACAGGAATAATAAAAATGGTAATTAATTCGGATTTATCTTTTGAAAGTAGAAAAGAAGAAATAAAAAATAGTACTAATAAAGATTATTATAAAATTAGTTGGATCTTGAACAATTCTTTTCATGATCTTAAAGATGTAGAAATTAGTGGTAATTGGTATGGGGATTTGCTTTGGCAGGATGATAAATTAGTAGTACCAGCTGGAGAAGTAAATTATGATAAAGAAAAGAAAAATTTAGTTTGGAAAATTAAAACACTACCCAAAGATTTAGATGTGGTGGCTTTGCAATTTGCTTTTGTTTTAAACACGCTTAATCCTTCGCAAACAGATTTAAGTTCCAAAATAACAATTAAAGCCACTGATGCGGTTACTGGCGAAGAGATTGTTAAAGTTGTGGAAGGTTTTAAGTTAAATTGATAAAACTTGCATTTTGAGGTTGTAGAACATGTAAAAAAATAATCCCGAATTAATCGGGATTTTTTTTATATTAGTTCTTTTACTGCTTTTACCACTTCTTCGAATCTGGTGTTACTTTTTACAAAGTATTTGTTACTGCCCTTTTTAAGGGCTTCGTCAATATCTGTTTCTTGCCCCAGGTTAGAAAGAGTAATTATTGGAATTTTTTTAAGACTGGTTTCTTTGCGTATTTGTTTGATTACTTCAAAGCCATTACCGTCGGTTAACATTAAATCCATAATAATTAAATTTGGTTTTTCTCTTTTGGCCAAACCACAGGCTTCGTTGGCAGCTGGTGTACTTATCACCTCAAAGCCTTCGTCCGACAGTAATCGTGTGTATAATTTAATAGTAAAAGAATCATCTTCAACTATTAGTATTTTCTTTTTAATTTTCATATATTAGTAAGTCTTAAATTTTATAAAAAAAGTTGTATTTTTGTTTTCAACGCTCTCAAACCATATCTTTCCTTTGTTTAAGGTTACTAATTCTTTGGTAATATATAGCCCTAAGCCTGTACCGTCTCCTTCTTTGTTTACAGCATTGCCTGCTCTAAAAAATTTAGCAAAAATAAATTTCTTTTTTTCTTCGGGTATACCTATACCCTTATTTGTGCAAGAAAATATTATATATTGCCCATCTTTTTTTAGATTTATTTTTATATTGTCCTTACTAAAAGAATAACGAATAGCATTTTCTATAATATTTTGTAAAATAGTACGACTATGGTTCTCATCGGCTTTTATAAAATACTTCTCTTGATCTTTATTTATTTCTATAGTCACATTGTGTGCCTTGGCATAGTATTGCAGATCATTATAAACTTTACTATAAATTTCTTCCAAATTAATTTTTTGTAAATTTGGCTTTATTTTTTTGTATGGAATATTGGAAATGTTTAATAAGTCGTTGACTAGGCGGTTCATGTTTTTTAGAGTTTTGTAACAATCATCTAAATAATTTTTTTGTTTTTTGTTTATAGAACCTGGTTTACCACCCAAGAGATACTCAATAGCCCACATTACATTGCCAAGTGGAGTTCTTAAACTGTGGCTCGCAATATGAGAAAAATCAGTACGATATTCTTCTTGTTGTTTTTCTTTGGTTATGTCACGAATAATAATAATTGCTCCTTCTACTCTATTTTTGTGGTCTTTAAGTGGAGTAGTGGTAATAGTGGCCCAAATAAAAGAACCGTCTTTTTTAATAAATTGACGTGTGGCATTAATTACTTTTTTTCCTTTGTCTATTGATTTAAAAAGAGCAGCATTTTTTTTGGTAATAGGTGTACCATTGCCATCTGTAGGGCAGAGTAGTGACAGGGCTTGTTTGCCAGTTAGTTTTGTATTGCTTTTATAGCCTAAAATGTTACTAAGAGCTTTGTTGTAGTTTAAAATATTACCATTTTTGTCTAAAACAATTACCGCATCTCCTATGGAGTCTATAAAATGCTTAACTTCCTCAGTTATTTCTTGAAATACTGAATTTTTCATAAAAAACACTTAATTTAGTGAATAACAACATTATAGCACAGCTTTTAGCTTAAAGGAAGAGTCTTTTCCAATCAATAGATGAGCCCCAAATCTATCCACACCGTTGGTCAAATGAATTAAATTGTTTGATGTTCTGAAACACGAAAAGATTTGAATAA
>LBSX01000011.1 GCA_000990355.1 Candidatus Magasanikbacteria bacterium GW2011_GWC2_37_14
AAAGAGTTTTTGCTTTCTAATAAGTTTGTGGAGTAGAACCGCCCGAGCAATACATCACTTAACACCTCGATAAGCGGCTCCAGAAAATTTCCTTAATTATAGTAATATGGAGTAAAATTTTCTTCCGACCCAAATTTCAATTCTTTCTTTTCTTTATTAACTGTAATAATGAAGAAAGAATTGAAACTTCGCTTCATCGGGAAACGTTATCGGAAATATTGCTTTTTGACAAAATACTTTTAAGGGACTGTCAACCAAAAAAGGTGCAATATGCACAGCCGAGCCGCGATGGACCAGCTACGCGCGTACGAGGAAGCCGTACAGTCGCCCTGCAGATGTCGAATCTGCGGACGAGAGTACTATCCTCAAAGGGGGGACGAACCGTGCCATCACGAGGAAGAGACGGCTGGTGAACAGCCGATCGTCGAGGAGGAACACACATGACGTCCCACGGGCGAGGCCGACACCACGTCGGCGCTCGCCCAGTCCCTTAAAAGTATTTTGTAAGAAAAAAAGAAAAAGCAATACATCCGATAACAGCCGATATGCGGTTCAAAAATAGTGCCCACTGAATTTTAATGGTGGCACTATTTTTTTCACCCAAATTTTGGCCTTTTCTTTTGGGTGATAAAATGGTAAAATATATGTGCTATGCAAGTATATAAAACTAAAATAAAGAAATTTCCTGGCACACAGTTTCACGAAGTACACGGACCGGCTTTCGGCCTTTATACCGAAATCAAAAAGAAAACAAAACGCCGAGTATATGTTAGGTCGGCGTATTTTAATAAAGATAAGATATTCCTTGATTTGTTCTGGCATCATCTATTTGAAAAGTCTAACTGGCGGGATAGAGTCAGACGCATGAAGTATTTCGCTTGTGCTATTGAACTCATCCAAAAATCACACTTTGAACCAAAAACAAAGGAAAACCCAAACAAACAAGGCGAAATACTTCATCGCTTTTATGGCACTACTGCAGAGAATGAGTTATTTTATGTACAAATCAAGGAAGACAAGAAAAAAGATCAAAAGTTTTTGATTTCAGTATTTCCATCAGATGGTGGTATGGAATAAAATAAAAAAAGACCCTCCGCTAAGTGTGGTGTATAAACCACGGCCGAAAGCCTTTTTCTAAATATATTGTATAATATCTTTAAAACAATGTCAAGATGTGTCTGTGGACGAAAAGAAAAGGCCAAAACTTCGCATATCGGCGTACGTTGTGACGGAATCACTCGCGCGAGCTCGTGTATTTCCGTCACAATGGGGCGCGCTTCCAGCGTTGTTGCGCTCCATCACTCGCTCCGCTCGTGACTGGTCGCTACATCCCGCCATCCCATAAGCCTGTGGGCTTCTGGTCTGACGGGACGTCGCATAAGCGCGCCCCATTATCTGAAATTTTTTGTCCCTTAGCGCAACTAACATGGAAAATATAAAACTGCGACAATTTGAGGAAAAAGACAAAGAGGCTACCTACAATCTCCATATTGAGGGCTTGAAACAATCCGAAAGTTTTATCGATGATCCAAAAGCCAGAGAACAGCTTGACCAAGACCTGAAAAAGATTCGGGAAGAATATATTGATAGTGACGGAGAATTTTTTGTAGCCATAATTGATGATAAAGTAGTAGGCATGGGCGCCTTGAGAAAAGTAGATGACATCACTGCCGAAATAAAAAGAATGAGAGTTAAGCCTGAGCTTCAGGGCAAGGGAATCGGCGCCTTAATTTTGGATAAGCTAATCGAAAAAGCAAAAGAGTTAGGCTACAAAAAATTGCTTTTGGATACATCGATAAAACAAATTGTCGCACAAAGATTATATGAGTCGCGTGGTTTTAAGGAAAGTAGGCGAGGAGAAATATATGGCCAAGAAACTTTATACTACCAACGCGATATTTAACACGAAGGGACAAAAAACATCAGATAACAACGCATATCTGGCTCCAAAATTTTTCATTATTAGAATTAATAGGGAGTAAAAAATTTTCTCGACCCAAATTTTCATCCCTTAGTTTTGATGAAAGTTTAGGCGGAGATAATAATACAAAGCATTGTCTGAAAGCAAAAGTTTATACTGCTAAGTCGGGATGAAAACTTCAGATGATGCGTAAACGTTGTGACGGAATCACTCGCGCGAGCTCGTGTATTTCCGTCACAATGGGGCGCGCTTCCAGCGTTGTTGCGCTCCATCACTCGCTCCGCTCGTGACTGTGGGTCGCTACATCCCGCCATCCCATAAGCCTGTGGGCTTCTGGTCTGACGGGACGTCGCATAAGCGCGCCCCATTGGACGAAATTATTAAATCAAATTTTTTAATTATATGAATAACAAAGCTCTGAGAGCCCTTTTCCTGTACAATGGAATATTTGTAGGTGCCGCTGCCATGCTCGGTCCATTGTATGCTATTTATGTTGTGAAGTTTGTCGACGGTGTGACGGCCGTGAGTATTTCATGGGCAGCGTTTCTTGTTTCAACTTCAATATTCACATACATAGTTTCCAGGAAAGGTGACGGAATAAAAGAAAAAGAATATTTACTGCTTACTGGATATATTGTTAGAATATTGAGTTGGATTTTGTTGATTTTTGTCCACAATTTGACGTCATTAGTGTTGGTTCAAATTTTATTAGGTTTTGGTGAATCGCTCGGCACACCTTCTTTCAACGCATTGTTTGCTGATCATCTGGACAAAAATAAACACATCAAAGAATATTCCAACTGGTCACTAATCGCAAATTTGACTTCCGCGGCAGGGATACTTGCCGGAGGATCAATTGTTAATAATTTTGGCTTTAAGGCATTATTCTTGTTTATGTCTGCTCTTTCGCTTGTTGCTTTCTTTGGTATATTATTGAAACCAAGAAAATTATTATAGCAAAAGGAACAAAAAATTTGATTTAATAACATCGCCCAACACTCGATATCCGCAAGGGCTAAAGCCACATTTCGATTCCGTTTCACTTCATTGAAACATCAGATATCGAGAAACAATGTACAATATTACTCAAGTTTGATAAACGATAAATAATTTAAAGATAAAATATGAAAGAAATATACACAAGGAGAGATTATTTAGCCCAAGACAGAACCCATCTTGCGAATGAAAGAACGCTTTTAGCATACTGGAGAACCGCACTTGCATTTTTAGGTTTAGGAGCATTTCTAATCAAATTTGTTCCTTCAGCATATTCTATGACGTTAGCTTTAGTTTCAATACTTTTTGGGGTTGTATTATTTATTTATGGTATTGTAAGGTATCTCAAATATAAAGCAAAAATAAATGACAAATAATCAAACCCTGCTTCATACTGTCGATTGCTTCGCTCCCTCGTTCGCCTTGCAGTCTCACCACATAACACGGATTTTGAAGTTCGGATTTGCAGTCTTCACCCAAATTGCTACGCAACTTTTCAAAATCCAATATGTTATTTTACAATATTTAAGTGATAACGTTTCTTCATTTGAAAAAGAAACTCTATACCGAGAAGCTATTAAATATCAATACTGGGTAGCATTTTAGAAAATCTTAACATTTGATAGTTTTATTTTCATAAGTACAGCACTTATTTTACTGGTTGTACCTAAAAAAGAAAAACAGAAGTGAGTAGCTCCAGGGGACATTCACCCCTTTAATTCCCCTCTGTCCCCTGTCGCGTGATTGAAAAAATTTTGTTTTGTTTGATATAATTCAAAATATAGTGAGATAACGAAAGAGAAAAGTGTACGTTCCCCCGCTGCGCTCTCATGCACTCCGCTACGCTCCGTGTCATTCGGGTCGGGCAGCAGCGTGTATCTGGTTCGCTCCCGCTGTCGCTCACCCATATCCGCCCAGGGCGGACATCAGATACACGCGTACGTTGTACGAAATAAATTTTTTATCCTTTTTTATATTTTCCCGTGATGATTAACGATTGATTGACGATCAAAGGAAGCGAAACAAAATTTTTCCATACGATTTTACAGGGGGTTTAGGTGTTTTTCGCCTGTGCGAACAGGCAAAAAACCGATTTTTATCTAAAACTTGACCATAATTCCTTAATATGGTATACTGTAAATACTTAACTAAACCATATTAAACATTTTCTTATGACTTATCTATCACCAATTGTAAAAGCTCGTTTGGAAGAGAAACTAAAAAAACTCAACAAACTTCGTCCCCTGCCAAAATCTGCGGTGCAGAAACTTCGAGAAAAATTTCAAATTGAAATGACTTACAATTCAAACGCAATTGAAGGGAACTCTTTAACTTTAAAAGAGACATTTTTGGTTATTAACGAAGGCTTAACAGTGAAAGGAAAGCCATTAAAGGATCACTTAGAAGCAAAAGACCACCATGCTGCGTTGGAATATTTATATGACTTAATAGACAAAGACAAAAAACACACTGTTTCTGAAATGCTTATAAAAAATTTACATCAAATTATTCTACAGGAAACCGATAAGGAGTGGGCTGGTCGGTACAGAAACGCGAATGTAATTATTGGCGGTGCTGACCATACCCCGCCAGATGCGCTACAAGTACCAAATTTAATGCGAGATTTAATTACTTTACTAAATTCACAAAAAAACAAGCTGAATATTGTTGAACTTTCTGCTTTACTACATCATAAATTAGTTTACATTCATCCATTTTTTGACGGTAATGGCAGAACAGCACGCTTGACGATGAACTTGTTTTTGATGCAAGCTGGGTATCCACTCGTGGTAATTATGAAAACCGACCGGAAAAAATATTATGATGTGCTGGATAAAGCGGATAAAGGCAAATATGAACCGCTGATCAAATTTGTCGCTCAATCTATAGAACGCTCGCTTGATATTTATCTCAAAACTTTAACACCTGCCACCACAAAACAAGAAAAATTTGTATCGCTGACTGAAATATCTAAAACCACGCCTTTTTCCGCCAAATACCTAAACCTGCTTGCAAGACAAGGAAAATTAGAAGCATACAAAGAGGGTCGTGATTGGTTAACTTCCAAAGGAGCAATCGAACGATATTTGAAAAACAGAACCAGACAACGAAAAATTTCAAAATAAAAATGCCCCGATTACATTTTCCTCGCTGTGGCTCGGAATTAAGAATATATTATTACATCATATAACAGCGTGTATGCTGTTCCTCTTCGCTACACCCATATACTGACGCACATCGCATAAGCGCGCCCCATTATACGAAATATACTTAAAAAATAATTAATATGAAAAAAATATTCTTCTTGCTGGCCGCAACAGTAATAATTATCTTGCCGGGATGTGGAATTGTTAGTAAACCAATTGTACAAATTCCCCTTCCCGCACCAGAATCCGAAAACACTTCAACTATTACACAACCTACACTATCCAACACTTCTGACACCGAATTCCAAAATAATTTAAAAAATAAAACTACCCAAGAACAAGCGGAATTAACATTAGTTCATTATTTTGATTTATTAAATCAAAAAGAATATGTCAAAACCACCATTTACAACGGCCATGGTTATGAAACTTTACAAAATTGGAATCCAGATACAAACCCCACCAACTATGCCGAACTAATTAAATATGGTTGTGAAAACAATGGTTGGCAATGTTTAAAAATAAAAAAAATAATTAGTAAAGAAGAAATCAACCCTAATGAATTTAAATTTGTAGTACAATTTTTAAATAATGACGGCACACTTTTTGAAAGAGGGCCTTGTTGTGGTTCTACGGAAGCCGAAATGCCTACCAAAAATAAATTTGAATTTATTGTAAAAAAAATAGATAATATTTTTAAAGTTATTACTAGTCCAGTGTATATACCATAAAATCACTTGTGGACAAATAAATTTGACCAAAATTTTTTAAACTGTTATTATAACTGTACAATTTATAAATTATCTGTGGAACTGGGGTTTGATTCCCCGACTGTGCCGCAACGGTAAACCCTTTCAAGGGTAGTCCGATCTTCAGATAAACCCGCCTTGGCTCTTAAAGCTTCGGCGTGTCAAAGCCCGAGCAGGATTCTGTTGATTTATAATCAACAAACTAAATTTCTGCCCGTTAGAGGCAGTTTTTTTATGAAAAATTTTTTAAAAAAATACAAATTCACGCTAATTCTAATATCAATAGCTTTGATACTATATTTGGGAATTGTTTTGATAATTTCAAACCTGCCTGCCCTGCCTACCGGACAGGTAGGCGGCAGGCAGGTTTCAAATCCTAAAAATCAAAGGATTGCCACACCTCGCTCGGGCGAGGTTCGCAATGACAGTGTAACCAATAGTCCAACCATCCCCCACCCTGAACCAGAATTTAAAAATCCAATTACTTTAAAAGTAAATGATGAGGAATACAAAATTGAATTGCAAGACAAGATGACAGTTTATGGTTTAATGCAGGCGCTGTCGGCTAGTTCAATAAAACCATTTATCTTTACTACTATAGAATACCCTGGACTAGGACAATTTGTAGACAGTATCAACGACCTAAAAAACGATCGGCAAAATGGAAAATATTGGATTTATTATTTAAATGGCCAGCCCGCTCAAATCGGCATTTCTAATTACCTTTTAAAATCTAATGATTTAATTGAATGGAAATATGGCACATCATTTTAACATGAACTCAAATAGCCTGCCTACCGGTCAGGCAGGCAAATACCAGATAACATTTTTGATTATTTTAATTTTCTCTTTATTTTTTGTTTTGCCAGTAAAAACGAATGACACACCACCAGAAGAAATACCAGTTATACCACCAGTCGAAGAACCAATTATTCCACCTGTAGAAGAACCAGTGGTACCTGCCGAAGAAACAACTTCCACCCCCACAATTGAACCAGAGATAATTGAGCAAGATGTTTTAAACAGTGATGCTAGAAAAATCTTAAATTATTTTAAAACAGAACAAGATGAAACTGGGAAAATTATTAATGCCAATATTTCTGATTGGGCGATGATTTCTTTTGCAGCCAATGAACAATATGGACATGAAATTAAAAAACGTGGTGGAAAATCTTTATTTGAATATATTTTAAATTATGATTTTACTGATGCCAGTGATTTGAATGTTTGTGCTACTTATCCACGTCATATTTTGGCACTCCTGGCCGCTGGAGTAGACAAAAATTCTACTCGCCCCCAAGAATTAAAAGAAAAACTAATTACCACTTGTTATAAAGACAATAATTTTGGCGATAATGGAATTAATGATGATGTTTTCGCTTTATTTACTTTGTTGACCATGGACGAAACAAACGACAGTTCAGTAATTACAGACTTAATTAATACTATTCAATCTTGGCAATTAGAAAACGGGGCTTTTGCTTGGCCAGACTGGATGGACCCAAATATTAAAGTGGCTGGTGACGATATTACTGGAGTAACATTAAACGCTTTAATTTATGCTAAAAACAAAGGAATCAATGTTGACCAAAATATAATTAATAATGTTAAAAATTATTTAAAAACTTCACAATTGCCTGATGGTGGCTGGGGTTATTATGGTGCACCAGACGTTTTGACTACCAGTTGGGTAATGATGGGGCTTAATGCTCTAAGTGAAAGCCAGGCAGAATGGACTGTGGAAGCTACAGGTAAAAACCCTTGGAGTTACTTACACCAAAACCTTAAAAACGACGGTTTTTACGAACCTTCTTGGTCCCCGGGATCAACTGATTGGTTTGCTACTAAACACGCTGTACCGGCCATTTTGGGGCTTTCCTGGCCAATTGTAATGGAACCACGCGAGGAAGAAACTAACATTAGTAATGGACCAAATTATAACTTACCAATTATTGTTAAAAGCGATTTTCCCGAACTTTTTGCTAGTTCTACCACCACTACTTTAGAAACAACGACTACCACCCTAGAAATAGCTACTTCTACTTTAGAAATAGTTTCTACTACAATTGAAATTGTTACTACCACACCAGAAATTACAACTATTGCACTTGATTTAAATAGTTCCACTCTGTCTGTGGTAACTTCTACTTTAGAAAACACAATTAGTACTACTACCAAAAAACAATTACCAAAAAATAATTCAAAAACAAATAAAAAAATAATTCAAAAACCACAAAATAGTTTGCAATTAGCCTTGGCTTACTCGTGGTTTGGAAACTATCCTAAATACTGGTATAATATTAACCAATTTAAATATAAATTTTAATATGAAAAAATACTTAATTCCTGTTTTATTAATCGTTTTGGGTTTTTCTGCTCGACTACTTCCTCATCCAGCAAATTTTGCCCCAATTGGCGCCATTGCTTTATTTGGCGCTCTTTATTTGCCAAAAAAATATGCTTTGATTGTACCAATTATCGCCATGTTCATTTCGGATATTTTTATTGGCTTTTATTCTTGGCAAATAATGCTAGCAGTTTACACTAGTTTTGTTTTAATGGGTGTAATTGGTTTGCTAGTAAGAAACAAAAAATCATTTTCAACAATACTTGGTGGAACTTTACTTGGTTCTGTTTTATTTTTCTTAATAACTAACTTTGCAGTTTGGGCTTTTGGTACAATGTATGCTCATAATTTTTCTGGTTTAATCCAAAGTTATACCATGGCCATTCCTTTTTTTAAAAACAGTTTATTAGGTGATATTTTTTATGTCACAATTTTGGTTGGCAGTTATGAACTCCTTAATTTGACAAGCAAATTTAAAAATAGTATTCTTCAAAAGGTATAACATCTTCCCTTTGGGAGGTTTCCATGGAGTTCGTAGCAACTCTCAGATGGGGCACGGATAGGCTGACCGTCGAGGTTGACCACACCGACGACCTTGGTGGTCTGACGAAGGAGCAACTCTGCCAGGCGATCGAAAAGGCGGCGGCCAATTTTTTCACCGCGAATGACCAGTACCCGCTGTTCATCAAGCGCCAGAAGGATGGCACGCTCAAGTACCCGGCAATCTATACGCCGGTACTGTTCGTCGAAGCTCTCGAAGCGCTCTTCTCGCGCAGCCTCTCGGAGCAAATCCCGCTCAAGCCCCAAGCCGACCCTGACAGCCCGCGTGCGCATGATTGCTTCCTCGCCGAAGCCAGCGGCTAACTCCGCCCTGTCGACCCCTCCCGACCAGTTTGTCGGGAGGCTGTGTGACTAAAGTTATACCAAAAACACCCCGTCCCTCGTTTACTTCTCAATAGCTGGGAATTAAACCAAGGAGTTTGGGGTGTTTTTTATTTTTATATTATTTAGCCGCCGCCTTGATAAACTCTCTAAACAATGGGTGTGGACGCATGGGTCGAGATTTAAATTCGGGATGAAATTGAGTACCGACAAAAAATGGATGGTTTTTTAATTCCACAATTTCTACCAAACCTGATTCAGGATTAATACCCACGACTTGCAAACCAGCTTTTTCCATTGCATCTTGATAATCATTATTAAATTCATAACGATGACGATGACGTTCGGAAACCTGCCTGCCGGCAGGCAGGTCCTTTTCAATATTATAAGCATTAAACACTTTTGTTCCTGGCTTTAAAACACAATCATAAGCCCCCAAACGCATAGTGCCACCATAACGATTCTGACGCACATTTTCTGCCTGTTTTGGATTAATATGAATCACCGGGTTTTTGGTTTCGGGATTAACTTCTACAGTATGGGCATCTTTTTTATTTAAAACATCACGCACAAATTCAATCGTAGCCAATTGCATACCATAGCACAAACCCAAATAAGGAATTTTATTTTCACGAGCAAATTGAATAGCTTTAATAATTCCTTCTACCCCACGAGTACCAAATCCACCTGGCACCAAAATACCATTATATTTTTTAAGTTCTTTAATTTTGTTTTTATTTTTCTCAAATTCTTCACTATCTACCCAATCCATTTCCACTTTTACATTATTGGCCCAAGCACCGTGTTTTACTGCTTCAATTACCGAGATATAAGAATCAGACAAAGTATAACTTCCTGTACTAAAATATTTACCCACCACGGCAATTTTTATAATTTTTTTGCCATTTTGAATTTTTTTGTACAAATTATTCCAAGCCAATAAATTAGTTTTTCTTGATTTTATATTTAAAATTTTAAGTAATTTGTTACCAACTTCTTGTTCTTCCAAAACCAAAGGAATTTGGTAAATAGATTTTACATCTGGTGCCGAAATACAGTTATCTTTACTAATGTTACAAAACACGGCTAATTTTTCTCGGCGTGGCTTATCCAAAACAAACGGACCACGAGCCACAATAATATCGGCATTTAAACCCACAGAGTTAAGTTCGCGCACTGCATGTTGGGTGGGTTTAGTTTTCATTTCACCCAAGTGCCCCGGCACTGGCATATAACTAACCAAAATAATGGCTACATCATCTGGCTTTTCTAATTTCATTTTACGAGCTGCTTCCAAAAATAAAATATTTTCATATTCACCCACTGTACCACCAATTTCTATAGTAGAAATATCTGCTTTATGTAATTCGGCAGCAGTTTTGATGCGACGAATTATTTCTTCGGGGATATGAGGAACCACTTGAACACAACGGCCTTTGTACTTCATGGCTCGCTCATTTTCTATTACCGAAGTGTAAACGCGTCCAGTGGTCATATAATTTTCCGAATTCAAATCTTCATCCAAAAATCTTTCGTAATTCCCCATGTCTTGGTCAGTTTCATCACCATCGTCGGTTACAAACACTTCACCGTGCTCCACAGGATTCATGGTTCCCGCATCTACATTTATATAAGGGTCAGCTTTCAAAGCCGTAACCGAAAAACCCTTGGCTTTAAAAATAGCTCCAAGTGATGCCGAAGTTACACCCTTGCCTACTCCAGAAAGAACACCCCCTACCACGAAAATATATTTACGAATTTTTTTCATAAGATTTAATTTATAAAAACGAGAATATTATAACACAAATTATTTAAGTAAACAACCACCGGCCTTAGGGCCGGTGGCTTTGTTTTTGCCGGCTTAATCGCCGGCAGGGTGGCGTTTGCTTTAGTTAAGGATTTTGTCGAAGAGAGAGGGTTGTTCTACTTCGTTGTGATGTTCTTGGTGAGTGACGTAACGACGGATGACATACTCATCAATGCCAATTGTTGAAACAAAGTAACCTCTAGCCCATAATGATTCTTTCTCGTACAACCCATGTTTACGTTTAATCTTTTTCTTAAGCCAGGCTGAGGATTTACCTTTGATAATTTGCATGGTATACGAGATTGAATCGCGTGGTGTGGTTAAGAGACACATGTGTATATGGTCTTCTTGAATATTAAGCTCAATTATCTCCCAATGTTTCCATTTGCAAATTGACTCAAATATTCTTCGTAGTTCTTGTTTGATCTTCTCTGCCCCCAATACTTTACCACGGTATTTAGGTGTCCACACTAGATGGTACTTTAAATCGTAAAAACAATGTGATAATGTACGGATAGTACGTTTGTGTTGTTTCATAGACGTATGAATTGTTAGTTACTAAAGCCACCCTGCCGGGTGGCTTTAGTATACGACGTTGTCTTCAAACGTACACCCCAGCTACGCTGGGGGTTTTTAGGATAATAAAAAACCCTCTGGAGACAGAGGGATGATTAGACACTAATGACTACAACGTTGACTTCAACTTCCAGCCCATGCCCAAATTTTATTTTTACTTTTCTTTCACCTAACTCTTTTAAAGGATTGGCAATAACAACTTGGGTTGTTTTTAAACGTGCCCCCAATTGTTTCTTTATTTCATCACAAATTTTTTCTGCACCAATTGCTGAATATAGAGTACCACTAGACGAAGCTTTGGCTTTTATTTCTATTTCTTCACCATCTATTTTACCAGCCGCTTCTTGATTTTCCGCTAATTCTTTTTCCATTTGCCGACGTAATTTTTCTTCTTGGGCTTTTGTTTCGGCAATTGAACCTTCGCTGGCAATTTTAACAAAATTATTTTTTAACAAAAAATTGCGACCATAACCATCGGCCACTTCTTTTATTTCGCCCTTTTTACCAGAGCCTTTTACATCTTGTAAAAAGATTACTTTCATATATAGTTATTTTAACCTATACTTGATTTTTTTGCAAGTCTATGATAAAGTGGCTTTGTCATCCTGAACCTGTTTCAGGATCCCCTGGGATGCTGAAATAAATTCAGCATGACAATAACAAATCTATGAAATCAGGTTTTGTAACCCTTGTTGGACGATCCAATGTAGGAAAATCAACCCTTTTAAACACCCTAGTTGGCACCAAAATCTCGGCCACTTCTTTTCGTGCCCAAATGACTAGAAACGAAATACACGGAGTAATGACTACCCCCGAAGGCCAAGCTGTTTTTGTGGATACCCCGGGAATTTTTAAAGATCACCGGAACTTACTTTCGGCCAAACTTACCAACCGCGTAAAAGACATTTTAGGTAATCAACCGGATTTAATTATTTATGTAGTAGACCCTAGTCGCGAAATTGGTGATGAAGAACGCACCGCTTTTGGTTTAATTCGTCACTTAAGCATGCCAAAAATTTTAGTTATTAATAAATCTGATTTATCACCTCGTGAAAGAAAATATCAAGAAAGCTACGAAAAAATGAATAGTGAATTTGATGCGGTTTTTTGTTTATCTGCTTTACGCGCCTCACACATTCAACCTCTAAAACAAAAAGTAATTGAACTTTTACCAGAAGGAGAATTAATGTACCCACAAGAACAATGGACCAACATTGATAACTATTTTTGGATTGCCGAACTTATTCGCGAAAAAATCTTTTCGGTTTTTGATAAAGAAGTACCTTATTCCACAGCAGTAACGGTAGATAATGTAGAAGAAAAAGAAGATATTATGGTAATCTCGGCCAGAATTTTAACCAATGCCGACCGTTACAAAAAATTATTAATCGGCTCGAGAGGTAGAAAAATAAAAGAAGTTGGCATTTTGGCTCGTCGCGAATTAGAAGCGGCTCAAAATAAAAAAATATTTTTGGAACTAGAGGTAGAAGTAGACACTCACTGGGTAGAAAGAATTTAAAAAAAATCCCGACTTAGTCGGGATTTTTTATTTAATAATGGCTCTAACTTTTTCTACATCTAAAGTAATTTTTTCTATCAACTCTTCGGTATTTGGATACTTTTCTTGTTCCCCAACTTTTTGCACTGGTTCTACTTCCAAATATACTCCATAAAAATCTGGGCCTTGATAATCTAAAAGATAAACTTCTACTTTATAGGGCTCTATTTGTATTGCCAAAGCACCAGCAAAAATTTTGTGATCCCAAATAACTTTTACAGCATAAACTCCAGGCTGTAAGTTTAAATCTTTTTTAAATATCTCTAAATTAGCTGTAGGAAAACCCAGTTTTTTGCCAATCCCCTCACCTTTTATTACTTTACCACCAAACATATTATTTTAGTAATTCCAAAGCTTTAGCTAAACCCAAATCTTTGTAAGTAATAATACCCTGACTATCTTTAATTTCTTCAAACATTTTTTCTACAACTACGTCTGGCATAATGCCATTTTTATTTATTTGTCTTTCTTTTGGAGTATACCAATTGGCAATAGTAATTTTTACGGCCGAACCATCGGGTAAAAATTGCAAATCTTGCACCGACCCCTTGCCATAAGTTTTTTCACCAACTATTTTTGCCAAATTATAATCTTGCAAAGCTCCTGCGACAATTTCTGCTCCCGAAGCAGTACCACCATCTACCAACACAATAGTTTTTAATCCTAAAAATTTATGATCACCTAAAGTTTGATATTCTGTGCCTTGATTTTTATTATCTTTTTCACTAACAACTATTCCCTGTTTTATCCATTCACTGGCGACACTTACGGCCGACTCCAAATAACCACCAGGATTATTTCGCATGTCCAAAATTAAGCTTTTGGGGTTGGCCAAAACAATTTCTTTGACAATCTTATCAAATTCACTGGTAGTATTTTCATTAAAATAACTAATCTGCAAATAAGCAACTTTATTATCCAACATTTTCCAAACCACCGAAGGAATATTTATAATATCACGAACAATCACTATTTCTTCTATTTTTTCTTGGTTTAAATGATTAACAAGTAATCTAACTTCTGAACCTTGGGGCCCACGTATTTTTTTAATTGCTTCGTCCAAGGACAATCCAAAACTATCTTCATTATTTATTTTAAAAATTTTGTCTCCGGCTTTTAAACCAGCTTTTTCGGCTGGTGAACCAGGTAATGGAGCAATTACTGTAAGTTGATTATCTTTTAAACCTACCTCGGCACCAATACCAGCAAACTTACCCGACAAATCTTGCATAAAATCTTTGGCTTCTTCTGGAGGAAAATAAATTGAATAAGGATCATTTAATCCAGCTACCAAACCTTTCATGGCCCCATAAAACAAATCAACATCATTTACTGGCTGAGTTACATGTTTTTCTTTAAGCATTTTCCAAACATCCCAAAACTCAGCAAAATCAACTTCAGTAGATTTATTTAAATTATACAAATTTAAAACCTTGCTAATTTGTACCTGGCCATCATCATTGGTAATTTGTTTTTGTATGGTAAAATAATTTCCACAAAGCACACCCAAAGCAAAAGTGATTACAAATAAAATACCAGCGAAAAACCAGAGACTTTTATAAGTTTTATTATTTTGAGTATTTAATATCATAATTTTAAAAAAAGACAGGCGTATTATAGCCTGTCTTTGTGCTTAAAGCAAGCTATTTATTTTTTTAAGGTGGTTATTGGCCGAGATTGAGTAATATAAAATTTTCCACCCTCATAGGCCCACTCAATATCACAAGGAAAACCATAATGTTTTTCAATATTTTTACAAATTCCTGCCAATTCCATAATTTGTCGGCCAGTTAATTTTTGTTTATTAGCTTCACTTTCACTTATTTCTATCCATTCGTTGGCAGTGTCTTCTTCTTTAAGATAATCTTTGGCATTAACAATTTTTTTAATTTTTGATTTATCCAGCTTGCGATTTTGTGTCCCAATATTAATATCCAAAATACTCATTTCATTTTTGGAAATTACATAACTATCTGGGGTAACTTGTCCCGAAACAATCGCTTCACCCAAGCCATAGCCCGCTTCGATAATCATTTGGTCTGGATCTTCGGTAACCGGGTGTACTGTAAAAGCAATTCCCGAAATTTCTGACTGTACCATTTTTTGCACTACCACTGCCACCGAAACATAATGATCGATTAAATTTTTCTCATGGCGATAAAAAATTGCGCGCGGGGTAAACAGTGATGACCAGCAAGTTTTTACTCGTTCTATTACATTTTCTTCGGTAGTATTTAAATATGTTTCTAATTCTCCAGCCCAACTAGCTATTAAAGAATCTTCGGCAGTAGCACTAGAACGCACAGCTACAAACTCTGTATCTAATTCGGCAAAAGCCTTTAAAATTTCTACTGCCAAATCTTTTGGCATTTCGTGGTCGTGAATAACATCACGAATAACATTACTAGCTTTGTCTACACTATTGGTATCTTCGGGATTAACTTTTTTGAGCTGAGCAAGAATTTCTGAATTCAAATCTGTTTCTTCTAAAAACCGATCAAAAGCATTGGCCAAAACTACAAAACCAGGTGGTACAGGGATTTTTGCATTGGTCATTTCGCCAAGTGAGGCGCCTTTGCCACCTGCCTGGTCAACACTTTTTTTACTAAGATCTTTAAAAAAACTAATATGTTGTGGCATAGAAAAAAATTAGTGATGTTTTTTGGCTGCTGGTTCTACTGGTTTTACAACCGGAGTAGGTGCTTCTTCTTTTTTTGGTTCAGCTTTTGGAGCTGGTTTTAAATCTTCTTCATAAGCTCTTGCCAAGGCTTCAACTTCAGCCCAATCAATGGTTAATTCTACACCTTCACCCATTAATTTTTGACGTTCGGGACTTAAAAATTTACAAACTATTTTACCTTCTTTTTCAAAAGAAACTTTAAAACCTTCAAGCGGACTAAACATTCCACCAATGTCATGAATAGAATTTAATTTCTGACCACCACGACGCAATACTTTTACCAACCATGCTTCATTAAGACCACCATGATTTACAAACGGTACAGCAATTCTACCCGTTAAACCACCAGTTAATCTTCCTTCTGCCTGTTGTCTCAACATCAACATATTAGCCGACATCATTTTGGCAATTGAATCAATCACTTTGGGATTTTCCAACATTTTATTAAAAGCAATTTTTTCTGCAGCCTCACCCAATTCACCTCTTTTTTTCTTATCCAACAAACCATAATTTGGCGCTAATTTTGCTAATTCAACTTTATTTTGAGCCATAGCGATTTGAAGAGCTTTTTTAACTTCTGGATCTTTAATATTTTTCATCCATTCACCATAAGTAGAAGATCTTAAAGTTTCTGTTTTGTTTTCTTCTCCAGTTATTCCTTTGGCTAATTTTTTCTCTGTAACAGCAGTACGATTTTCAGAAGTATTATAACCAATTACTTCATCATAATTATCTTGTTCTAAAATCCTGCCAAAATCTACAGCTCTAAGTTCGCCCTCTGGGCGTAATTCTTTATCATCATTTACTGGTTTTTTATTGTCTGGCAAACCAGTCAACATTGGATCATCCCACTCCTGAGGACCAGCAAAACGGTTGCTATGACGAAACAAAAAAACATCTACTGCTGGGGTTTCTTTTTGTTCGCGTTTTTCACGGCTTTGGGGACCAAAATATTCACGTTGCTCTCTACCACCCACATTCCTTCTTGTGGCTGTATCGGTATTTAAGACCATATAATTTTAGATTAAATATTATAATTAAATTCTAACACACTTATGATTACATTTCAATAACAGTTTTATCTCCCAAAACCATACGGTGTGCCTCTGCTTCCCCGTTCTCACGTTTTATTAATTTGATGCCTTTGCCCAACAAACTGTCAGTAATATTAATACTTACTTTTATTAAGCTATTTTCTAAAAGAATTGAATCTTTAATATTGGCTCCATAGACTTCGGTACCAGCACCAATAGTCACATTAGGGCCAATAGTACAATCTTCCAAAACACAATTCTCACCAATCATTACGGGCCCTTGTATTTTTACTTGCTTACCAATTCTTGAACCAACCCCAATCTGGACTTTGCCTTTTATTTCTGCACTTTTATCTACAGCACCATGGTTGGGAAAACTTCCTTCAGTCATTTGTTCCAAAAGTAAACGATTGGCGGTAAGTAAATCTTCTGCTTGCCCAGTGTCTTTCCAATAACCAGTTATTTCTTTGTGGCCAACTTTATAATTATTTTTCAAAAAATACGAATGAATACTAGAAATTTCATATTCACCACGAGCACTTTTTTCTATTTTGTCATACGCTTTAAAAAATACTTTTGGCCCATACAAATAAATTCCTGTAACCGCAAAATTATTTGGTGGGTTGGTTGGTTTTTCTATTACATCTATTAACTTATTATTTTCAAAAACTGGCACTCCAAAATGTCTGGCATCGGGCACTTGCGACAAAACCAACGTACAATCGTCATTACTTTTGCAAAATTCATCCACAATTTCTTTTAAATTACCGATCATTATATTATCGGACAAAAAAAACAAAAAAGGGTCATCGCCAATAAACTTTTCTGCCTGCTTTACCACATGAGCAATGCCTTGTGGCCCACCTGTTTGCTCAAAAAATTTAATGGTAATTCCCCAATGCCCACCATCACCAATGTATTTTTGTAATTCTGTTTCACCAGGATTAGTATTAATAAAAATTTCCTCTACCCCAGCTTCTACTGCTCTTTCAATTGCATGAAAAATCATTGGCTTGTTGGCTAGTGGCAATAGATGCTTATTAATTGTCGTAGTAATTGGAAAAAGCCGTGTCGCCCTTCCCCCTCCGGTCAAGATCGCTTTTTTTATTTTCATATTATTTTACCACCAAATTAAGCCCTTAACCACTACCCAATAATACAAAGTCATTAAAGGATTACCCAGGTACTTTAGTAAAGGATTTTCCATAGACTTTTCTTGAAAATATATACCAGAAACTGCTGTTTTTAGCAAATCTCGATCGCTTACTTTGCGTAAACTTTGAATATTCTTTCTTTTGCCTAACCATAACTGCCAACTACTTGTCTTTAACCAATACTGATAAACTTTTACCCGTTCTTTCCACCAACCACCCTTAAAAGCAAACAGCCATAAACCAAATTCCAAAATTATTGCCATTGGCAAAAGCAAAAGCAAGGTTGGCCAGCGGAAAAACATTAACATGGTGCCATAACGATTACGTTCCATCCAATAAAATTTTTCTATACTCCGGCTAAATTGATATTTATGATAAAAAACAGAATCTTTTACTAATACTGATTTAAAACCAAGAATTTTTAAACGAAAACTATATTCCAAATCTTCATGATATAAAAAGAAATCATGGTCCCACAAGCCATACTGTTTTAATAAATTCACTCGCATTAATAAGGCTGCACCAGAGGCATAACCAATTTCTACAACACTTGGTAAAATTAATTCTTTGGCCTTGGCTTTGTAATCACCACAAAAACCAAAACCTAAATATTGAAAAGAATTGCCTGTGGAATTTACTAATTCTGTTTCTGGATGAAGAAGCATTAACGATTGTGCTACCCCAATAGTCTGATCCTGTTCCATTGCTTCTACCAATGGTTCCAAACAAGTGGCTGCCATAAAACCATCGTTGTTATGAAAATAGACATAATCAAAACCATTATTCAAGGCCCAGGTTATGCCTTCATTATTGCCCCCAGCAAAACCCAAGTTTTCTTTTTGAGCCAAGAGTGTTACATGGGGAATCTCTGTACCCGACATTGGCAAAACATTTTCTTCTAAATAGCGCACCGAGGGGCCATAGGTAGGATGAGGATTATCTACAACAATAAATTCTACTTTGTCCCGCGGATAAGTTAGTTTTTTTAAAGACGAAACTACATCATCTATGTAGGGTTCGCAGTGGAATGATAAATAAACAATAGCTATTTTTGGATAATTCATATTAGATTTGTTTACCTCGCCATTTTAATAAATATTTAAACCAACTTTGTAAATGTATACGAGCTAGTTTATTTTTAAATAAAGCTTTGATAATACCTGGCACTTTGGCCGACTCCCGAGCGTGCACATGTTTAATAACAATATCATGCACATAATAAACTGGCCAGTGTGCTTCCCACATTCGGCGACACCAATCACAATCTTCCAAATACATAAAATATCGATCATCAAACCAACCAATTTCGTCCACCACTTCTTGGCGCACCACCATAGCGGCTCCCAAAACCCAATCTACTGGCCGAGTTTCATTGTGATCAAAATCTTTCATAAGTAATTTGTCTGAATGTTTTCTTACCCACTTATATTTTTGATCAAAATTAATTTGTTTTAAGGGTTTAATTAAAAGTGAAGCAAAATCAAAGCGATAACAAGAATATTGTAAACTGCCATCCATATTTAAAAGCTTGGGGCCAATACAACCAATCTTAGGGTGGTCATCCATAAACTTAATAATACGCTCAATTACTTTTGAATTTTCAGGGACAATAGTATCACGATTTAAAGCAAAATAATACCGCGCTGGCATGGACTTAAAACCAATAGAGTTGCCTTTGCCAAAACCCACATTACCACCACAATTAATATATTTAACTTGGCCAAATTTTGCAGCTAAATCATCTTTGATGCCATCACGATTTTCCGAATTATCGGCCACGGTGACTTGTACACTATACGGACAATTTTTAATATCTGCCAAAACCGAATCTACAGCGCGCAAAATATCGTCCTTCATTAAATAATTTAAAAATACAATGTTAATGTCTTTCATAAAATTAATCACCAAGTTCTTTAACATGCCCTTTTTTAGCTTCTTGTTTTAAGTAATCTAATTTTTTTAAATCTTCAGCAACTTTATCCCTTTGTTCTGGATTAAAATTTTCTTCCAACTCAGAAATAAGTCCCGGTAATGTTTGTGCATAACGTTTACTGTGTAAAATGCTAGCAAAATTTCTTAATTTTATTTGTCTTGTATAATCAAATATTGAACCATTATTATGAACTAAATCTATTGCACGATCGACTAAAACCAATTTCTCGGAAAAATGACTATTTTCGTCTTTTTCTCCATTGATATCCCACATTTGTTTAACAATTTCAATTATTTTTTCCCAAAGTTCCGTTTCTGAACCAACATAATCAGAAGTTGTTCTAATTAAAAATAGTTTTATTTCTTCCAAACTAACTTTTGGTGGCAATGAATGTTGATAACGATACATGTATTTACTCAAACTTCTTTGTAAAACTACATTTAACAAACCTTTCTTCAACCATTCAAAAATTTTGGCTGTAATTTCTTTTTCATGATCCCTAAAATTTGCTCTGCGAATTCTAGTCTCTATTGCAGAAAATTCTTTTCCATTAACAAAAACGTTTTTGCCACTTACATAATCTGTAAATTTTTTTCTATCCAAATATTCTGTCTCTACTTCGTCCAAGGCTTGATTAGCACGCGTTGCAATATAAAACTCAGCAACTTGTTCCGAAGCATTCACTCCAATAAAATCTTTAACATCAATTTTTAACTCAGGTACTTCTGTTTCTTTTTCAACTAAGTCTACATTTTTTTCATCTGTTTTGTAGCCTAATTTATTTCCCAATTCAATAAGTTTTTTAGCACTACCATAAAGTCGATTGTTAATTGTTTGGTTTAGTATTTCATTATAATCTTCTTGAGTAAAAAAATTTTGTGGCTTATCTGCTAAAATAAATAGATTACTCAAAGCTTCAAAATCAAAATAATATAAATACCTTTTCACTAGTTCGGTCATTTTGTCTTTATCGGGGAGATCTTCTTTGTTTTCTAAAACAAACCTTTCTAACGCTTCCTCTGAAAAAGAACCTAAACTCAAAAAAACTTGTTCTAAATAAAATTCATTCTTCAACTTTGTTAATACTTCCCAGCCAAGATTACGAAAATTTGTAAGTTCATATGCCAAAATTATAGCATTCTCTTTTTCTAAAATTTTAATTGCAATTTCATTATGTTCCAAGCCTTCAAAATTCCCCAAATTGTGAACTAAACCAGAACAACAACTTCCCTCGTCTATAATAAAATCTGCAATTTCTGTATGGTTTAAACCCTTAAAATTAGAAAGATATTCTGCAAGATAGTTACCATTACCTTCAGCAATCAATTTTAAGGCAACTTCTTTATGATCCAAACCTTCAAAAAATGGTAAAAATTCTGCTACATAATGCAAGGCTTTTCTAGCAATCATTTTGTCGCAAATTTCTTTATGATACCCCTTATTATTCTCTAAATACGTTAACAAATAATTAGGCTGTTCTGCGTACGAACAGGCTAACATATTTTGTAATAAAACATCAACACTGTTTTCATCGAACGGAACAACAACCTCTACCACTTCATTAGCAGGTAGTGTGGTTTCGTCCACAAAATTTTCAAAGCTTAAATCTCTTGCAGTTTCTGACATAATTTATTTAAAGTTCTTGTATTAGTGTTAATTTATGTGATAATTAATGTTTCCACCACTTCCTCATTTCTCGCCAACTTACTCTTCTTATTTCTTTTATCTTTTTCCTTTTTATTTTTAACTGGTCAAAATTTTTATAAAGTTCTCCTAAACCTTTTAAAACTTGTCTATCAAACAATAAAAAATATACAAACTTCTTTAATTCATACCATTTTATAAACGGCAAGTCAAGTAGATAATTTTGCCAATACTCATTTTTTATTAAAGTCATTAAA
The DNA here is from genome assembly GCA_000990355.1 of Candidatus Magasanikbacteria bacterium GW2011_GWC2_37_14. Taxonomy (GTDB): domain Bacteria; phylum Patescibacteriota; class Patescibacteriia; order Magasanikbacterales; family UBA922; genus GWC2-37-14. The sequence goes on from LBSX01000011.1 coordinate 21,686, forward strand.
TGATTTTTGTAACTGTGATATTTTACCCAGGATGACTGTTGTTTTTTATTGGCAATAGCGATTGAATCACCAAGATTTTCTGGACCAGCTGCCGAACGATCGTGATATGCAACGGCATTTAACAATACATACGCTTTGTGCCCGGCCAAACGTAAACGATAAGCCAAATCCACATCTTCTTTATAAGAACCATAAGTTTCATCAAACAAACCAATCTCGTCAATTACCGATTTTCTAAACATTGGCAGAGCGCCAGAAACTCCGAAAACTTCTGCACTGTCATTGCGAGTCACGCCCGAGCGTGACGTGGCAATCCCCTGCTTCATCGGGATTGCTTCGTCAGCCTTTTTGTCGGCTTCCTCGCAATGACACGATGACCAATCTTCGCCTGCGTTTAATTCAACCACTCGTCTATTCCTTAAAACCTTTAAGCCAAGGGTGTCAATTTGGTTGGTAAAACTTTTTTCAATGTCCCCCTCTTTCCAAGAGGGGGTAGGCCTGCCCGACATGCCGTCAAGGCAGGCGGAGGGAGTTGCCGAGGTTTGCCCAAACTCCGGCAAACTCTCCCGGCCTGTGGGCCACCCTCTCTTGGTAAGAGAGGGACAACTAAAATCCCATTTCATTAATCTTGGACTTACCACTGCTACTTCACTACTACTATTCATAAATTCAACCAACTTTTCCAAACAATCTGGCATTAAAAACATGTCTTGATTAAGTAACAATACATATTCTGTTTTACAATCCACAATCAACTGATTATGACCACCAGCAAAACCTTTATTTTCTTTATTGATAATTAATTCATATTCAACAGGAAAATTTTGTAATTCAATTTTTATTTTTTCTACCGTATCATCTGTAGAAGCATTATCTAAAATAATTAATTTATAATTATTAAAAGTCTGTTTTCTTAGAGAATCAAAAAGATACGGAATATATTTGTTACCGTTCCAAGTGAGTAAGTGTATTGCTAGTTTCATAATTTATCATTTAACCAGGCCAATACTAAACCAAAAGGTCTTGTTAGCCAAATCCATATCCATTTATGCATCGGTTCCCATTTTTGAAAATACTGCAACATACTCTTGGTAAAATTTTTCTGTTTCCAATAAGTAGCGCGTTTTTTAAAACTTTGTCCAACAAAATCAATACACGAAATAATTGGCGTGTACATTACTTTGTAACCTGCTTGCCAAACTTCCCTACAAGTATCTACATCTTCAAACCAAATAAAATAACGCGGGTCAAAGGCCCAACCTAATTTTTCATAAACATCACGGCGCACAATCATAAACGAACCACGAACTGACGGGACCTCTTGTTCTTTTTCTGGATCAAAATCTTTCATATAATAATTATCCAGAATTTGTGGCATTAAATGTGGAATTTTAAAGATAAGTGCCACCATTTCCCAAACTTTAGGGAACCGACGTGGCTTGGCATCCTCATTAAATTTTCCAAATTGATCTAATAATTTGCAACTGGCAAGTCCTACTTTTGGATTATTCCTCATCCACTCTACCATTTTATCCAAACTACCCTCTGCAACTTGATTGTCAGCATTTAAAAATAATAAAAATTCACCATTAGAAATCTTGGCACCCTGGTTATTGCCGGCACCAAAACCAAGATTTTCTAAACTTTTTATTAAAACTACCGAAGGATATTTTTCCACAAATTCTGTAGTTTTATCTTTGGAAGCATTATCTACCACAATTTGTTCAAACTCAATATTTTTACAACCCAAAACTACAGATTTAATTTGTTTTTCAATAAAATCTTCTGAATTCCAAGTAACGGTAATAACAGACAAATCCATAAATTAAACTCTATTATAATCATCTTCTAAACGAATAATATCATCCTCACCAAAATATTTACCAGTCTGAATTTCTATAAAAATTAAATCATCTTTCAACTTATTGGCAACTCGATGCTTACTTTGTACAGGAATATCAACAGACTCCCCTTTTTTAACAAGCAAATCCTGATCATTTAATGTTACCAAAGCCTCACCAGCTACCACATACCAATGTTCACTGCGTTGATAATGCAATTGATAACTTAATCTTTGTCCAGAGCTAACCAAAATTTCTTTTACTTTATAATTTGGATTATCAACTAAAACTTTGTAAAAACCCCAAGGCCGTTCTTCTGTTTCCATAATTAACAAAATAAAATTTGCTTGCTATTTTAAATATTCTTGCAAAGCTTCTTGCCAACTTCTCTGCTTCGGCATTTTGGTATTTAATAATTCAGAAAAATTAGGCCGTTTGGCTGGACGCGGAAATTTGTCGGCCGACACTGGATTACACTTAACTTGCAAATTTTTTAATTTAAAAATTTCTTCGGCAAATTGATACCAAGTACAAGCTCCGCTATTGGCTCCATGATAAATTCCATGTGGTTTTTTTTGTTCTAACAACTCCCTGGTAAATTTTGCCAAATCTTTTACATAAGTCGGACATGTTTTTTCATCATCTACCAAATCTAATTCTTGTTTACCCTGAACGCCAGCTGAAGGGTTTCCTTTTACCAAATCCAACATAATATCTACAAAACTTTTTTTGGCCATTTCACTAGCGCCTGCCGGGCCAAACAAACGCGACAAACGAATTAAATAATATTTGACTGTTCCCATTTTTAATAATTGTTCGCCCAAAACTTTGCTTTGACCATATTTATTTATTGGGTCATTGTAAGCCTCTTCGGTATAACCGCTCTTCCTATCTCCTTTAAATACATAGTCACTGGAATAGTGAACCAAAATAATATCTAAATTTTTACAACTTTCCGCTAAATAACCTACAGCTTGCCCATTTACTAATTCAGCAATTTTAAAATCAGCAGAATTTTCTTCAATCTTGTCTACAGCATTATAAGCCGTGGCATTAATTAAAACATCTGGTTTAATTTCTGTTAATTTTATTTTTATTTTATTTTTATCAGTAATATCTAGTTCTTCTTTATCATACGCAAAAACTTCACAGTCTTTAAATTCTGTTTGCAAGGCTTGACCCAACATTCCCTTTGCACCAGTAATTACTATTCTCATATTATTTATCAGCCACTATTTTTTTAAATTCTTCGTAATCTTCTATATAGTCAGAACGATCGGGATTGTAATTTGTTGAACTTAGAGCCAATAACACCGCATCTGGTGAAAAATCTTTAAAATGATGCCAAACATAGGCTGGTACATACAAGGCAGAAGTTGGCGCAGTCATTTTAATTTCCTCCAAGCCATTTCCCCTATCAATTACGGCTGTACAAGTTCCACATTGTAAAATAAAAAATTCTTCTTCTACTTTGTGACAATGCGCCCCAGTAATATCCTTTGGTTCGGTAATAAAATACACACGCTTAACCTCAAAATCAATGTAGTCCTTTAATTCTATGGGACTCATGACAAATTTTGACGTGTTGATTTTTTTAAGTTCAAATTTTTGGAATGTTTTCATAGGGTTTGTCATTCCCGCGAAAGCGGGAATCTAAAAAATAATTACTGGATTCCTGCTGGAGTTTACACTCGTGTAAACGGGTGCAGGAATGACAGTTGTTTAAGTAGCACTTTTCATTTTCTCATCAGAGCGAACCAAATTTTCTTGAAATTTATTCATCTCATCTTTTTTCTTAGTACGTAATTTTTCTACCCACTCAGTATTGTTTTGATACCATTCTACAGTTTCTCGTAAACCTTGCTCAAATTTTTCTTGTGTGTAATCCGGAGTCCAACCTAAAGATTTTATTTTTGCAGCATCAATGGCATAACGACGATCATGGCCCGGACGATCCGTCACATATTCAATTCTGTCTTCTCCTAAACCCAAAATATTTAAAATCATCTTGGTTAATTCCAAATTACTGCGTTCATTGTCGGCGCCCACATTGTACACTTCGCCCGGCACACCTACATGCAACATCAAATCCAAAGCTTTGGCATGGTCCATTACATGAATCCAATCGCGAACATTTAAACCATCACCATATACTGGTACTTTTTCTCCTTTTAACAACTTAAAAATAAAAAAAGGAATTACTTTTTCAGGGAATTGAAATGAACCATAGTTATTGGAACAATGAGTCACCACCACTGGCACTTTGTGAGTAACAAAATAAGCATTACACATTAAATCCCCTCCGGCTTTGGCCGCCGCATAAGGCATATTGGGCCAAATTGGCGTGCTCTCGGTAAATTCTCGGTCTTCATCCAATTCCAAGGCTCCATAAACTTCGTCGGTAGAAACATTAACAAATTTTTGTACGTTGTTAAATTTTACAGCATCTAAAATCATTTGTACTCCCAAAGTATTAGTCAACACAAAATCTTTACAACCACCATGAATGGAACGATCCACATGAGTTTCGGCTGCAAAATTTATTACATGATCAGTCTTATTTTCTTGTATCACTTCGTTTAATTTATCCAAATCGGTAATATCACCTTGAACAAATTTATAATTAGGATTATTCTCCACTTCTTTTAAATTATCCAAATTACCAGCATAAGTAAGCTTGTCAAAATTAACAATTTTGTAATCGCTGTATTTTTTTAACATGTAGCGAATAAAATTGCTACCAATAAATCCCGCCCCCCCACAAACTAGTAAATTCATAATGTTATAAAGTTTAATACCTGCCTGCCGGCAGGCAGGTTATTTATGTAAAAATTCATGATGCACCATGGCCCATGCTGCCATAGTCTGTCCGTCCCAAATCTCATTTTTATGCACCATTTCATCTACTTCATCTGGTCGGCGCAGTAAAATTTCAATTTGTTCAGTGTCATCTAATTCTTGATGACGCATTTCATCTACTTCGGCTAAAAAAATATGTACTTGATCTTTTACAAATCCTGGCGAGGGTTGGAACATGCCTATTTTAACAAACTCATGAGCCAGACAACCGGTTTCTTCCAATAATTCTGCCTTGGCAGTATCCAAAGGAGTTTGATTTGATTTTATGCCACCTCCAGGAAAACCAATACATTCTTTGTCTTCTAAATAACGATATTGACGAATTAAAACCAAACGTCCATCTTCCAAAACTGGCACAACCATAGAAAAGCCTGGAGTTTCACCATAAAAAAAATCACCTGGTTCACCATTGGGTTTCTCATAAACATCACGTTTATATTTCCACCAAGGATTTTCACCCAAAATTTCTTCGGAGATTTTTTTTAAATGTTTGTTCATAATCGACTGTCATGCTGAATCCTGAAATTAATTCAGGACAAGTACCATTTCAGCATCTTTCCATTGTATAATTTGCTAATAAAAATTAATTTATGAGAGATCCTGAAACGAGTTCAGGATGACTTTCCAAACAACTTCCACACTTCTTCAACCTTCAATTCTCCCGGATTTTTAATAATTGAATGTACACTACCACCACCATCCTTTTCCCAGCGTGGAAAAATATGCCAGTGTACATGGGGCACTACCTGACCGCCGGCTGGTTGGTCATTAATCCCTATATTAAAACCCGCTGGTTGTAAAACTGTTTGTAATTTCTCTTCCACCCTTTTTAACGCAACCGCCATTTTTTGCCATTCTTCTTCTGTCATTGCCGACAAATCCACAAAATGTTTTTTGGGAATAATTACTGTATGACCTTTGCTATGAGGAAAAATATCCAAAAAAGCCAAAACAAAGTCATCTTCGTAGACCGTATAATTTGGCACTTCTTTATTAACAATTTTACAAAAAATACAATTTTCCATATAACAAAATATTACCTTATTTCGTATTCTTTTTCAAGTCTTCTTGCCAGACGAACAAATTACCAATTTCCACAGGCTGACTGCCAAACAATTCACCATTCTTATGTCTTAAGTCTTCTGTCATCTGTCCGGATACAAACCAACAATTCTCTGACCTAGTTTTTTCATGTGCTAATTTTAAAATGCTTTCCCGAGGATTATTTAGCATTTCATTATACATAATAGTTAATTCTGGTTGTCCAAACTGAGCATCAATTGGAAATCCTCCACCCACAATTTGCTTGGCACTTACGGCTTCTAGTGGCAACAAAACCCAGGTGTCGGCAAGGATACAATGCTCCATGTTTCCCTCCCCTACAAGGGGAGGGTTAGGTCTACCTGCCGACGAGGCAGGGTGGGTTTTCGTTTCATCATTCCAAAGATAATTCGCCACAGCCAATTCATCTTTACTTACCACTCTTGAATCTGGGCCACTAGCATAAGTAAAAGTTACAAACCAACTAAATATTATTACAAAAATAATCAAAATTATTTTTTTAAAATATTTAATATTTAATATTGAATATTTTGATATTTTTTCTATTAAAAATATTATTCCTTGAATAACAAAAATAATTAATAACAAAGATAGAACCATGTCCAATCTTCTGGTAAACAAGCGGTCACCATCTAAAACAAACCAACCAATTAAATAACCACCAAACACGGTAGAAAATAACAAACCAATAGTTTGAATTTTAGATTCTACATTTTTAAATATTTTATAAATACCTCCACCTACAAATAACCACAAAATTATCATCGCCGGAATTAACCACCAACGCCAAACATTAAAAATATTACCCACAAAAGCGTAATCTGGTGTGTGATTAAAAATTAAATTACCACTTAAAATATCGTGAGGTCGTACAGCACTAGCCGTAAACCAACCACTAAATTGACCAAGCAGTTGTTTAAAATTTTGCCATAAATTAAAATTTTCTGGAGTAAAACTAATTTTACTTACAAGTTCAATAATGGGAATAATAAAAATACTAGCAAAAATCAGCACGGTCCAACTAATTTTATTTTTTAAACTATTTTCTTGATTATGTTTTAAATAATTAACAATAAATCCAAATAAAACAAAAATCCAAGTTAAAATAAAATACAAAGAATAATTAAAAATCATCAAAACACTTAGGAACATTGCCAAACGTTTTTGCGAACGATAATGATCACGCCAATATTGTAGCCACAAAATTAACACAAAAAGAAAACCTAGAAAACCCAAACTTACTGGCAGAGTAAAACTTGCCATAGCTTGTAAAGGAAAGGGTAAAAATGACAACCAGACTAACCACAAACCTTTGCGCCGGGAATTAAAAATTAAAGAACCCAAACGATAAAATAAAAACGGTGTAAACAAAGACCACAAAATTGGCATTAGCCACAGATTAATATTCAAAACACTTATACTCAATGTTTCACTAAGTAAAACTGTTGTCCCCCACAAATAACCATAACTATACTTATGCGGAATTAAAAAAGCCTCGGGCAAATCCACCCCCACTACCTCGCGCCATTTGGCTGATTCCCCTACCAACACTGGCAATTCCAATCCACCATTGATAATTTTATTTTCTACCGCCACGTGACGCCAAACATCCCCGCCCCAGGGGTTAAGATGCGACATTGGTAAATAAACATGCAATAAAAATGACTGAAAAACCAAAATCCAAAGTATTGTCCGCAAACTAAATTTTGAAAAAAGAAAAATCCCCGACAAAATTAAACTAACAAAAAATAATGGTAAAAAATAAACGCTTATTTCTTGCCAAGGCGAAAGCAACACCCCGCTAGCTTGTTTAGAATGCAACACAAACAAAGCACCAATAAAAACTACCAAATACAAAATCAAAAACCAAAAAGGTTTACCAAATAAAATTATTTCTTCATTTTCACTTTCAAAACTATTTTCAGGTTCTTTAATTTTTTTCTTATTCAAATTATAAAACAACAGACTTACAATTGCCGTTAAAATAAAGCACAGCCAAATTAAAAATGACGTCAGTGTATAATAAATTATAAAAATAGCGCTAAAAATTGCCAACAAATTAAAAACGGTAAACAAACTAAAAACTTTGTTTAGGATTTGCGTGTTGTTAATGGCCAATACTCGCCGCCAAATTGTTTGCCAATAAGGGACAACAATAAACAAATAACAGATAACAGATAACAGGCCAACAAATAAGTTGTGCCAAAACAAAAGTTGGAAATACAACAAAAACAAAGTTACCAATAAACCCAATAAACGCCAATATTTGCTTTGGAGCATAATTTAAGCTAAAATAGCCTTATATGAATAGACTAATACTCAATGGCAAGTATATCATTTTATCTTTGCTAATTACAACCCACACTATTTGGGCTATTCACAACCCACAAAGCGTGTATTGGGGCGTTACTGCCCTTTGTTTGTATTACTTGTTTTTTGGTTTTTATGCTGGAATTTTTTTATTGCCGAAAGAAAACCGCTTTTGGAAAATGATTTTTGGCGCTTTAAGTACAATGTTTGTTCAAATAATTTTCTTAACCATTATTTATTGGTTTTACCAATTCAATGCCAATATTTTAATTGTCATCACAGTATTAATTCCAATTTTAATTGGCCTGCAAAAACAACAACCCGATGATATTTTTGCCAATGTTGAAAAAATCTTGGATTATGATTCTTATGTACAGGTAAAATCATATCTGGGTACAAAGTTCTTTTCTTTTTTGTTTATTTTATTTGATTTAGCTTTATTTTTTACGCTTTGGCAAAGACAATCCACGGACACAATTATTTCTCCTTGGAAATTAGTTGGTCCGCGCTTTTTTATTTTATTTTTTATAAGCACTTTGCTCTTGCTGTGGATCTTACAAAAATCCAAAGAAAAAGCCTGGAATGTCTTTTTAATTATTATTCATTCCTTATTAATTTTAAATGTTTGCCAAATTGTTTACGCTCTAGGCTTTGGTTTTGACCCAATTATCCATGAGTCTGCAGAAAAGTGGATCGCTCAAAATGGAGTAATTGCCCCCAAAGAGCCCTATTACTTGGGCCAATATATGCTCGTTTTGACTTGGAATTTTATAAGTCATTTAAAAATTACTGCTTTGGACCAATATTTAGTTCCAATGATGTCGGGAATTATTTTGCCTTTAGTTTCGTATTTTTCTTTAAGTCGAACAAAATATGCCGACAAGCTTTTCCCGGCTTTGGCCTTAATTCCTTTATTACCTCTTTCTTTTTTAATCATGACTACACCCAATAACCTGGCCTTATTGTTATTTTTTATGGTAATTTTTTGGCTGTGGTACGAAGAAAGTCAAACAAATTCTCGCATTTGGATATTTTCTGTTTTATTAATTATTGCCATTACTTTAATTCATCCGTTTATTGGCCTGCCGGCTGGTTTAATTTATTTACTTTATAAATTGTGGCAAAGAAATTCCTTAATAAGCTACTTTGTGGGTGTTCCAAGTTTAATTGTAATTATTCCCTTAACACTCTATGCCAATGCCCTACGCTTGGGAGAAAGAATGATTTTAGGCAATCCGTTAAATAATTTGAATAATTTTTTAAGTATTTTTAATTTTCCGCACTGGATTTGGCTGGATAAAGGAAATTTGGCTTGGCAAGCTTTGTATATTTATCGTCAAGCGATTGTTGGCTTGTTTGTAATTGTCGCTGGCTATGGAATGTATTTAGCAATTAAAAAATATCAAGAAAAAATTACCTGGTTTTTAATAATGTTAATTCCTGGTTTATTTATTGGCGCCTTTGTACTAGCCACAGCAGTAAATTTTCCTGTCGTAATTTCTTATGAACAAAAAAGTTATGCCACTCGCCTCTTGCAAATGATTTTAATTATTCTTTTGCCTTTTTTTATTATTGCTTTGCGAGAATTATTTATTATTATTAGAAAGAAAACTTTTTGGCAATTTTTTGTAGCTACATTTTTTGCCTTATTACTTTTAATTTCTTGGTATTTTACTTACCCTACTCGCGATCCAATTTCTTTTTATACTGGTTACAACATCCGCGCCGTTGATATTCAAACAATACACTTTATAGATAATCGAAATAAGGGTGTAAAAGATTACATTGTGTTGAGCAATCAATATATTGCTGCGGCAGCTTTACGTGAATTTAGTTTTGCTAAATATTTTGATACGGCCATTGGCCAAGAATATTTTTATTCCATTCCTACTGGTGGGCCACTCTACCAATATTTTCGCAAAATGGTTTACGAACAACCCAAACGACAATGGATGGAAGAGGCTATGCGTTTTGCTGGAGTTAAAAAAGCTTATTTTGTGCACACCAATTACTGGGCGCCAGCTGGAGAAATCCGCGATGCCGCCAAATTGGAGGCCGATAAGTGGTGGGAGCTGGGCGAAGGTAGAACTTGGGTTTATGAATACGTTTTAGATAAGTAGAAGTATGTCCTGCCACAGCGGGATCCCGCCTCATGGCGGGAGGTGTATGAGTACACATTGAGATAATTTTTAATTTATAATTTTAAATTTTTAAACAACTGTATGCACGAAATTGATAAATTAAATGTTTGTATTCCAATAATTTCAGCAATTATTGAAAGACAACATGACGGCGAAACAGAAATTTTAGTACAAACCAGATGGAAACCAGAAAACGACCCAAAATATTCTGGGACTTTGGAAATCCCCGCGGGTTGGATTGATAGGTATGAAAATGTATATGATGCAGTAAAAAGAGAAGTTTTGGAAGAAACTGGTTTAAATGTTGTAGAAATATTTCCAAATATAAAAACCAAAACACACTCCCCCAGCGGTGATGGCTCTTTTGCTTTTCAACCTTTTTGTTGCCAGCAACAAATTAAAGCTGGTAAACCGTGGATTGGTTTTGCTTTTATTTGTAAAGTAGAAGACAAAGAACCAAAAGCTAGAAAAGAAGAATGCAAAGATATTAAATGGCTTAAAAAATCTGAATTGAAAGAAATTTTTGAAAAAACTCCAGAAAAAATTTTTACTTTGCAACTTGGGGTTTTGGATTACTATTTTAATTATAAAAAATAATATGGGTAGTCAAATAATCATCAACGACACTTTACAAATTACTACAGAACAAGGATTTCCTGTAGAAGTTTTAAATTTAGAAAAACATCAAAATTCACCAATTACTTTGGCAGAGGTAGAAAATAAAATTTTTACTTTCCATAAATCTAGCGCCCGAATTTACCACACTCCCCCAACCCGCTGTTTTTTGGTGCAAAATATCAATGGTAAATGGTTGTATTGGGGAAAGATTCTAATGCTGGAACAAACAATAACGAGTGACGATAATTATTCACAAACTACCACGGGAAAATATAAAATAATTGAAATTTATAATCCCGAATATCAAAAACAAATCACGCTTCACGAAACTCCAGAGGGGTTGAGTTATTTTTTAAAAGACTAAATACACAAACGTAAACCCTCCCCTCGTAGGGAGGTGTCCCGATTCGCATCGGGACGGTGGGGTTCGTTGTACTAACATGAACCCCCACCCTCCGACTGCGACGTCGGAGGACTCCCCCTACGAGGGGGAGGTTTACCAAACAAAAAACCCCAGCTCCACTACGTTGCGCCGGGCAGGCTAGTAAACTTTGTTAAAAAGATAGTCTAGCTTGCCAGGCGCAGTGAAACGGAGACTGGGGTTTTGTGTTTTCAACTATTTATAATAATTTTATAAACACTTGAGTCACCCTTGGTCCTCCAAGGCCAAGGTGCTCCTAAGTTAATAGGAAAAGAACGAGAAAGAAAGAACGTGGATTATTTTGCCCCGGAGCTGGGGCACAAGGTGGGATGGGGAAAGGCCTTGTCGTCAGGGCTGTTGATCGCGTTCGACGCTGATCAAGGTCGGAGCGGCATCTTTGAGTTTGCCATCCCCGTATGCCTCGACAACCGTAGCCATAGGGAATCGATCTTGGTCTATCGGTAAGCGGTAATGAACGAGCACATAGTTGAACCCGACTATGTGAACTTGTTCCACGCTCGTCCGAAGCAAGATCTCGTCGGGGTTGTTTTTCCACAAGGTCAGCTGCCAATCGTGGTGACTGATGTTGTAAAATATTACCCCGTAGAAAAGCGTGGAGTTGTTGAGCACGATGACCGGTTGGCCGAGCAGGTTCTGGTCCAGGTCCACCCAGTCCAGGTCTCCGGGTTCGTTTTCGGGATTGCGCCGCGGAAGCTCGAGCACCATCTGCATTTCTTCTTTTTCGAACTTCCATAGGTAGTGCGAGGTCAAGGCGTAGACCTTGCCCTCGACCTCGTACCAAACGAGTACCCGCTCGTTCACGGGCAAGTTTTTCTCGTTGCCCGGGAATACACCTTTACACATGGACCCAAACGACGACAAGGTGTAAAGTCGTTCAGCTTTGGGCAGCTCGATCCATTCGTTGTTGATCTCGAAATGGTCTTCGAACTTGTAGGTCATTTCTTGCGACACCTCGATCTTTTGGCCACTCTGCGTCGTGTAGGTCAAGATGCGGTAGAACCTGTCTGGAATTTGGCTGGCTCTGAGAACCACCGGTTCTCTGTTCCAATCCAGGTAAGTCATCACCGGCTTCAAGCGCCGGGGCACGACCCAGTTCGAGTTGTCCTTCGGGCCGTGCAAGGGCACGACCCAGGACTCGTTCTGGCCGGTCAGCTCGAAGCCGCGATTGACCATGGTCGAACCGCAGCCACCACACACCAGCGCCAAGCCCAGGATCACGAGCGCGACGAACGTCTTCATGACGTCCTCCGTTTGCTGTACCCCACACGCCAGTGCAGGACAGCATAGCGAACATTAAGAAACAAAGCAAAGGCTGTTTCGAAGCCTGTTCCTCTTTGTAAAAGAGCGAAAAAAGTGCTCAACAAAACAATTTTTTCGCTTTTTTACAGCTTAATTTTAAACAGTTCATTATAGCACAAAAAAGACCTTTTGTCAAGGCCTTTGTGCACAGTTGATAATAAATTTTGGCTTAAATTAGCTGTTTCTGGATTAACAGCAACCCCGGCAACTCCCCCTACCCCCTCTTGGTAAGAGGGGGATGACAACAACGTTCACTCGTTCGTTCACGCGCGCACAAACACAAGGTAAAAATTTAGTGGCGAGTATGAGTGATCCTTCGGAGCTCTTTAGCGAAGAAGGATTTGCTCGTTTAGAGCCGAGCTTTCTCGGCTCGCACGAGCAAAAACGAATGACGAGGCGAAGTTTTTACTCCACTTTTTTGAAAAAGTGGAAGTAAGAGTAATTGGACGATTTCTGGATTCCTGTCTGCACAGGAATGACAAACTACTACCCCTCCTTAATCCTCCCCTTATAAAGGGGAGGAAAACCAACCCCAGCAAACTCCCCCTACCCCCTCTTGGTAAGAGGGGAAAAAATTAAGTAAACCGCTTCATTCTCTTTACCAACTCTTCCAAATCCCCTGGCTTAAAGAGCCAAGCATTTTCATTAACCGTTAAAAGCTCTCGCACTCCCCCAGTATCCGAGGCAATAATATAAAAACCATTTTGCAAAGCCTCCAAAATTACTTTGGGGCGATTTTCCAAACAAGTGGAAGTAAATAATAATACTTGGCATTTTTCATACACGCGTGCCAAATCTTCTCTTTCTAATCTTCCATAAATATTTACATTATTAAATTCTTGCGACCACAATTCTACCAAGGGCAAAAGTTCGCCATCACCCACAATGTGTAAATTGGCGCGACCACTAATGCTTTCCCAAGCTTGTAACAGTAATTCCACACCTTTGTGTTTGACCAAAGAACCAACAAACAAAAAATCAGTTACTTCGGGCAATTCTTTAGGTAAACGTAAAACCATTTTTTCATTTTTGGTTTCCCAACGACTGCCTGGAAAAAACTTTTTAAACCAATAAAATTCTTCTAAAAATTTTGATAAAGCAATTACTACTTCGGGTCGGCCAAATTTCTTTTTCATTAAAAAACCATAAAACTTTTGGCTAAATTTTAGTTTTTCACCCGGCCAAGCAATTACGCCACTCGGTTCAATTAATTGCACGTCGTGTAAATAATGAACCTGCTTTATCCCTATTTTCTGAATTATTTTTGGAATACCAAAACCAATACCAGTTAAATTGTGTGTCCAAACTTCGTCGGGACGTTCTTTTTTTAAAATATCTTTTACTTCTTTGTTTAACCAAAAATTAAAAATATCAAAAAAATGCCAAATTAATTTGGTAAGCAAACCATGCTTGGCCAAATCTTTATACCAAAAAATATTTGGCTGCCAAAGTCGATAAATAGTTACTTTGCCATCTTTGCCAGCCACAGGGTGAATGTAAGACCAACCTTGATAAGGCCGAGCAGTAATAATCATTACTTGCTGGCCTTGACTAACGAGTTCAACGGCTTGTTCTTCCACAAAGCGTTCCGTGCCACCCACTGCATAAGGCGGATAAAGATTGTTGATTAAACAAATTTTCATGTTAAGGTATAAGGTGTAAGCTATAAGGTATAATGAGGAAATTATACCTTAAATTTGAATTATTTTAAACATATCAACATCTAATGCACAATAACAACCATCCTCATACTTGAAATATTTTGCTAATTTAGCTACTATACACGGGCTACTGACAGATCAATCATAAGTCTTATACCTTAAGTCCTTACACCTGTTATGGATATTACCCAAATAGAAAAAATTCCTCCACAAAACCTAGAAGCCGAAATGTCACTCTTGGGCTCTATTTTGATTGACAAAGATGCCATGTACAAAATTGCCGACATTGTGGAAACAGAAGATTTTTACAAAAATGCCCATGCCACTATTTATGAAGCAATAATTGAATTGTACACTAAAAATGAACCAATTGATGTTTTGACTCTTGGTAACCGTTTGGAAGAATTAAAAGCTTTGGAAAAAATCGGTGGTCGCAGTTATTTAATTAATCTTTCCAATACTGTTCCAACTTCTTCTCATATTGTAGAATATGCCAAAATTGTTCATCGCAAATCCACTCTGCGCAAGCTTTTGGGTGCGGCTAGTGAGATTACTAAATTGGGTTATAAAGAAGACACCGAAACAGTAGAAGAAGTATTAGACGAAGCTCAACAACAATTATTTAGTGTTACCCAAAAACATTTAAAAAAAACTTTTGTCCCCATTAGAAATGTTTTGAGTGATGCTTTTGAACGCATTGATGAACTGCATCGTGAAAAAGGTAAATTACGTGGCTTGCCCACTGGTTTTAAAACTTTGGATAATTTATTGGCCGGTTTTCAAAAATCCGATTTAATTATTTTAGCTGCTCGCCCTAGTGTAGGAAAAAGTTCTTTGGCTATGGACTTTGCCCGAAATGTAGCTATCCGCGCCAAAACACCAGTGGGAATATTTTCTTTGGAAATGAGTAAAGAACAGCTAGTAGATCGTTTGCTTTGTGCCGAAGCTGGAGTAGATTTGTGGAAAATGCGTACTGGTAACTTGTCCGATCGGCCAGACAGCAATGATTTTCCCCGGATTGGCCATGCTATGGGTGTATTATCCGAAGCGCCAATTTATTTGGATGACGCGCCAAACAACAATGTCATGCAGATTCGTACCAAGGCTCGCCGTTTACAAGCCGAACATGGTTTGGGTTTAATTATAATTGACTATTTACAATTAATGGAATCACACCACAGTCGTGGTGGCGACAATCGCGTGCAAGAAGTAGCCGAAATTACCAGAGGTTTAAAAGGTATTGCTCGTGAATTAAATATTCCGGTTTTGGCACTTTCACAGCTGTCACGTAGTGTGGAACAAAGCAAACCCGCTATTCCAAAATTATCCCATTTACGTGAGTCAGGTTCTATTGAACAAGATGCCGACGTAGTAATGTTTATTTATCGTAAATCCGCTGATCGTAATTATAATTTAGAAGAAATTCCCCCTGATGAACGTAATATTGCCGAAATTCATATTGCCAAACACAGAAATGGTCCAACTGGTTTGGTGCGTTGCTATTTTGATGACACTCGCGCCAGCTTTAGAAATTTGGATACAGAATTTAGTGGTTTTAATACTACACCTACACCAATCACCCCAGTTAAACCCGCCATCCCTGCTTTTTAATCAATGTCATCGTGAGCCCCTCCAAAGGGGCGTGGCGATCCCCCGGGATTGCTTCGCCCGCTCGAGCGGGACTCGCAATGACAATATAATACTAATATGTTCACCAAACTAAAACAATTTAAAGATTTGCGCACCCAAGCAAAACAATGGCAAAATACTATGGGCGAAGAATCGGCAACTGGCGAAGCAGCTTTTGGTAAAGTAAAAGTTACTTTAAATGGTAATTTGGAAGTTAGTAATGTGGAAATTGCTGACGAATTATTAGCAACCGATAAAAAAGATAAATTACAAACAGCTGTAAAAGAAGCCCACAACGAAGCTTTGAAAAAAATTCAAAAAATCATGGCTGTAAAGATGAAAGAAATGGGTGGCTTGCCACAAATTCCTGGTTTATCATAGCGTCATTCCCGCGAAGGCGGGAATCTTAAAAAAAGAAAACAAGATCCCCGCCTTCGCGGGGATGACGAAAGTATGTACTCCTCACCAATAAAAAACTTAATCTCTGCTTTTACCAAACTCCCTAGTGTTGGCGAAAGAACGGCCGAGCGCTTTGTTTTTTATTTACTCAAATCTGGCAAAAAAGAAGTAGCCGAATTAACATTAGCCTTAAAACAATTATTTATTGAAGTAACTAGCTGTAAAAATTGTTGGGATTTTGCCGATACAACTCCCTGTGCTATTTGCGCGGATAAAAAAAGAGACAATAACATTATTTGTGTCGTTGCCGAACCGCAAGATTTGCAAGTATTGGAAAAAACCAATGCTTTCAATGGTGTTTACCATGTTTTACGGGGAGTAATTAAAAGCTCAGAAAATAATTTGGGAGAATTAAAAATAAAAGAACTTTTGGAAAGAGCAAAAAACAAAGATCTAAGAGAAATTATTTTAGCGCTTAATCCAAATTTGGAAGGCGAAACTACAGCCATGGCATTGGAAAAATTAATTAAAGAAAAAAATCCCCAAATTAAAATTAGCCGACTTGCTCGTGGGCTGCCAATGGGGGGAGATCTGCAATACGCCGATGAAATTACTTTGAGTAATGCTTTGAAACATCGGAATTAAAACTGTTGAGAATAAAAAAGTCCCGATTAAATCGGGACTTTTTTTATTTTGTAGAAACTTTAACTTTGGTAAAATGTTGACGATGACCAGTGGATTTTTTATAACGTATTTTTCTTTTATACTTAACCACCAAGATTTTTTTGGTTCTACCTTGAAGTACACATTCGGCTTTAAGCACTACTCCTTCTAAATAGGGAGCGCCAATTTTTACATTGGTACCATCATCATTGGCAGTTAATAATACTTTGTCAAAAACAACTTCCTGGCCTGCTTCGACAAGCAATTTTTCTACTTGCAAAGCTTCGCCATTTTTTACCAAATATTGTTTACCACCAGTAGCAATTACGTAATACATATAAAATAATTTAATTAAGGAAAACAGTGTCCTAATTCTACTTCAATTTGGAATATTTGTCAACCCCACATTCCACAGGCTTAGTTTTTGCCAGGCAAACCAAGTTTATCCCCTATTTTTAAGCCAAATTTATTGGCCCACCCTGCTGGTAATTCCAAAACAATATCTGCTTCGACCCGAGGGTAATATTTGGTAAGTTGTGCTTCTGCAGCCTTTTCTGGTTGTAAATTTGGCGCAATATCTACGATCTTGCCATCGGCAAACCACACAATATCTAGTGGAAAAAGCATATCACGCATTACCATGGTTGGTTTAAATTTTTGGTTATAAACAAACAACATACCACTATACTCACCTAAATTTTTACGATCACTTAGGCCTTTAAAATAATGATAATTATTATTGGCTACCAAAACCTTTAAGGTTTGCCCGGCCAAAGTAACTTCGGCATTAGGCCAACGTAATTGCCACAATTTTAAACCAGTGTAGCTTAAAAGCAAAACCACAATAAAAATTAAATGCCACTTTTTAAATTTATTTTCCATAGAAAAAACTAAACTTTTTCTTCTTTATGAGTAAACCAAATTGCCAAAGCCAACATCAAAATAAAAATTAAAATCAAAGCCATTAATTTTTGCTGGCTTTGTAAAAATAAAGTCGTAATGCCAAACAAAAATGAAACTAAATATAAAAGTAAAACAGCTTGCTGGTGATTTAATCCAGATTGTAAAAGCAAAAAATGTAAATGTTCAGAATCACCCTGAAAAATTGGTCTTTTCTTTTGCCATCTCCGAAAAATCACCCGCATAATATCGAGCATTGGCACAGCCATTACCAAGAGTGTAGTAGCAATTTTTCCACCAGAAATAATTGCCAAACAACCTAAAATAAAACCTAAAAACAAACTTCCACCTTGACCCAAAAATATTCTAGCTGGATAAAAATTCCAAACTAAAAAACCCAAACAAGCTCCAGCAAAAATCAAAGCCAACATGGCCAAATCTGGTTGTAGCCATTTGGTTTGTAAACTTAGAGCGGCGATTAAAACCGCACCAATAATAATAATGCCTGTGACCAAACCATCCAAACCATCTAAAATTTTGGTAGTAAGCATCATGCCCATTAACCAAACAAAAACCACAATATTAGAAAAAAGAAAAAAATTACCCCATTCGGTATTGGACCAAGAAAACAAATTTAAATTTATTACTCCACCAAAAGGATTAGTAATGATTTCGGGGCCAATGCCAAAAGCAATAACAATTCCTGCGGCCAAAAAAGCAAAGAAAAGTTGTTTAATAGGTGATAAATTATATTTATCATCCAACAAGCCACCAATCATTAAAACCAAACTACCCAAAAACAAAGCTAACAAATAACTGGATTTGATATGCGGGGCGCTGTAACCAGTAAATTTAAAAACCAATAACACTACTAAAAAGAAAGCCAAAAAAATTGCCCAGCCACCGCCTAAAGCAATTTTATGTTTGTGGATTTTTCTGGCCAAGGCCTTTGGTTTATCTACAATTCCCAGGCGCAACATTAATAAACGTACCACAGGGGTAAGAAACAAAGCCAATAAAAATGCTAATAAAGAATAAAAAAAATAATTCATAATCACCACAAAATCTTGTTATTTTGCTTTTTCTACTAATACTTTTAAATCCCCACCAATAGTCACCACATCACGACGGGCTAATTTATTTTCCAAAATTAATTCTGCCAAACTATTTTCTACAGTGTCCTGAATTGCCCGGCGCATTGGACGAGCGCCAAACTCAGGGTCGTATCCAACATTAGCCAAAGCTTCTAAAGCAGAATCCGCAATTTTAAGCTCCACACCGCGTTTTTCCAAATCTTTGCCAACTTGTAACAACATTATTTTGGCCACCTGCATAATTTCGTAACGAGTAAGAGTTTTAAATAAAATAATTCCATCAAAACGATTTAAAAATTCTGGACGATAATATTGTTTTAATTCATGTTTAACAAGTTGTTGACGAATACTTTCTAGTGAAACACCTTGAGAAAATTGTTCTTGTACAAAACCAGTACCAGCGTTGGAAGTAGCAATAATAATTGTATTGGTAAAATCGATTACTCGACCTGTAGAATCAGTAAGCCGCCCATCATCAAACACTTGTAAAAATAAATTTAAAACGTCAGGATCGGCTTTTTCCATTTCGTCTAATAATACCAATGAAAAGGGATGTTGACGCACGGCTTCGGTAAGTAGACCGCTACCTTGTTGTCCAGGCTGACCAAGTAAACGATAGATACTTGATTTATCTTGAAATTCACTCATATCTATGCGAACCATTTTGTCTTCTCCTCCAAAATATACTTCGGCAATGGTTTTGGCTAATTCGGTTTTTCCTACACCTGTTGGTCCCAAAAATAAAAAGTTGGCAATTGGTCGTTTTTGTGAACGAATGTCTACTCGAGCCCGACGCAAAGCATTGGCAATTAATTTTACGGCTTCATCTTGACCAATCACCCGCTCGTGCATTTTTTGTTCTAAACGTAATAATTTTTCTGATTCATTTTCGGTTAAACTAGTAATGGGTACCCCGGTTTTTTTACTAATCACTTCGGCTACAGCTTCGCCATCTACCAATTGATTTTCTCCTCTTTCACTGCGCACCAAACTAGCCGCCTCACTCATAATCAATAAGGCACTTTCGGGTAAATTTTGTTCGTGCAAATAAGTTTTGGCCATTTTTACACAACTAGCCAAAGCTTCATAGGAAAAGAAAACATTGTTTTTGTATTCCACATGTCCAACTTTTGATTCCAAAACTTGCACTGACTGGTTATCATTCATTTCTTTGATATCTACTCTGGATAATACCGTACCTAGTTCTGTATTTAAAACTCTTTTATTGTAATTAGCTGTTGTAGCAGTAGAAAAAGTTAAAAATTTTCCTGGCCCCAAATATTCTGCCAAAGTTTGCGAAACATCTACCCCACCATCGACACTGTCACTTACCCCAACCAAATCATCAATATTTTTAATAAACAAAATAATATTTTTGGCTCGGCCTACCTCGTGCATAATTCTAATTAAACGTTCTTCGGCCCCACTCGCCGTAGTGCCAGCCAATAAATTAGCAGTAGATAGTTGTACCAAACGCTTATCTTTTAGTCTATCTGGCACATCATCTTCAATCATTTTTTGAGCAATACCTTCTATAATACTCATTTTGCCAACTCCTCGTTCGCCAACCAAAGCCACACTTTGTCGTCCGCCTTCAATAATCCGAAAAATTTCTTTAATTTCTTCGTCACGACCAACACAAGGAGCCAAATAACCATACTTGGCAGCCATAGTTAAATCCTGGCTAAAACTATTTAAATATGGCGTAGCTACTGCCGTCATGGCCCGATCTAACCCGTGTTTACTTCTATGGGCGGCGGCTTTTTGAAATTTATAGTATTGTCTTCTTAAACGTTCATGAATTCGAAGCCATTCTGTAACGTTGGCTAATTTATCTTTATCAATTTTAAAATCATAGAGCATTTCTTGAATAACTTGTGAATCCAACACCACTGCCAAAAGCAATTCTGTAACATGAACATACTCTTGTCGAGCATTTCTGGCTAGTTGGTATGCTCTAAATAAAATTTGCTCTAAATCATTACCTACCTTTGGTAATTGTTTGTCTGTGCTTTTTACAAAATAATTGGCAAGCTGTGCTTGTAGTAATTTTATTGGGACACCCAAACGTAAAAATACAGTACTAACACGTGACGAAGACAATAAACTATAAAAAATATGAAAGGAAGTAATTTCTGCCGCCCCGCTTTTTTTTGCCAAAAAATATGCTTCTTCTAAAACTGATAAATTTTCTTCGGTAAAAGTAGCACTAATATCTTTACGTTTATAACGTGGCATTTTGGTGGCAGATGTCCAATTTTGTAACAAATTATTTTCTTCTGTTTCTAAGGTGTTTTTATTTGCGTCTTTATATGAAACAATATCTACGATTTCTGGAGCTTTGCCCAAAACTATTAAACGATAAAATAAATAACAAAAACCTATTAAAGCTAACCAAAATAGAGTTGCTAAAACTGGACCATTGAACCAAAAATCAAAAGTATACAAAAGATCCCACCATTTTAATAAATAGATATTGTAAAAAAATAAAATTAACAAACCAAAAGAAAAAATAAACGACCCCAAAATTCGCAAATACTCTAAACGACGACGAGCACGACGCAGACTAATATGGTAAAGATTTATTGGTTTACCCCAATATAAAAATTTGTGATATAAAAAAACACCCATGCTCATACCAGCACATTCTGGACACCTTAAAATACCATGCACACCAGTATTCTTACAAACGTTACAAGATAAAATATTTATGGGTTTGGCTTTATCAAAAAGCATAAAATTAATTTAAAGCCTGATAAAACATGAAAACCAAAAAAATTGGTATGTTAATCCACAACAAAAATATAACAAAAACTACTAATAACCAAATAAACAAAGCAATGCTCCGAAAAATAACATTAAAAAAACGCATCATTACACTAACCAGCCGACCCTGAAAATCACTTTGCCCAAACATTGGTACAAACAAATTTTTTAACCACAAACCAGGAGCCAATAAAATATTTCCATCCAAAAATAAATTCCAACAAAATTTGGTGGAATGCAAAATACCACTGGTAAACCACCAAATGGGAAAATACAGAAAATCAAGAAAAAATTCCAAAGTCAAGCGTTGCAAAACTAAAATCCACATACACAAAAGACTTTATAACATTATAACTTTCAACTTTATAACTGTTATTATTATAGCATAAAAAATAAAAAACTCCCATAAAGGGAGTTTTGACTTTTAGCGTCGGGCTACAGCTGTACCCAGAATTGTTACATATTTTACATTATCTGCCGCCACCAAGCCCAATTCCGAAACCCTATTTTCTATATTTTTAAGCGATCTTTGTTCGGCAATTTCCAAATCTAATTTTTGACTTTCTTTTTCCAAATCACTAATCTTTTTTTGCAAATCATTTATGGCAAAGCCTTTGGTAGAAGCCGAACTTGTTTGCCAAATAAAAAGCATCCCTAAAACAACAATTAGACAAAACAAAAATCCTCGACAACCAGTATTTATTAACCAAGATTTGTTTTGTAATTTATGATCGCGTAAGGTTTTTTGTTGGCAAAGATATGGACTCATATTTTTTCAATTACTCTAAGTTTGGCTGATCGAGCGCGAGGATTACTTTGGTATTCTTCCTCGGCACACTCAATAGGCTTTTTGTTAATAATTAAAATATTTTTTTCTTTGTTCTTCTTAAAAAAATGCTTTACAATCCTATCTTCCAATGAATGAAAACTGATTACTGCCAAACGCCCACCTGGTGACAATACTTTTACAGCTTGTGGTAAAACATCTTGCAAAGCCACCAATTCATTGTTTACTTCAATACGCAAAGCTTGAAATATTTTGGTGGCTGGGTGTAACCCGCCAATCCAAGGTACTTTTTCTAGTACAGACGCATGATTATGCGTCTCTACCACACCTAATTTTTTTCGATAAACTTGTAAAATTATTTCTACCAAATCACCTACGGTTTTAATTTGTTTAATTTTTCTAGTATTTACAACAGCTTCGGCAATTTTCTTACTTAATTTTTCTTCACCATAATCCGCAAAAATCGTCGCTAATTCTTTTTCAGTACGAGTGTTTAAAATATCAGTTGCCGAACCAATATTCTCTCCAGAATAGCGCATATCCAATGGTTCTTCGGGGTGTTGAAAACTAAATCCCCGGCCTCGTTCTTCAAATTGTGGACTAGACCAACCCAAATCAATTAAAATCGCATCAACTCCAGCAAAATTATTTTCTTGAACAATTTTATTTAAATTACGAAAATTATCACGAACAAAGATTACTTGACCCTCAAAATTGTAAAGATATTGTTTGGCTTGTAAAACTGCTTCTGGATCAGCATCTATTCCCATTAACCTGCCACTAGTGGCTACTTTTTCCAAAATTTTCTCGGCATGACCACCATCACCCAAAGTGCAGTCAACAACTCTCATACCAGGACTTAGTTTCAGAGCAGTTAATAGTTCGGTTAACAGTACTGGTACGTGCCTAGTCATAATTTTCAATTCACAATTTACAATTTTCAAACAATTACCAATTTACAATTTTCAAACACATATTGGAAATTATGTCATTGAAAATTCATTGTAAATTGACAACTGGTAATTGAAAATTTATTATACTCCTAATTCTGCCATCTGTTCGGCAATTTTATTGCTTTCTGTTTCTGTTTTCTTTTTATAAACATTCCACTTGCCACTATCCCAAAGTTCTAACCGAGAATATAGACCAGCGACAATAACTTCTTTTTTAAATCCAGCAAAAATACGCAAATATTCTGGCAACATTACCCGGCCCTGTTTATCTATTTCTACATCCATGGCTCCAGCCAACATTAATCTAGCAAAAGCCCGAGTGTTGGCTTGGGCAAAAGGCAAATTGGCTAATTTTTCGGCTAATTTTTGCCATTCACTTTTGGTATACAAGAAAAGACAGTTATCCAAGCCCTTGGTTACTATTGCACCTTTGGCAAGGTCCAAGCGAAACTTTTTTGGTACTGCCAAACGTCCTTTTTCATCTAAATTGTGTGAATATTCTCCAATAAACATAATTTCACTAATTTCTTAACACAGATAGCACAGATAAATAAATAGACAAGCATTTTATTTATTTGATAATCTGTGTGATCTGTGTCAAAAAATCTGTGTTTACTTTTCCCCATTTTTCCCCACGTACTACCATTATAATCCACTTGGCTAGATAAAGCAAGGGTTTTATCCCACTTTATCCACAGCGTAAAAGGCCTACGGCCTTACGCTACAGGCACCCTTCCTCCCCCTGCCCGAGATGGAGGTTAGGAGGGCGTGGGAGAAACCTCTTAAGTCTTTATCAATTGCCTATCCGGGCAAAATGAATATTAATAGTTTAGCGTAAAAAAATTATAAGGCGTTGACAAACCGAACAAAACAGCGTAGTGTATTTAGCAGTAGTCGACCGCCACCAAAAACAACGCAAGCCGGGGGATTCCATGACAAAGCTGATGCTGGACCTGATTGCCCTGTTCGTACTGCTCCTGAAGGGCGAGGCCGACCGCGACGCGTTCGACGACAAGCTCAACGAGTACTTCCTGGCCAAGGCCGAGGCCGATGGCGCCACCGCGGGCCACACCGAGACACTGGAAGTGCCCGCCGCGCCGACCCCGGCCAACCTGACCGCCGACGGCATGGACGCGCCGGTCGAAGCCACCGACGCGCCCGAGGCCGAAGCCGCCGAAGCCGAAGTGCCCGTCGTGCTCGACGAAGCGCCCGCCGAGGTCGCCGCCGAAGAAGCGCCCGTCGCCGAGGCCACCGAGGCCACCGTCGTCGCGTAGGCCCTTCCGGGCTGAAGGATCACCAACCCTCAGCTGAGTGGCGATCCAACGCGACATGTTCTGACTACACTCGTAAATGAAGGATACTTGGCGGTTGACTGAATTTACGAGCCCAAATGGGGGGATGGAGGGAGACGATGAACCGGAGGGTTCAACGTCATGTTCGAGGCAGATGTTCGTCGTCTGTCTCCGTTCCAGTGAATATTTTTAAAAAGTATTTAGTGGAAAACAAAAAATCTACCAACTAGGTAGATTTTTTGTTTATATAATAATTTTCCTTAGACTTCTTTGATACTTAATCGCAAAGCGATGAGCTTCATCACGTACACGAATTAATAGATCTTTATTACTATTTATCCATTTAACAATTTCTCTATTTCGTAATTTCGAAATTTTCGGATTTCGTACATATATAAAATCGTTCTTTTTTCTTTCTGGTCCTTTAGCTATGCCAACAACTGGTATTGTTTGTCCCCTCCTGCCCGAGGAGGGGTGACCCAACGTCGCAGTTGGGTCGGGGTGGTGGGAGAGAATTTTACAAACTCGATTTACTTGTGGCACTCCCCCATCAACCAAAATTACTTGGGGTATTCCCCACTCGTTGTGCTTAAGACGCCTCTCAATAACTTCGGCAAGACAATCCACATCACTTTGTCCCACAACAGTTTTAATTTTAAATTTTCGATATTCTTTCTTATTTGGTTCACTATTTTCAAACACTACCATACTACCAACTTTTCCAGAGCTTCCTAAATTTGAAATGTCATACCCTTCAATACGCATGTCATTGCGAGCCTCGCTCGAGCGAGGCGTGGCAATCCCTTGCTTAGGTGGGATTGCTTCGTCGCTAAGGCTCCTCGCAATGACAGGTGACTCGACAAAACTTTTATTTAGAAGCGCAATATCTTGAATTTTTTGTAAATTTTTAATTTGATCACGCAATCTTCCTGCTTCTTCAAACTCGTGATTTTTAGAAGCCCGCTTCATGTCGTACTCTAAATTTTTTAATAAACTTTTTTTCTTACCATTCAAAAATTGCACTAACGGCTTAATTACTTTCTTTTTGTATTCGGCCGAACTTATTTCTCCAGTGCATACACCCAAACACTGACCTAGTTGATAATAAAAACAAGGTTTTTTTGGTAGAGACGCAAAATTTTGCGTCTCTACGCGAGGTATACATGTAGAAATATAAAATAATTTACGAAGCAAGTTTATCATTTCTTTGGTTTTAAGACCTGGATATGGACCAAATAATAACCCCCCTCGCCCCCCTTTACCAAGGGGGGTAAGTGAACGTACTTTTTTCCCCCCCTTATTAAAGGGGGGTTGGGGGGTTGTTGGCAATTTCAATTCATGCTCACGAACAGTTAAAACTTTAGGAAATTTATCATCAGTAATAACAATATAATTCCAACTTTTATCATCTTTCAAATCAACATTGTATTTTGGCTGAATTTTTTTAATGGTGTTTGCTTCCAAAATTATTGCTTCTAGTACAGAATCTGTTTGAATAGTTTTAATATCTACTACTTCATGAATCATTTGTTCAATCGGACGTCTAACAAGCGTCATCCCCGCGTAGGCGGAGATCTTATTTGGCTGCAAGATTCCCGCTTTCGCGGGAATGACGCCACGAAAATAACTTCTCACTCTATTTCTCAAACTCGTCGCCTTGCCCACATAAATCAATTTTTTTTTGATATTATAAAAAAGATAAATACCGGAACGATCTGATAAATTTTTTAGTTTATTTTCTAACATACTTATACCATCTTGCTGAAAAGCGGGATGTTTTTAAAAATTCTCAATGATCAATTTACAATTTCCAATCAATTACCAATTTACAATTATCAATCACCCAATGAAAATTATTTAATTGAAAATTTATTGTAAATTGAAAATTGATAATTGCAAATTACAACACTCTCTTTAAATACTGCCCCCGTCTTCGCTAAAGCTACGTCGGGCAAGCTCTATAAAACACGCTTTAGGTATTCACCAGTGTAACTACCTTTTTTACAAGAAACTTCTTCTGGTGTGCCAGTTGCTACCAATTCTCCGCCCTTATCGCCACCTTCAGGTCCAAGATCAATAATCCAATCAGCACATTTAATTACATCCAAATTGTGTTCAATTACCATGACAGTATTACCTTGATTAACTAAACGCTCTAACACGACTAATAATTTTTTTACATCTTCATAATGCAAACCAGTAGTAGGTTCATCCAATAAATACAATGTTTTGGTGGTACCGTGTTTAGCCAATTCACGCGAGAGTTTGATGCGTTGAGCTTCGCCACCCGACAAAGTTGTAGCCGATTGTCCCAAAGTTAAATAATCCAAACCAACTTCATTTAGAATTTTCAATTTATCATAAATCATCGGAATGTCTTTAAAAAATTCCTCAGCATCTTCAATAGTCATGGCCAACACTTCGGCAATATTTTTTTCTTTAAAATATATGTCCAGAGTTTCTTGATTAAATCTTTTGCCTTTACAAATATCACAAACAATTTCTACACTTGGTAAAAAATGCATTTCTATTTCCAAAGTACCACGACCACTACAATTCTCGCACCTACCACCACTAACATTAAAGCTAAAACGCCCAGATTTAAAGCCTTTCATTCTGGCTTCGGGAGTTTCGGCAAACAATTCACGAATATGATCATAAGCTTTGGTATAAGTAGCCGGGTTGGAACGCGGAGTACGACCAATTGAACTTTGGTCAATGGTAATCATGCGATCCAAATATTCTGTACCGGTTAAACTTTTATGCTCTCCCACTGGTTTATGCATTCGAAATAAACGATTATTTATTTCTTTGTACAAAATATCGTGCATTAGGGTAGATTTGCCCGATCCTGAAACACCAGTTAAACAAACAAAACGTCGCAAAGGTATTTCCACACTAATATTTTTTAAGTTATGTTCAGTTGCTCCTTTAATTTTTAATTTTGGAGTAGCCGCATCAACTTTTCGTCTCTTTTCGGGAATGGGAATTTTTATTTCTCTACGCAAATATTTTCCTGTAAGGGATTTTGCCGGGTCACCAAAAATTTTACAATCAATGGCGTCATCCCCGCGTAGGCGGGGATCTTTTTTTGTTTGTAAGATTCCCGCTTTGGCGGGAATGACGCTAATAAGATTTTCTTTAGTTCCTGAATATACAATCTCTCCCCCATGTTTACCTGCTCCTGGACCAAAATCCACTACCCAATCACTAGCCAAAATTGTGTCTTCATCATGTTCTACCACAATTATAGTATTACCCACATCACACAAATTTCGTAATGTTTTTACCAAACGATCATTATCTTTTTGATGGAGTCCAATAGTTGGTTCGTCTAATACATATAAGGCGCCAACTAATTTAGTCCCCACTTGTGAAGCCAAACGGATGCGCTGGGCCTCTCCACCACTCAAAGTTCCGGCACGTCGATTTAAAGTTAAATAATGTAAACCTACGTCATACATAAATTGCAAACGATTGGCAATTTCTTTTAAAACTGCTCCAGCAATTTCTTGTTCTCGGGGTGGCAAATTAATTTCTGTTTCCGCAAAAAATTCTCTGGCTTCGGCAATTGGCAAACTAGTAACTTCAAAAATATTTTTTTCATTAACTTTTACACTTAAAGCATTTTCGTTTAGACGTTTACCCAAACATTTAGGACAAACTTCTTCGGAAAATAATTCTTTGGTGCCCAAACCTGTACAATGTTCACAATAACCATAGGGGCTGTTAAAACTAAACAAACGTGGTTCAATTTCGGGAAAACTAAAACCATCATTAGGACAAGAATATTCTGTACTAAAAATTTGTTCTTTTGGCTTACCCTGAGCAGAGTCGAAGGGATAAATAATTGTGCAAAGACCTTTTGATAATCCCACTGCTGTTTCCACTGCCTCGGCAAGACGCCCAATAATCTCGAGCGACGAAGCGAGAGATCCCTTTTCTTTGGGTTTTAAATCATCTTTACTACTATCTTTCTTTAATGCAATTGCAGTTGCTTTGGAAAGGGATTCCTCGTCGCCTGTGGGCTCACTCGGAATTACCAGACGATCAACAACCACTTCAATAGTATGTTTTTTATCTTTTACCAAAACAATTCTTTCCTTTAAACTTTTCATTTTTCCGTCTACTCTTACTTCAAGAAAACCTGAATTATACAAATCATAAAGCATTTGATAATACTCCCCTTTTCTTCCTCGTACCACTGGAGCAAGTATTATCAATTCACTGTCATTGCGAGCCTCGCTCGAGCGAGGCGTGGCAATCCCTTTCTTAGTCTGGGATTGCTTCGTCAGCACCTCCCCGGCGCTTCCTCGCAATGACGCACTAATTCGCTCCACCATTTCGTCGGTTGTCATTTTTTCTATTTTTGTACCACAAAGTGGACAATGAGGTTCACCAATTCTGGCATATAAAACACGAAGATAGTCATAAATCTCGGTAATAGTCGCCACTGTAGAGCGCGGATTGGCACTATGAGCTTTTTGATCAATGGAAATTGCCGGCGATAAACCAGTTATTTCATCAACATCGGGTTTTTGCATACCACCCAAAAATTGCCGAGCATAGGCAGACAATGATTCTATATATCGACGTTGACCTTCGGCAAAAATTGTATCAAAAGCTAGAGAAGATTTTCCCGAACCAGAAAGCCCTGTAAACACAATCATTTTGTTACGTGGCAACTCTAAATCAACATTTTTTAAATTATGTTCTCGTGCGCCTTTAATAATAATTTTATTTTGCATAACAACTGTCATCTTGAATTTACCTGCCTATCGGCAGACAGGTTTCAGGATCTTTCCTAAAATTATACTTATTTAGACGTTTTTTAACTGTCAAAAGATGCTGAAACAAGTTCAGCATGACAAACAAAAAACCAAAAACACCTCTTTCCGAGGTTTAACTAAAAATATATAAAAAGAACATAGCCTAAATCAATGCTATTATTATACCAAACTAGTATGTTTTGTCAATTATTGATTTTGTATTATAATATAAATAATCTTAAATATCATTCATTATGAAAGTCACTTCTAAAGTATCCTTGATCGTTAACATTTTTGTAGTTTTTTTTGGTCTGGCAATTTTTATATTAGGAATTTTATTAATTAAACATTCAATTTTCGTAGAAGAAACCTTTCAAACTGCCACGGGCACAATTTATAATATTAAAACAGAACCACTTGGTGTAGATCTGCCCGGTTCTTATCTGGATTACCTGCAAATTGAATTTTCTTTACCAAGTGGAGAAAAAATTAGATTTACTAATGACTATAATCAAGAAAATGTTAAATATAAAATTGGTGATACTTTACCTATTTATTATAACCCAGAAAAACCTGAAAATGCCTACATAGCTGACTATCGTTTTTTATTTATAACAGGAGGAGTTTGTCTTTTAATGGGTGTTGCGTTCATGATTTTTGCGGGACAATATGTGATTAAAAAATCTTCTCGTAAAAAAATTATTGCCAACATAAAACGAACAGGAACAAAAATTCAAGTTCCGCTTTTAGAGGTTAAAGAAGATTTGGAAACTACTATAATGGAAAAACACCCATTTATAATTAGTGTAAAAAAAGAAGATGGAAATATTTTATACAGCGACGAAATTTGGAATTACAACCCACAAAAACTCCAACCCGGGCAAATGATTGACGTTTATTTTGACGTGCAAAAACCAGCTGACTATTATATAGATGTAGAATTTTTAAACGAAGAGTAATTATTTATTTCTTTTTTTCAATTCTCTCACTTCATCCCGTAAAATCACCGCCAACTCAAATTCCAAATTTTTGGCCGCTGCTTTCATTTGTTTTTCTTTATCTTTAATAATTTCTTCCAGCGGTCGATTGTCACCCAACAAATCTAATTCCAAAATATTATTTTTGGTATTTCGGACTTTCGCACCTTTTGTATTTCGTACATTAGTAATTCCCAGTTCTCCCAAAATATCTTTAATACTTTTCTGAATTGTTTTTGGTGTAATATTATGTTTTTTATTATAAGCAAGCTGAATTTCACGACGACGTTGGGTCTCGTCTACAGCTTTTTTGATTGAACCAGTAATATTATCGGCATACAAAATTACTTGGCCATTTACATTACGCGCCGCCCGACCAATAGTTTGAATTAAACTGGTACTACTACGCAAAAAACCTTCTTTATCCGCATCCAAAATTGCCACTAGGGACACTTCGGGCATATCCAAGCCTTCCCGCAACAAATTAACTCCCACCAAAACATCAATTACTCCTTTGCGTAAATTGGTAATTGTTTCAATGCGTTCCAAAGTTTGAATATCACTATGGATATAACCAACTTTATACTTTTTGTTTAATAAATAATCATTCAAATCTTCGGCCATTTTTTTAGTAAGGGTGGTTACGAGAACTCGCTCATTACTTTTTACTCTTTCATCAATTCTAACTATCAAATCTTCTATTTGTGATTTTGTTTTTCCACCTGTTATGGGCTTAATAATAATCTCGGGGTCAATAAGTCCAGTCGGCCTCACAATTTGTTCTACCACTTGTTCGCTCTCTCTTATTTCATAATCGCTAGGTGTAGCCGAAATATATAGTACTTTATTTATTCGTTCTTCAAATTCCGTATAATTTAAAGGACGATTATCGCGAGCACTGGGCAATCTAAACCCGTGTTCCACCAAAGTATCTTTACGAGATTTATCCCCAGCAAACATCCCACCAATTTGGGGTACTGTTACATGCGATTCATCAATCACGGTAAGAAAATCCTTATCACTTCTAAAAAAATAATCTAGCAAAGAAAATGGCGGTTCGCCCAGACTACGGCCATCAAAATGTCGTGAATAATTTTCTATGCCATTGCAATAACCAATATTTTTAATCATTTCCAAATCATAATTGACTCGACGTTTTAATCTTTCATATTCTAATACTTTTCCTTTTTTTTCAAAAAAAGCTAATTGCTGTTTTAATTCTTGTTTGATAGTTTTGAAAGCCCTGGTGCGCATTTCGGGACTCGCTACATAATGTTTGGCTGGAAACAACCACATGTCACTTACATTGTGTTTTACTTTTCTGGTGACAGCATCTACCATTTCAATCAAATTTATTTTATCCGATATTTCTAAACGATAAATTATTTCTTCATTCACTGGCATTACTTCAAACACTTGCCCACGCAAGCGAAATGTTCCGCGTTTTAAATCCGAATTAGTTCTTTCAAATTGCATTTCCACCAATTGTGCCAACATTTCTTGTCGATTTAATTTTTGCCCCATTTCTAAATGTAAAACAATTTTTTCATATTCTTCGGGCGAACCCAAGCCATAAATACATGAGACCGAGGCCACAATAATTACATCTTTGCGCGTTAAGAGCGCTTGGGTACAAGCATGACGCAAGCGATCAATTTCTTCATTTATTTGTGCTTCTTTTTCTATATAAGTGTCACTGCCAGGCATATAGGCCTCGGGCTGATAGTAATCATAATAAGAAACAAAATATTCAACCGCATTATTAGGAAAAAATTCACGAAATTCATTGCAAAGCTGGGCTGCCAAAGTTTTGTTGTGAGCAATTACCAAAGTTGGCATTTGTGTTTTTTCTATTACGTTCGCTATTGTAAAAGTCTTGCCACTCCCAGTAACACCCAGCAAAGTTTGTTTTTTCATCCCCTTTTCTAAACCAAAAACCAAAGACTTTATTGCCTCTGGTTGACTCCCTGCTGGTTTGTAAGGTGAATGGATTTTGAATTTCATATCTCTACCGTCTCCCCCATCTCGGGCACAAAAGTTTTAATATTAAAATTATCACGCAAACGATGTGCAAGTTCGGTAGCCGCATGCGGTTCGCCATGTACACAAAAAATTTGTTCGGGTTTTTTAACAGCTTTTTCTACCCAAAATAATAATTTTTTCTGATCACCGTGAGCTGACAAACCACCAACAGCTTTAATTGCACATTTAACTTTTACTTCTTCATTAAAAATTTTTACTTTGCTCGCTCCTTCATAAAGTTTACGACCGAGAGTATTTTGTGCTTGATAGCCAATCAAAAGCAGTGTAGAAGCAGGGTCGGATAAATAACGTAAAGCGTGATGTAAAATTCTACCACCATTCATCATCCCTGCTCCAGCAATTATTATTTTTGCGCCCCGAACTTGGTTAATTCTTTTTGATTCTTCGCGAGTATAAGTTAATTGCAAACGTGGAAAAGCTAAGAAATCATCACCACTTTGTCTTAACTTTGCTGCTTCAACGTCATAATACTCTGGATATTTTTCATAAACCTTCATGGCGTCAATAGCCAAGGGACTATCCAAAAAAACTGGCACTTCAGGTAGGGTTTTGTCGTATTCCACCAACATATTTAATTCATACAACAATTCTTGAGTTCTTTCCAAAGAAAATGAAGGAATCATAATGGTGCCACCGCGTTTTACTCCATCTTTAATTAAATCTAAAATCATTCCCTTTCTAGTTTTGATACCTTCGTGTAAACGATCACCATAAGTAGATTCTAAAACCAAAGTTTGAGCTATACCTAACTGTTCAGTATCTTTAACAATTGGTTCATTAATATTGCCAATATCACCCGAAAAAATAATTTGTTTATTTTCGGCAGTTATGGTAATAAAAGCCGAACCAAAAATATGACCAGCATCACGCCAAACTGCTTTTACCCCAGGTAAAATTTCTATCAGGTCGTGATAATCTAAACCTTGGCAAAGAGCCACTGTATTGGCAATATCTACGTTATCAAACAAAATTGGCATGCCATATTTTTCATTTTCATCTTGCATAATATGATAAGCATCACGCCAAACCAATTCTGCCAATTCCACAGTGGCTTTCGTCATAAAAACACTCCCCTTAAAACCTTCACGCACCAACTTTGGTAAACGGCCTACATGATCCAAATGAGCATGAGTAATTAAAACGGCATTAATTTCTGAAGGTTTGAATGGAAAAGCATCGTGATTTTTACCTTCATTAAAATTTGAGCCCTGGAACATACCACAATCTACCAAAATCTTGTGTTTATTAACTTCTAATAAATGACAAGAACCAGTGACTTCGTGGGCTGCCCCGCAAAATGTAAGTTTCATAGTAAAAGTCTTAAGTTATAAGTTATAAGTTGTAAGTAAATCCTATGACTTACAACTTCATTTAAATTATAGCATCAAATTCCAGACTATACAAAGGCTCTTTTTTTTGTTATAATAATTCATATTCTATGCGTCGACACCGAGAATCAATTGAAATTCAAGAACCACCAATCAAAGAACTTGGCAAAAAACGTTCTTGTTTAAAAAGCACTTGCACCACTGGCTGTGGTTGTATTGTTATTTTTATAATTGCTTCACTACTTTTGGTAAAATTTATTGCCGCCCCACGTGCCAAAGAATTAAAACAAATACCAGCTAATTTTCCAACTGGAATTCCTATTTACGATAAAGACAATATTGATAAAATTACTTATCTTTCTGGTGCCCAAAAAAATCGTGGTTTGGAAATCGCCGGCTATTTACCCAAATTTGTACTTTCTCCAATTATGTTGCTTGTAGAGAAAAAAACCCTTGAACCTAGCCAAAACATTCAAGCCGAATATGATTGGAAAAATATTAATGAACTAATTAAAAAACCCATTGCTGATCATCGCAGTATTTTACAAATAGAATGGTCGGGATTGCCGGCCGAGCCAGAGTTTATTAAATCTTTTTTAATTGAAGAGCTTAAAAAAAATTATTATTACGAAATCACTGCTAACAGCGAAAATATTGATCAATTTATCTTTAACAGCCCCAACAAAAATATTGAAGGTTCGGTTTATATTCAAAAAAATGATCCAAGCAAAAAAGGCACAGATTACATGTCTTTAATTGTTAATTACCCAGAAGAATAGGATGTTTAAAAAATTTCGCTCCGAGACCAATTCTTTTACTGCCGCTGCCCTTATACTTGGGGCAGCGTCTTTTACTTCACGTTTTGTAGGTATTATTCGCGACCGTATTTTTGCTCATCAATTTGGCGCTAGCGACATTTTGGATGCTTATTTTTCGGCTTTCAAAATTCCCGACTTACTTTATATACTTTTAATCAGTGGGGCTTTAAGTGTAGGTCTAATTCCGGTATTTACCAAACTTTTATTAAAAGATAAAAAAGAAGCTTGGGTGTTAATTAGTAATATTACCAACATTGCAGGAATTTTTTTATCATTAGCTTCGTTTATTTTAATTATTTTTACTCCCCAACTTGTACCTTTGGTTGCTCCTGGTTTTGATGCTGAAAAAACCAAACTAACCATTAACATGACCAGAATAATGTTTTTGAGTCCACTTTTTTTGGGTCTATCGGCAATAGTGGGAGGTGTATTACAATCATTAAAAAACTTTTTAATTTATTCTCTTTCTCCTATTTTTTATAATTTGGGTATTATTCTTGCAGCTTGGTTCTTGGTGCCAATGATTGGGCCAATTGGTTTGGCTTGGGGTGTAGTTTTTGGAGCTATATTGCACTTGGCAGTACAGTTACCAACTTTTTTTAAAACTGGTTATGTTTATAAAGCTATAATAAATTTTAAAGATACGAATCTTCGCTTAATTGGCAGATTAATGGTTCCTAGAATATTGGCCCTTTCGGCTTTGCAAATAAATTTAATTGTCACCACAGCTATTGCTTCCACATTGTCAACTGGTAGTATTACAGTTTTTAATTATGCAAATAATTTACAATCATTCCCTTTGGGCCTGGTGGGGGTATCGTTTGCAATAGCCATTTTTCCGACTTTGTCGGCACTAGCAGCACAAAACAAAACAGCTGATTATATTAAAAATCTTTCTTCGGCTGTACGACAAATATTGTTCTTTATAACTCCGCTAACGGTAATTTTTTTACTTTTACGAGCCCAGATTGTTCGTTTGCTCTTGGGCACCGGACAATTTGATTGGAGTGCCACTATTAATACAGCCGATACTTTGGCATTTTTTTCTTTGGGATTTTTTGCCCAAGCACTTTTACCACTTTTGATCCGCGCTTATTATGCTTTGGAAGATACCAAAACTCCTTTTTTAATTTCTCTTGTTTCTGTAACAGTCAACATTGGTTTAAGCTTTTTGTTTACTCACGGTAGTTACAATCTAGGTACAGCTGGTTTGGCCTTGGCCTATTCTTTGGCTGGTACTTTAAACGCGGCGCTACTTTGGGTATTTTTACATTTAAAAACTGGTGGGCTTGATGAAAATAGAATCATAACCTCTATTTTTAAAATTTCTACTGCTGGTTTATTTATGGGCATTGTTATTCAAGCTGGTAAATATTTAATTGCTCCTTTGGTAGATATGCAAACTTTTTTGGGAATCTTTATACAGGGTAGTGCTACGGGAATTATTGGCCTCTTAATCTATATAATTATTGGCTTACTTCTAAAATCTCATGAAATGATTGTTTTTGTAAACACACTAAAAAATAAATTTATAAAAACTAAAAATCTCCCACCAGATATTTCGGGAATTAGTGAAATATAAAATCCGCCTCTTCGGCGGATTTTTTTTCGTCATCCCCGCGCAGGCGGGAATCTTTACTTGAGCGATAGATTCCCGCCTGCGCGGGAATGACGCTAAGTTATTACAAACTTATAGCACTTTTCAGCTCTTCCACTTTATCTACTTTTTCCCAACTAAATTCTGGCCGACCAAAATGGCCATAAGCAGCACTATTTAGATAAACTGGTTTGAGTAAATCCAAATGTTCAATAATTTTTCCCGGACGAAAATCAAATACTTTTTTTACTGCTTCAACTAATTTTTCTTCATCTACTTTTCCTGTACCAAAAGTATCTACATGAATACTAGTTGGTTCTGCTCGGCCAATTACATAAGCCACCTGAACTTCCACTCTATCTGCCAAACCAGCGGCGACAATGTTTTTGGCCACATAACGAGCCATATAGGCACCGGAACGATCTACTTTGCTTGGATCTTTACCGGAAAAACAACCACCACCATGACGGCCCATGCCACCATAGGTATCCACAATAATTTTGCGTCCTGTAAGGCCAGTGTCACCTTGAGGTCCACCAATTACAAACTTACCAGTCATGTTAATAAAAAATTCTGTCTCGGCATTTAAATATTCCGCACAAACTGGTTTAATAACTTTCTCAATAATATCTTTGCGTAAATCTTCCAGAGACACGGTTTCGTGATGTTGCGCAGCCACCACCACATTTTTTAATTTTACTGGTTTGCCATTTTCGTATTCTACCGCAACTTGCGTTTTACCATCTGGTCGCAAATAATTAATTTCACCACTCTTACGCACTTCGGCCAAACGTTTGGCTAATTTATGCGACAAAAGAATTGGCAAAGGCATTAATTCTGGAGTTTCATTGCTGGCATAACCAAACATAAGACCTTGATCCCCTGCTCCTTGTTCTTCGACTGATTGTTTATTAACCCCTTGGGCAATATCTGGAGATTGTTCGTGAATAGAAACCAAAACTCCGGCATGCTCGGCATCAATACCAAAGGCAGGGTCGGTATAGCCAATATTTTCCAAAACTCCGCGCACAATTTTTTGCACGTCGATATCGGCATGTGTGGTAACTTCACCGCCAACAATTACCAAACCTGTGGTAGTAAAACATTCTACTGCCACATGGGAATTTTTGTCTTGAGTTAAAAGCGCGTCCAACACGGCGTCGGAAATTTGATCGCAAATCTTGTCTGGGTGTCCTTCGGTAACTGATTCCGAAGTAAAAATGTATTTTGACATATGTTTTGTTTGGCCATTACCCCCCTTGGTAAAGGGGGGGGGCTAGGGGGGATATTGGCCAATAACCCCCTTAATCCCCCTTTATTAAGGGGGAAATTAAGTATTAAAAAAACGACTTTAGTCGTTCAAGAAGATAGACTCGTCCGCCGTAGCCTTAGCGTAGGCGAAAGAATTTTGCTAGCAAGTAATCCCGACCTAGTCGGCATAAAACTTTCTAGCAAAAAGCACCATTTTCTTGAACATAAAAATTATAACAAAATTATAAAAAACAATCAAGAGCAATTAAGCATCGGATCTTAAACCATAATGCTTAAAGACTTGCCCAGCATTCAGATTAGTTGTATTTTTGATATCAATTTTAAGTTTTTTTAAGATTGACAAGATATCCTTTTCTGGCCCTTCTAACTCCAAGTAAGTAGGTATTTCTGGATATTTATCAATTTCAAACCTTACTTTATGCAAACGATAGGAAATTCTAGTCTTTTTTCGTTTCGTTACACAAAAAAGACCCAAACCATTTAAAATCTTTTCCATTAAAGCAAAATCTGATACTTCTACTTGGGTTTCTTCCGAAACTTTGAAGAAAGTTTGATAATTTATTCCTTTGAATTTAAAATTCAAAAAAGTATTGTTTCCTTCTTTTCTTAAACGACAAAGATTATGAGCTTTTTTTATACTTCTATTTTTAAAATCAAAAATTCGTTCATCAAACAAAGTTTTTTTCATTATCCGTTTAGCACCAAGAGCCAAAATCTTTTTAATAATTTCTTTTTCATTAATTTCCAAAACTTTTAATTCAATTTCTTTCATAGTTCAATAAACTCACTACAAATAAATTATTTTCCAACTTTAAACATTGCTTCATGCCCAGGAATAATATAATCGGCAATTGCCAAAATTTTCTCTCGGCTTTTGTTGTATTCTTCTAGACTATACAAAAAATCTGGATCGGCTTGTATATTCATATCTGCCATAGCCACACCGTTTATAGCATCGCCAGCTATCACAATTTTGCCTAATTCCGTTTCTACTACTACCGAAACATGATCAATAGTATGGCCAATTGTTTCAATTACTTTTACATTATCGGCAATTGGTTCATTTACAATATCAAATCTCTCTATACATCCTTCAACAATTTTATGAGTCTGGCCGAGATAATTACTATGAATAAATCTATTATAAATTATTGCCTGGGGAAACAAAAAAATATTAGTTGTGTGATCAATATGTGTATGAGTTAAAATAACTGCTTGTATATCAGTTGTTTTTAAACCTTCATCTTTTAGAGCTTTAAGTAATTTATCTTTATTAACAAAAGCTCCTGGATCGACGATGATGTTTATGTTACTTTTAATTAAAGTGGTAGTTGCACCTAAATCCATTTTCCCGTCAGCATTCATTTCGTGTACACCTTCCACTAAAACTTTTACTTCTGTCATATT
The DNA here is from genome assembly GCA_000990355.1 of Candidatus Magasanikbacteria bacterium GW2011_GWC2_37_14. Classification (GTDB taxonomy): domain Bacteria; phylum Patescibacteriota; class Patescibacteriia; order Magasanikbacterales; family UBA922; genus GWC2-37-14. The sequence continues at coordinate 60,613 of LBSX01000011.1, forward strand.
AAAATAATTTAACCACACTATAAACCCCACCAACCAAGAGTGCTAAGACCAAGAGACCACTTAATAATACTACATGATGTAGTTTGTATTTGCCAGTGGGTAAATCTCCGACTTGTTTGGCTTTCCAATAAATTAAAAGTAATAATAATGATTCAGTAGTTAAAAATACCCCGCCCACAATATCGATCATGACGATAAACTTTCTAAAACCAGCCACAAATAAAATTAACGGCACGCCACAAGCCACCAAAGTTGCCAAGGGTTTAGAAAATTTATAATCCCAAGATAAAGAATGACGAAACATTAAGGCGTGCGCCAAAAAACCCATACCCATGGCCAAAGCCGCAAAAATATTACCAAACCAAAATAAATAACTACCAATTTTTTGTCCCAAACCGATGGTAGCAATTTCGGTAGTAGCTTTGCCAGTAACTCCCAATACTGTGAGTGTAAAAAGTATATAAACAACTATACAAATTAAACTGGAAATTAAAATTGCCAATTTAAACTTTTTCTTATCATTTTTTAATAAACTATGAGATTCTAAAACTGCGCCACTACCAGAATAAGCAAATAAAATTACCCCAAAAGGCAATAAAAATGAAGTAAAATTATGATAAGTAAAATTGATCGTTTCTACATGTGGTACACTAACTAAACTAATAAAAATAATTACGGCCAAAATTATTAAACTTAAAAAGAAATCAATTACTTTTAAAACTCGCATGCCCGTATAAACCAAAAATGTAGCAACACCCCAAAAAATTATTCCCCAGGTATTGGGGTCACCGCCAAATAATTGTGACAATGATTGTCCTTCACCAATTATATAAACATTTAAAATACCAAACATTACAAAGTACACCAGCAGGGTCATAGTTACTTCGCCCCAAGTGCCTAAATATTTTTTGGCCAAACCAACCATTTGAAATTCGCCTTTGGTGCGTACGGCAATCTCACCAATAAGCAAATTAAAACCAAGCATGATCACACCTAAAAAAAGCAAATAAAAAAGCCCAATAAAACTACCTACCTGGGCTACAGCATACGGCACTCCCAACACTCCCGCGCCAATGGTGCCCGCGACAATCAAAGCAATGCCTTCGAATAAACCAATTTCTCTATGGAAGACTCCTTGATGCATTACTATCTCTTCTTTTTGTATTCTTTTGTAATTAAAACCAAACATAGTAGTGATATTATAACATATCTTGACACACAAATAAATATATTGTATAATTTTAAACAATCAATATCTGCACGCCTAGCTCAGTTGGTTAGAGCATCTCGTTTACACCGAGAGGGTCGAGGGTTCGAATCCCCCGGCGTGTACAATTGAAGAAATATCAAATGGTCGGCCGCTCTCGGCGGCCAAATTATACGGGGGCTGCCACGAAAAAACCAATTGGCGGTTTTGTAAAAGGTGGTGTGAGCCAATATTTTTAAGAAATGGTGTCATTTCCGTTTGGTTGTTGGTTTCCAGTAATTTGTTGGCTTTGTTAAGCGATAAAACAAAATCCTTAGCGAGTCCGAGCCAATTCATTCCTTTCTCTTCAATGTCTTTAATTTTCTCTTTTAATTCTAACTTTCTAGTTAGGATTTTTTGTTTTCGCTCGGTATATTCGCCTGTGGATAACACACCCGCAAGAAAGACGTCTAACAACTTTTCCAGTGTTGTTTCTATTTTTGCTAATTCGTTTTTAAGGTTTTGAATATTTGCTGTATGTGTTGAAGTATCTTTGGTATATTCTGCTTCCAAATCAAAAAATACCTTTTCTAACTCCACATCTGACAAAGAAATTTTTTGTAAATATTCTTTTATTTGCGTAAACAAAATATTATCACGCAAAAATAATTCTTCGCAAGGTCCTTTCTTGCGAGTGCAACGGTAATAAACATATTCTTTTCCGCTTTTCTTGCGTTTGTATTCCGCGGTTATGGCCGCACCACAAGAACATTTCATTAACCCAAGAAAAGTAAAATGATGTTTTTTGTATTTATGCGGTTTACCTTTTTCCAATAAAATTTCTTGCACACGGTCAAATAGTTTTTTAGAAATAATTGGTTCTTGCTTGCCCTCGTGGATTTCTCCGCTATATTTCATTAAACCAATGTAAAAAACATTGCGTAGGGTTTTGGATATTTGGCTTAGCTGGATTTGCGCCTCTGAACGACTTAAAAGATTATTTTGTATTGACCACTGACGAAGTGAGAATAAAGTATGCTGACCAGTCGCATACTGTTCAAAAAATTCGCGCAACTTTGGCGCCTTGTCCTGGTCAACATCTATTCCTCGGGTTTTCGGATTATTCAAATATCCCATGGGTGCCTTACTTGGCCAAATACCATTACGAATTTTTTGTCTTAGCCCTCGTTTTACATTTTCCCGCAAATTATCTACAAAGTATTTACTTTGCCCAAAAGCGATTTGAAGCATAAATAATCCTTGAGGTGTCGGTTCAAACCAGAAGCAAGGAAATTTCATAGATTTAATAACGCCACGGTCAACCAGATGAATTATCTTGCCACCATCCACACTGTTTCTCGCCAATCTGTCTGGGTGCCAACAAATTATCCCGTCAGCTTTACCTTTTTCGAGAAATGACACCATTTCGCCGAAAACAATTCGGCCGGGCTCTTTGGCAGTTTTGGCCTCGTCTAACGAGGCGACAATTTCCAGTTTTTCTTTGGCGGCAAATTCTTTTAATTCGGTAAGTTGGGCTTCAATGCTTAATACCTGTCGGTCGTCTTCTTCGGTACTCTTGCGAGCGTAAATTACATAACGCATAAAACAAAAAAGTTAAAAACAATTTGGATAAAAATTTTCTTTTCCCGTCCCGTTATTACATCGGGACACAAAACCGCCAATTGGTTTTTTCGTGGCAGCCCCCGCAATTGTACTGTATTATAAAAAGTGTTCGGACCCGCCTTCGTAAAAACTTTGGCGAGGCAGGCGAATTTTATCAGCCCCCATTTTTACAAAAACGGTGTCGCGGTCTTTCAAAACTGCCAAAGAGCCCGTTAAAAATATTGGCTCGCACCACCTTTTGGGAAAAGAAAATTTTTAGACATATTTGGACAGAAATTTAACTATTTCTGTCTTTTTATTATACTTAAATTAGTGTATTTGGCTTAATTTAGCGAAAATTGTGGCCATACTATTGACAAAACCCTATTTTTAT
>LBSX01000012.1 GCA_000990355.1 Candidatus Magasanikbacteria bacterium GW2011_GWC2_37_14
GAGCCGAAAATAATTCTCGGCCTTTATATCCTTTCTATTCTGGCAGGAGGTATATTTGTTTTTCGTTCGGCATTAAATGGTTTACTCAAGCAACGCTTTTTTAATATAAATTTTTTGGTATCTATCGCCTCTATTGGTGCGCTCTATATTGGCCAATATGCCGAAGCAGCCGCTGTCATTTTCTTTTTTATGCTTGCCGAATTTTTTGAAGACTTTGGTGTCGAGCGTTCACACAGAGCCTTAGAAACACTTATAAAAAAATCTCCCAAGACAGCTATTCTTGCTGACGGCAAAAAAGTGCCAGTCGAAATGGTTAAAATTGGTGTTGTGGTTATTGTTCGACCCGGTGATATGATTCCGCTCGATGGTAAGGTTATAAAGGGATTGTCATCTGTTGACGAGGCAACAATTACGGGAGAGTCTGTTCCTGCCGATAAACGGAGTAACGATTCAGTTTTTGCTGGTACGCTCAACTTAAACGGATATTTAGAAATTGAAGTTATTAAGGAGAGCAAGGACTCAACATTTTCCAAAATCATCGAGCTGGTCGAAAAAGCACAAACATCACGCGCACCAGCACAAGAATTTCTTGATCGTTTTGCAAAATATTACACGCCAGTGATCGTGGGGATTGCACTTCTAATAGCCACTATTCCACCGTTTTTATTTTCAGAGCCGTTTGGTGTATGGCTTTATAGGGCTTTGGTGCTTCTTGTGATTGCGTGTCCATGTGCTTTGGTTATATCTACGCCTGTCGCCATAGCTTCGGCCATCGGTGGGGCATCTCGAAAAGGTATTCTCATTAAGGGTGGGAGATTTCTTGAACTACTTAGTAAAATAAAAGCAGTGGCATTTGATAAAACAAAAACACTTACTTATGGACAACCTATTGTAACCGATGTAATCACATTCAACGGTTATTCTGAAGAAGAGGTTTTGGCCGATGCGGCCGGAATTGAAACCTTTTCCTCACACCCACTTTCACAAAGCATTCTTGAGTTTGTACAAAAAAAAGGTGTAACTCCACACGCCATGGACAAGTATCTGAATGTTGTAGGAAAGGGCGGAAAAGCAACTTGCCTTGTTTGTAACGACCTTGAGCATTGCATTGGTAATTTAAAGATGATTGAAGCTCATAGTTCTACTACGGAAGAAATCAGCGAAAAAGTCGAGGCGCTAGAAAAACAAGGCAAGACTGTCATACTTATTAGCGAGGGTAATCGGGTAATGGGTGCATTGGCCATTTCAGATAAAATACGGGCTGAATCAAAACAAACCATTGCAGATCTCCGTAGTATGAATATTGTTTCTGCAATTTTAACTGGCGATAATGTTCATTCAGCACAGTATGTGGCTGATTCACTTGGAATCAAGAATGTCTACGCCTCGCTGTTACCAGACGAGAAAGTTAAAAAGATTGAGGAATTAAAAAATAAATATCAAGCCGTTGCAATGGTTGGAGACGGAGTCAATGACGCACCATCGTTAGTCACTTCAGATGTAGGTATTGCTATGGGTGCCGGTGGTTCAGATGTTGCCATAGAATCTGCCGATATCGCCTTAATGAATAGCAATATTTCTAATATCCCAATCGCTATTACACTGGGACAAAAAACTATGCATGCAATCAAACAAAATATTACTGTAGCACTTGGAGTTAAAGCAATAGTAATGATTTTGGCATTGTTTGGACTGGTTCATCTGGAATGGGCGATTGGAGCAGATTCTGGAGTAGCTATTCTTGTAATTTTAAACAGCCTAAAATTGTTCAGATAAAATTAAAAAAATATAAATACAAATAATGGTAATAAATCTCATTTTTTGTTTAAATATACTTACGAAACTTGGCATCATCTTACAATCAACATGCCCTTGCGGCACTTGTCTTAAAGTGTGTGGTAAAATAGAAAGTGATGTCTGCATAATTTCCACGTTGGCTGATTTATTGCAAATGATTTAAAGTTCAGATAAAATTTTAACCATTTTTGATAAATAAGAGTGGTCTAAGTATGGTAAAATACCAACATTGTTTTAAGTATATACATTTATTCTATGAACCACGAACATCACAACATGTCGAATATTACACAGCCTGTTGACCACGCAAAAATGGATCATCAGCAAAGCCAAGGATACTCCAAACATGAAGGGCATTCCGTTGGAATATTTAAAAGAAAGTTTTATATTTCTCTCGGTCTCACAATTCCTGTTTTAGTATTGTCTCCAATAATACAAAAATTTTTAGGATTTTCGATTAGTTTTTATGGAGATATGTTTGTTCTTTTTGGTTTCTCTTCAGTTGTATTTTTTTATGGTGGACTTCCTTTTTTAAAGGGTTCGCTAACTGAGATAAAAAACAAAATGCCAGGAATGATGACTTTAATTTCCTTAGCCATTGCTGTAGCTTATTTTTATAGTTCAGCCGTAACTTTTGGTTTGTCCGGTGAAGTGTTTTTTTGGGAATTGGCTACTCTTATAGACATTATGTTACTTGGACATTGGTTGGAAATGCGTTCCGTTATGGGAGCCTCTAGAGCACTGGAAAAATTATCACAACTTATTCCAGACAAAGCACATTTAGTAAAAGGTCAACAAATTATTGATATAAACACCAGTGAGTTAAAAACTGGTGATGTAATTATTATAAAACCAGGAGAAAAAATTCCTTCGGATGGTGTGGTTGTACAAGGCGAGAGTTTTGTAAATGAATCAATGTTAACTGGTGAATCAAAACCGATGTCAAAGAAAGTTGGCAGTAAAGTAATCGGTGGTTCAATAAATGAAGATGGATCACTACAAATTAAAATTGAAATGGTCGGTGAAGCAACCTATCTTTCAAAAGTAATAAACTTGGTTAAATCAGCTCAGGCTTCTAAATCTAAAACTCAAGTATTGGCTGATAAGGCCGCTTTTTGGCTTACAATTATTGCCGTTTCAGTTGGTGTGGCAACGTTTGTCACATGGCTGCTGTTAGGTAAAGATATTGCTTTTGCTATAGAACGAGCCGCAACTGTGCTTATAATTGCCTGTCCTCATGCCTTAGGCTTGGCTGTTCCATTAGTGGTGGCAATTTCTACCGCATTGTCAGCTCAAAATGGGTTATTAATTAGAAATAGAACAGCATTTGAAAATAGTCGGCGTATTTCCACAGTAGTATTTGATAAAACAGGAACTTTAACAGAAGGGACATTTACACTTACTAAAATATATAATTTTAATGCACAATACAATCAAGATAAAACTTTAGCAATCGCGGCTTCTCTGGAAAAAAATTCAGAACATCCAATTGCCAGAGCAGTTGTTAAAGAAGCTGAGAATAAAGGAAGCAAATTTTTGGGTGTCAAAAATTTTCATGCCATAAAAGGAAAAGGCACTGAAGGAGATGTTGAAGAAGTGCCATATATTTTAGCTAGTCCAGGATTCCTTAAAGAATTAGGTTTGAACATTCCTTTAGAATTAAAACAAACTTCTGCTACAGTTGTTTATCTAATTGAGAAAAATGAAAATAAGTTGATTGGTGCCTTTGCTTTATCTGATGTGGTTAGACTAGAATCTCAAAAAGCCATTGATTTACTAAAAAAGGAAGGTATAAAAGTTTGGATGCTTACCGGTGATAATGCACAGGTGGCGAAAGAGGTCTCAGAAGAATTGGGGCTCGATGGATATTTTGCTGAAGTTTTACCAGACCAAAAACAAGATAAAATTAAAGAACTTCAAGAAAAAGGCGAATTTGTGGCAATGGTTGGTGATGGCATTAATGACGCGCCAGCTTTGGCTCAAGCTGACGTAGGTATTGCTATCGGATCTGGCACGGACATCGCTGCCGAAACTGCAGATATTATTTTGGTAAATAGTAATCCAAGGGATATCGCTTCACTCATTATGTTCGGCAAAGCTACTTATAGAAAAATGGTTCAGAATTTAATCTGGGCAACTGGTTATAATGTTGTTGCTATTCCACTTGCAGCAGGTGTATTATACAGATATGACCTGTTACTTACACCAGCTTTAGGAGCTGTCTTTATGTCACTTAGTACTATCATTGTGGCAATAAATGCTAAAACATTAAAAGTAAAAAAATAATTTTACTAATTTAGTTAATTTTTAATTAATTACGTCTATGATCAACACAAAACATTTACTCAAAGTGTCAGCAGTCTGGATTAGTATAGTTTACATTATTTGTTACATTGGAGTAGCGATTTATCCACCCGTTAGAAATTTATTCATGAAGTATTCTTTGCATGCTGATGTAACTATGACCGCTAATTATCTTGGTATTGGTTACTTTATTTCCGGATTAATTATTTGGAATATTGTGGTTTTTGTCGGTGTTGGGTTGTTTGCTTTTTTGTTTAACAAGATTAAGGATTAATATATCTAATATGTCTAAAAAATTTATTGTAGGATCAGTGCTTTCATTATTGGTAATATTGCTTGGTGTTGGGAACGTATTTGCCGCATCAACAACCACTGATGAATTTGCTGAAGCCAAAAATCTTATCAATCAAAAAATTTCGTGTGCAGAGCTAAGTCAAGATCAATTAGAAAAAATCGGAGATTATGTTATGGAACAAATGGCTCCTGGTGCTGCCCATACCCAAATGGAGCAGATGATGGGTGGGGAAGGAACAGAAAGTTTGCGTCAGGCACACATTTTTATGGCTCGTAGGTGGTACTGCGGAGATGCTGCTGGATTTGGTATGATGGGGATGATGACGGGTGGTTATCCTGGAACATGGAACCAAGCAGGAGTCAGACAGGGTATGATGGGAACAGTTGGTAGTGGTTTTGGTATGATGAATAATTGGAATTATGGTGTTGGTCTCAATGGCTGGCAGGCTATTTTATATATTTTAGGAATTGTATTTTTTGTGGGTGGAATAGCCTCTTTTATTAAATATTTAGTTAGGAAATAGCTTATTTTAGCGAAATAACACCTTTGTGGACAAAAAGGTATTGCAAAGAGTTTTGGCATCCTGTATACTATGCTATGTAGTAGACAATATATATGCCAAATGAAAATATAAAAGTATTAGGTGAACTCGAGTCCGAGATTATGGAAATAGTCTGGAAACAAGAGCAGTCCTCTGTCAGGGCTGTCTTGTTGGAATTAGAAAAGGTCAGAAAAATTGCCTATACGACTGTTATGACAGTAATGTCCAGACTTCATGACAAAGGAGTACTTAAAAGGAAAATGGATAAGAGTGGTGCGTTTGTTTATGTGGCGGTAAAAGACAAAAAATCTTTTTTAGCCAATGCTTCAGAAAAAATAATTAAAAATTTTTTAAAAGAGTATGGCGATGTCGCTGTGGCTCAGTTTGTTGATATTATCGAAACATCAAATACCAATCAATCAGAAATCTGGAAAAACAAATTGCGGGAACTTTTAAAGTAACTAGTATGAAGCAAACCTTTGCTCAAAGATCTAGTAGATCATTTGGACAATTAGCATTAATCTTTATTGCGGTTGCCACCCTAGTCTCTTTTTTGTTTTTCAAAATTGCCCAAAGAATTAAATTACTGGCCACTGTTTTTATCCATAAATTAGAAGTAGCTTGTGGTTGTACTCAGATGACCCAGTTGGCTGCCATGCATCCTTTTATAACGACTGCAATAGTTATTTTAAGTGTGCTAATTTTGGCCTTTATTGTGTTTCTCGTTTATAAGTTTGTAACCTTGCTTGTACAAACAAGGAAGTTTTATCGAGAGCATTTAAAAATGGCTAAAATGAATTTGTCTTCAAGATTAAAAAGAACTATTTTTAATTTGGGAATTAAAAGTAGTTTAATTACAGAGATTAAAGAAAATAAACCAGTAGTTTTTTGTTATGGTTTAATTAGACCAAGGATTTGTGTTTCAAGTGGTTTGGTTAAAATTTTAAAGCATGACGAACTTCAGGCAGTGCTACTTCATGAAAATCAACACAGATTATCCTTTGACCCATTAAAATTATTTGTAATCAAATTTTTCCAAAATATCTTTTTTTTCTTGCCCGGATTAAAAACATTTATAAATAAATATCTTACCTTTTCGGAACTGGCAGCTGACGAACAAGCAACCAATAATTTTACTGATGGACCAAAATTAGCTCGAGCTATATTTAAAATCACTCAAGTAGAAGAACAAAACACTCTTCGTACGGGATTGGCAACATCATTTTTTACTTCTACAATTGAGGAGAGAGTAAATAAATTGGCAGATAATAATTATCTTCCCCAGTTTAAAATTTGGGGGAGAGGTTTTGTTTTTGGTATTTCTGCAGTTATATTGGTAGTTTTAGCAACATTTATTTTCCTTGCTGATAGCACCAAAGCTTTCGATATGCATAATACTGGGAATTGCGCTTATTCAGAGAGGGACCATTCATCCTGTAACCTTACTTCAGAGTCTGTGTGCGGAAACACAAATAGCCTTAACCAAAAGTCTTGTGAGGTGAATTATTCACCTGTGGATAAGTAAAGTTTGACAAAATAGGTAATACCTACTACACTATGTAGTAGGTATTTTTAATTAACAAAGTATGAACAAATTCAATGTAAATAAAGCCAAGCTAAATCTTAAAAAGTTGCGCGGTCAAATTGATAACATTGATATTATGATTGACAAAGAGAGGGATTGTCTAGAAATAATTCAGCAAATTAATGCGGCCATAGGAATGTTTAAAAAGAGTAAAGAATACATTTTGGAAAATCATCTTGAAACCTGTTTGGCAGAAAAATTAAATTTAAAGAAAGGTGTCGAAAAAACAAAATTTATAAAAGGGCTAGTTTATTCTTTTAAAATAATTAGTTAATTATGAAAAAAATTACCATACCAATAAAAGGCATGCACTGCCGATCGTGCGAAATTCTGATTGAAAGTGGTCTAAAAAAAATTCCTGGAGTTAATAAAGTTGTGGTGAGTCATAAAACCGGCAGTGCCAGTTTATTTTGCGAAAGTGATATTCCTGCCAGTGAAACTATTAGGCAAACAATCAAAGATGCCGGCTATGACATAGGCCGTAAAGATAAATCATCCTGGTTGTCCAAGGATAGGAATGATTACATAAATTTGTTAAAAGGAGGTAGTATTTTGTTAGTGCTATATATAATTGCCAAATCAGTGGGGTTATTTACTTTGGGAGTTAATACACAAAGCACTAGTTTACTGGTTGTGTTAGTTGTTGGTTTGGTGGCGGGAATTTCTACTTGCATGGCATTAGTCGGTGGCTTGGTTCTAAGTTTGTCTGCCAGACATGCCGAGCTTCATCCAGAAATTTCTGCGAAACAAAAGTTTATTCCTCATTTATATTTTAACTTAGGGAGAATTTTGGGCTTTGGTTTCTTAGGTGGAATTATTGGCCTTTTAGGATCAGTTGTTAAACCGTCAGCTGGAACTCTTGGTCTTATGACCATAATCGTTGGCGGGGTGATGATGTTTTTGGGTTTGAAACTAATTGAAATATTTCCAGCGCTTAAAGACAAATCATTTTCCTTGCCAAAAGGTATTGCTAATTTTTTTGGCTTAAACAAGGAGCAAAAGGAATATAGTCACAAAAGTTCTTTTATAACCGGAGCTCTTACCTTTTTCTTGCCTTGTGGTTTTACCCAAGCGATGCAATTGTTTGCAGTTTCCACTGGGAGTTTTTTCCAAGGTTTTTTGGTTATGGGTTTATTTGCTTTAGGAACTGCTCCAGGTCTTTTGGGCGTCGGTGGTTTAGCCTCGGTATTCTCCGCCAGAGGCGGATCCACCTCTGGTGGAAAAGGCCAAAGAGCCAGAGTGTTTTTTGCAGCGACTGGTTTGGCTGTAATTATGTTGGGGTGGTTTAATATTGCCAATGGTGGTCAAATTGTATTTCAAGCCAAAGCTACTGGCGTCGTCCCCAATTCAGTATCTGATTCAAACGGTGTGCAAGAAGTAAGAATGACACAAAGTGGTTCTGGTTATTCACCAAATGAGTTTACTGTGGAAAAAGGTAAAAAAGTTAAATGGATTATTAATTCTACAAATTCTTTTACTTGTGCCTCTTCAATTGTTATGCCTAAATATGGAATTGATAAATCATTAGAAAAAGGTGAAAATGTGATTGAATTTGTACCAACTGAAACTGGAGAAATTCCATTTTCATGTTCTATGGGAATGTATAGAGGAAAGTTTATTGTAGTAGAGTCAGGTGATACGGCTCTTAAAACTTCACCTACTGCAAAAACTGTAGCAGCTTTACCGAGTGGAGGCGGTTGTGGTAGTGGCGGTTGTGGTGGTTGCGGTGGCGGGGTTAAGAAACTAATAGATACAACAGCAACAACTGCAGCTGTAAATTCTAATGAACAAATTATCAAAGCGCAGTACACTTTGTCTAACGACATAGTACCAAACAGATTTACGGTTAAAAAAGGAGTTCCAGTAAAATTTGAAGTCGACGTAAAAGAAAGTGGTCAGGGGTGCATGAGTACAATCATGGTGCCAGGTCTCTATAACCAAGCGGAATATTTACAAGGAGGAAGTAAGATTATAATGACTTTCACACCAAACAAAACAGGAGATTTTGATATCACCTGTGCCATGGGTGTGCCAAGAGGGGTAATTTCAGTAATTAATTAATAATAAATAATATGTTAATCAATTTTAAAATTACTAACATCACTTGTGGCGCTTGTATAAAATTAAGTAAATCAGCTTTGGGGAGTTTGCCGGGTGTTAAAAGAATAGAAATTAATAGTGACGGTCTTACTACTTTGGAATCAGATACTGATATCAGTATGGCTGAGATAAAAGAAACATTAGAAAAAGTAGATAAAAAAATATCCTTAAATTAATAATTTTATGCATTCTAAAATACACCTTAAAATTTATGGAGCGGACAGCTTCAGCGATTTAAAAATGATTGAGGAAAATTTAAAATCACAAGAGGGAATAAAAAATGTAAAAATTTTGCAGTTAAAAGGTTTTGCTGAAATTAAATTGGATATTGAGCAAAGTAAAATTAATAAACAACAGGTTTTGGATATTATTAAGCTTAGCGGAGATTTTAAAATTGAAGAGGTGTCAGAAAATAAATTAGTAGAAGCAATGGAAATAGTTAAAACGACCAATATCCATCAGGTTCCAGAATTAAATCTAATCAGTCCGGTGGCAGGAGAAAATCCTTCTAAGGTATTTTTCATTTGGGGTTTGTTAGTTGGTTTTTCTATTGTTTCTTTATTAATAAATATTGTGTTTGGTTATTTGCTGTTTGGTTCTTCCGCGCCAAAAGAAACAGTAAGCGCGAAAGATAATCAAGTTGTGGTGAATAATCCGGAGCCACGAGCACCATCTGCTCCAACACCAGTTCAGCCAACTGGCCCAGTGCAAGATTTTAAAATTACTAAAAATGATAACGTGCGTGGTAATTTTAATGCACCAATTACTTTGGTAGAATATTCTGATTTTGAGTGTCCATACTGTGGAAGAATTTATCCGACTTTTAAACAATTACTAAACGATTACCCAAATCAAGTTCGTTTGGTCTATAAATATTTTCCTTTAAGTTTTCATCCTAATGCTCAAAAAGCAGCCGAAGCGGCGGAATGTGCCAGTGAACAGGGTAAATTTTGGGAGTATCATGACAAATTGTTTGATAATCAAGCCGGTGGGTTTAGTATCGCCAACTTTAAACAATGGGCCGATGACCTGAATCTAAATACCAATAAATTTAATGATTGTCTGAATACTGGTAAATATGCCCAGAAAGTTCAGGCTGACGAAGCTGACGGGCAAAATAGAGGCGTACAAGGGACTCCTGCAACCTTTGTTAACGGGCAATTAATATCTGGCGCTGTGCCTTATGAATCATTTAAATCCGTTATTGATCAATTATTAACTAAATAATATATGGAAAGAACAGTCAAATTAAAAATCGAGGGGATGCATTGTGGATCTTGCGAAAAGATTATTGAAATGGAACTATTAGATGTTCCAGGCATTAAATCCGCCAAGGTAAATTATCAATCAGGTGAAGGTGATATTGTAGCTGATCAAGAAATTACAGATATACAGTTAAAGGATGCTGTGTTTAGAGCTGGTTATAAAGCCGAAACAATAAATACAGAAAGTGAAGATAATTTTGAGCAACAAAATGTCCAGGATATTATTATTAATAAAAAAATTGTTGAAGCTGATTCTCCTTTTAAGATTAAGCTGGAATCTTCGGTTGTGGCAGATGGTGAATTTTCGCAGGAAAATAACACTCCAGTTTTTAAAGGCAAGATTAACCAAACTAAAAAAGGTGAATTTGAAATTCCTCAAGGACGAAGCGATATAGAAAAAGCCATTCAGAATATTTTAAACTCTTCCAAAATTACTCAAATTTTTGGATTGTTTTCAGGCGATGCAAATGTTAATGTTGGGACAAATGCTATTCCTGTTCAGGCTAAAAAAGAAGAAAAGGAAATTGACAGAATTGAAACAAAAGAAAATAAACAAAAAGTGGATCAAAATGTTAGTTTGATTCTCAGTGGTATGCATTGTGCTTCTTGCGCTTTGGTTATTGAGAAAGGATTAAAAAAAGTATCTGGAGTAAAAGAAGCTAACGTAAATTTTAGCGCTGAAAAAGCAAGAATTATTTTTGATACTTCAAAAGCAACAACTAATGATTTAATTGAAGCTGTAAAAGCAGCTGGCTACAAAGCTCAGATAGCAGACAATGCTGATCCAGAAGTCGAAAGAAAAAGAAAAGAGAAAGAAATTAAAGGATATCAGAATAAATTTTTAGTGTCCTTAATTTTAAGTTTGCCAATGTTGTACTTCATGTTGTTTGATTTCTTTAAATTTATGCCACTCCGAGGGTTGTTGCTACCATATATTGGCATTATTTCTTTAGTATTAACCATACCTGTTCAATTCATAATCGGTGCTGGTTTTTATAAAGGCATGTGGAGTAGTTTAAAAATGAAAACTTTCAACATGGACAGTCTGATCGCTATTGGTACAAGCACCGCCTTTTTTTACAGTTTAGTGCAATTTTTAATCTATGCAATTACCAATCAATCCGTTATTGGTTTGAATGGAGCAAAAATTCCTGAACTATATTTCGAAACAGCCGCCTTCCTTATTACCTTCGTGATACTGGGAAAATGGTTGGAAACAAAAGCTAAAGGCAAAACTTCTGATGCTATAAAAAAATTAATGGGATTACAGCCAAAGACAGCTAGAATCGTGAAAGGAAATGAAACCGTTGATATTCCAATTGATCAAGTAAAAAAAGGAGACATTATTTTGGTGCGTCCAGGTGAGAAGATTCCAGTTGACGGTATGATAACTAAAGGTAATTCAGCAGTTGATGAATCAATGTTGACTGGTGAAAGTATTCCAGTAGAAAAAAATGTTGGTGATAAAGTGATTGGTGCAACAATTAACAAGCATGGTAGTTTTGAATTTGAAGCGACCAGAGTTGGAAATGAAACCGCCCTGGCTCAAATTATTCGTTTAATTGAAGAAGCTCAAGGGTCTAAAGCTCCGATACAAGCGATGGCCGATAAAATTTCTGCCTGGTTTGTACCGATTGTTCTTGTGTTGGCTGTCTTGACCTTTGTTGTTTGGTTTTTCTTTTTAGGTGCTGGACTTTCATTTGCTTTAATGGCTTTTACATCAGTAATCGTAATTGCCTGCCCTTGTGCTTTGGGATTGGCGACTCCAACCGCAATTATGGTGGGTACTGGTAAAGGGGCTGAATATGGTGTGCTTATTAAAGGTGGTGAACCCTTGGAAGCCGCTAATAAAATTGGGGCAATTGTTTTTGATAAAACAGGTACTCTAACAAAAGGTAAACCAGAAGTAACTGATATTGTTAGTCTAGGAATTATGGATGAAGAGGAAATTGCTTCTATTTCAAGTGGGCTCGAAAAATTGTCGGAGCACCCACTGGCCGAAGCAATAGTTAAGTATGCTGAAGAGGAAACAATTTTTATTCCCGAAGTTCTTGGTTTCAAAGCCATTCCAGGTCACGGCGTTGAAGGTAGTATAAAAGAAACAACATATTATTTTGGAAATAGAAAACTAATAAGTGATAAATTGGGATTGGATATTGAGAAAGCAGAAAGAAAAGTACGAAAGCTTGAGGAAGCTGGAAAGACTGTAATGATTTTAGCAAGCGGGAAAGAGATTTTAGGTTTAATTGCCGTGGCTGATACATTGAAAGAAAGTTCCGTTGAAGCTGTGCAAAAATTGCAGAAACGTGGAATCGATGTCTACATGATTACGGGAGACAACAGACGAACAGCCGAGGCGATTGCTAAACAAGTTGGCATTACTAATGTTTTAGCAGAAGTATTGCCAGAAGATAAAGCTAATGAAGTAAAGAAAATTCAACAAACTGGGAAAAGAGTGGCTATGGTTGGAGATGGTATTAATGACGCGCCAGCTTTGGCACAAGCAGATTTAGGTATCGCCATGGGTGGAGGAACAGATGTGGCGATGGAAACTGGCGGAATAGTTATTATTAAAAATGATTTAAGAGATGTTCTAACAGCCATTAGTCTTAGTCACGATACTATGGGCAAAATAAAGCAAAATATGTTTTTTGCTTTATTCTACAATGTGATTGGTATTCCAATTGCCGCCAGAGTTTTTGCTGGAATAGGTTTGGTCTTAAAACCAGAATTGGCGGGATTGGCTATGGCCTTTAGTTCTATATCTGTAGTTACAAATTCATTGCTCCTAAAATACTATAAACCAAACAAAAGAAATTATGTTTCTTTAGTAGCTCCATTTGTTTTAGCAATAATTTTTGCCTTGGTATTCATAGAATTTGGGAGAATCAGTTCTAGCATGGCGGCAACAGAAGGTATGAATAAGGTTTTGGTATCGCAAGAGGCTGAAAATGAAATTGTTAATTTAGTTACGAGTAATTCAAACAAAATTGCTTTTGCTCCAGACGGATCTCCTAAATTATTTCTTGGTTTGTCCCAATTGAATGGAGTAAAAGTTAAAGAAGGTGCAGCGCAATCAGGTGATTACCAAATTGTGATTGGTTATGAAGAGGCAGAAATGATGAAAAACGAAGGATTATTCAAAAATGTTGGTGATACTATTAATAATTTCTTTGGCATTCCTTATGTTAGAGTAGCCGGAATATTGGAACCAACAGGTACTATAGTGGATTATTACCATATAATGAATTCTAGTACCTTGAACTTAATAGCAAGTGCTGCCGATCTTAAATTAATCAAATCAGGCCGTGAAATAAAAATATATTACAAGGTCAATGAAAATATACCGGTAAAATTTAATGGTAATATTATATCTTTTGCTCCAGTAAATATTAATGGCGTGGAATACAGTCCTATCTACATAGGTTCTGATGAGGCCAAAGGTATGATTGCCGAAAAATTGTTTAAGGATGCTGGCGATCGTATAAATAATTTGTTCGGAAATAATGTAATCATCGCAGGTATTTTGCCTAGCACTGGAACCGTGCTTGATAGATTTCATTTTGTCAGTTCAAATTTTGCACTTTAATTATTTCAGTTGTTGGTTTAGCTTCTAAATTTTGAATATGAAAAATAAATTTAAAACGCTACTCAGAAAAATTAGGAGGATGGGGTTTAAAATTAAAGAAGAACCAGAGATAGATGATCCAGTATGTGGTATGGAAATTGCTGATGACTTTACATCTTCTGAATACAAAGGGGTTAAATATTACTTCTGTTCAGAAAATTGTAAGATGGATTTTGAGTCTAATCCCAGCAAGTATTTAGATTAATTATGAAACATTATAAGAAAAAGGATCGTTCTACCTTGTGGGTTGTTGTAATAACAATACTTTTAACTGTGCTGATTATATTTGGTATTTCCAAAGCTGAAAAAAATAATCAGACTAGCGGCAACACTAAACCCAGTCAACTTCAGACCGCGGAAAACAGTTATGATTTTGGGTCAATATCAATGGCTAATGGAAAAGTGAAAAAAACTTTTACTTTTAAAAATAATACGTCAGAAGCTATTGTTGCTAAAAAACTTTACACATCTTGTATGTGTACACAGGCAACTCTTACAAAGAATGACAAAACGTTTGGCCCCTTTGGTATGCCTGCTCACGGTTTCATTCCAGAAATAAATGAAAATATTGAGCCAGGGCAGGAAGCTCAGATTGAAGTTGTGTTTGACCCGGCAGCGCATGGACCGGCAGGTGTTGGGCCGATTGAACGTCAAGCAACATTAGATACCAGTGATGGACAATTAGTATTTAAGTTTAAAGCACAAGTTACACCATAGTATGAAGAATAGAAGAATAGTAGTTTTGATTTCAGTCTTGTTTTTTATAATAGCGTCTTTGCTATTACTTAAATCAAGTCCTGGATCGGCAAAGTTTATTTGGAATATGTCCAATGGTGGAACTGTTTTGTTTCCTCTAGTATCCATTTCTGCCCTAATTGATAGTATAAATCCGTGCGCTTTTTCTATACTTCTTCTTACTATCGCCTTTTTATTTAGTCTGGGCACACTCAGATCGGGAATAATAAAAATTGGTGCAGCATATATTTTTGGAATCTTTTTTGCCTATCTGTTAATTGGTTTGGGGATACTGGGAACTTTGCACATTTTCAACACCCCCCATTTTATGGGAAAACTTGGCGCATTTATTTTAATCGCCATGGGTATTATAAATTTACTAAATGAATTTATTCCTAAGTTTCCAATTAAATTGCAAATTCCCCATGCAGCTCATAACAAAATGGCTGACTTAATGAAAAAGAGTTCTCTACCAGCAGTTTTTTTCTTGGGAATGTTGGTTGGACTTTGTGAATTTCCTTGTACCGGGGGACCATACTTAATGGTTTTGGGATTATTGCGTGATAGTACGACTTATCTAAAGGGTTTTTTCTATCTCATTTGGTATAATCTTTTATTTGTTTTACCTTTGGTTGGCGTATTGTTTGTTGCTAGTGACCGGTCAATTTTAGAGAAGTTGCAGGAATGGAAACGAAATAATTTAAACAAAACAAGATTGGTCGGCGGGTTGATTATGGTAGTCTTGGGAGTTCTAATATTAATGATGTAAAAGTCTATAAAAATATAATTAATTATTTTATTATGTCGGGAAAAATATTTTGGTCAATTATTGTGATAGTAATTACAATTGCTATAGGTGTAATTTTGACAAATAATTTCGGCAGACAATCTAAAGAAGTGAAAGAATTTAAAATTAGAGCCTTTAAGTACGGTTTTGAGCCGAATGATATTTTGATAAAAAAAGGCGATAAAATAAAAATAATTATTAATAATTCCGATATTCTTCATGGAATTAACATTCCTGATTTGGAAATAAGAGGCAATGACATGGTGGAATTTATAGCGAGTAAGCAAGGTCAATTTATTTGGTATTGTAATAATTATTGTGGTGAAGGTCATGGTCGCATGCAAGGTAAATTAACTATAGAATGATATGATAAAAACAAATAATTTTCAAGAACTAATTGAAAAAGTAAATAGAATGAAAAAAAACGGTGAAGTAGATTTGTCTGTGGAAGAAGACTTGAGTATTGCAATAATGAATTTAATTAGCCTAGAAGAACATTTCTTTTTTACTGCTGAAAAAACTGGTAAACCTGGGTATTTTGATTTGTTGCAAGAAATTCGGGCCATGCGTACTGGATTGATGAAAAAAATGATTAAAAATCCTGAAGGTGAGGAATGGTGTATTTCTAAACATCTCTTGGCGGCTTCAATGAGATTGATAGAGGTTGGAACTAAACAACATAAAATGGGTAAAAAAGTAGAAGCAGAGGAGATGTTTAATAAATCGTACGAACTATTTAGTTTATTTTTTAGTATCAGACTTAAACTGTTGGATATTCCCAATATCAAGCGGGAAAGTTTAGAGGACACTGATTCCGGTAAACCATGGACAAAGGAACAAATCATGACTGAATTACTTGATTGTTGTAAAGAATAATTTTTAAATTATGAGTATGGATCATGGTTCAAATGGAGGACATAATAAAATGATGTGGTTAATGATGCTAATGTGTTTAGCACCAGTCTTGTTTTTATTTTTTTCTGGGTCCGGAATTAATAAATGGTACATTATATTATTTTTAATAATTTGTGTTGGTGGACATTTTCTTTTAATGAAATTTATGGATTATAAAAAAGATGAAAAGACTATGGAAGCTGTGACCCGACTGCCTAAAAAATTGTGAATAAAAACAACGACTTTTTTGCGGTCGCTGTTTTTGTTTATTGTTTAAAATTATTGAATCGAGGTTATTTCAAAAAATTGGACGGTTTTATATTCTTAATTCTCATCCCCCCAATTCTCCAAACTTGTCTGCCGAAAAGCATACGAGGGGTCAATCGGCTGGCCATTTCTCCAGAGCGCAAAATGTAGGTGCTTGCCGGTGGCCCAGCCGGTACTGCCTTGGTAGCCGATGACCTCGCCGACTGTTATAGGATCACCAGTTTGGAAGCTTGGTAATTCAGCCAAATGACAATACTGCGTTTGTAGTGAATCAGCATTTTGTATATCAATTTCATTGCCACAGCCATACTGTACATCAGCCGGTTTAGTCACCACATACCAGCAAATACCATTCTCGCTCTCATCACAAAATCTCCAGCGCCGGGTGGTGTTCATTAACATATTATTTTTGACAGCAATGACCGTGCCATCGGCAAAAGCACGGACTTCTGTTTGTCTTGATATCCGGTCGGCAATGTCCCAGGCCACATGCCTTAGACCAACCACGGCCGAGGAATCCAGAATTACCCCTTGGGTTAACACTCCTAAAGTTGAAAAAGCATAGGGATGTGCAAAGGTGTACCAGGTATCACCGGCAATGGTTTTGTAATTAAAACTTTGGAATTCAGTAAAAGCTGAAAGATTTTTCTGGTCAGTGTCAGAAACTCGGCCCGTACCTTGAATCACGGTAAAGATAACGGAAATTAAGATGTAAATTAAAAAGCCGGAAGCAAAAATAAAAATCAGCAAGATAATGCAACAGTTTTTTAATTTATGCCGTTGGCTATAAATTAATTGGATAAGGTAAGCGACGCTCATAGATTAAGCTGGCGGTTTGGTAGTGCAAACACGGTCTTCCTCCTCACTGCTTTTAATGGATAGCGGTATTTTAGAATCATTCACTATGAGAAGTCCTTTGCCTACTTCCAAGCGTTCCAGATAAGCTCGCTCCGGCTTATTGATATGTACCTTTTCATTAAGCTTATCAAAAGAGTCACTCACTTTATGTTTCATGACCAAGGTCACCGACGACTGATCAAAGAGGTCGCTGGTTCTGGGGAAAGCGCTGTTGTAATAATGATTAATTGACTGCACAATCGTCGTCACACCCGAGTTATACTTTCTGCCTCGGAGTGCCAGCGAGGCCAGCTTTTCCACAATCAATCCTGATTGGAAAAGCTGGGAGGCTTCGTCAATAATCAAATTCTTAAATTTGGCTTTGTTTTTGGGATGGTTAATATAATTCCAGTAGCTCTCAAGAATGACGGCAATGACAAAGTCCCGTTTGTCCACATACTTTAAAGCAAAGACAATTAAATCATCATTAGCAAAATCAATATTTTGCTGTTTGTTAAATAAATAATATTGTGGATGGCTCGGTTCGTTATACGCGCGGAGCACGGTTAGTAGTCCTTCAGTAGTTCTGTTTCTGGGGAGTGTTTCAATGGCTTGAATAAAATTAATTAAAACCGGCTGGCTATTTTTTGTCAGCGCCTCTTCATAAACATTACCAATAACTTTTTCAATTTTGGTGAGTTCAGTCACGCCGATTTTTTCATTGCTAAACATGGTTTTAAATAGGTCGCGCACAAATTCAATTTTTTGCGCTTTGTATTCTGGACCCGAAATATGAAAGGGATTGATATAATAAATTGACTTGTCATTGAGTTCAATGTATTTTCCTTTTAAATAATTGGTGACCATTTCAAATTCGTTTTCCACATCCAGAACAAACGACTGGTAGCCAATCATGCGTGAACGGATTAAATCTAATTTTATAAAATACGACTTGCCGGCGCCAGTTGAGGCGACAATCGAGCGGTTGTAGCTTTCCAATTCTTTTCGGTCAATGGTAACGAGTGAGCGATTAATTTCATCCACGCCGTAAAGTATACCGGTGCTGGAAGAAATTTGCGGAATGATAAACGGAAAAGTGAAAGCCGACACATCAGTATTAATATCCCGATGGTTTTTGGTATTAGTGTCACTATAACCGGCAATAAAAGTGCCTTTCAGTCCTTCAAACTGTTCATAGTGGTAAATTCGGGAGCGCATCATTTTTCTATTTAACAAGCGCTCTAAATTCATATGCACAATATTTAGTGCCTGGATGGTGTCGGAGCGAAAAGTCATTTCCACTTTTAAATCAATGGGTTTTATCTCCGACCTTAGATATTGTTTTTCAATTTTTTCCGTGCTTTCTAAAACTAGATTGTCGGCAATATTTTTTGGCCGATGCTGAGTATTTTCGTCAAAAATTTTAGCCTCAATCCGCTGGCGTTTATCCGAGAGTTTGACCACAGCTTCGGCTGGATCTTTGCTGGTGTAGGTAAGCATTAAATCACTGGCATAAGGAAACATCACTATTTCCTTAAACCAATCAATGTAGGCGTGCGAGCCGAGCTCACTTAAAAATTCTGAGCGCAGATAGAGTTTGCTGTTAATGCTCATGAGGTCGATATTTTCGTCTTCAATAAAATCCGGACTGATTTTATTAATCACTGAAAACGGCAAACCCTCTTTGCCTGCCCGCTGGCGGTGTTCGTCCAGGTGTTCATAAAATTCGCGGTTGTTTAAAAATTTTTCCTCATCAAGATATGACATCATCACTTTGACAATTTCGCTGGTAGAAAGATTTTTGCTTTTAAGATTAATCGCTTGAAACTGAGATTTAAAAGTGGCAAGTATTCCCAGCATGCTTTGGCGCACTTCCTGAAATATTTCTTCTTCAGTAATTTCTCGCTTCTTTTTTAGGTTTTTTTCTTCGCGACTAATAATATCTTTAGATAAAGTGTATTTCAATTCACTAAATTCCAAAATTAAATAAAACTTTTTGGTAATAATCTCATAATCCTTGTTGACTTCGCGGATAAAGTCGGCGTGCTTGCGAAACAAATCATAGGTGCCAAGACTGCGGATGCTGTAAGCGTGTTCCAGCTGGCTGATGTAGTCATTAGCATTGGTTTTCCTAGTTTGCACCAAAATTCGAAGTGGATATTTAACTTCAATTTCTCGGAGTACCTGCTCAAAGCCAATAACCGCCCGACGTTTTTCTTCGTCGTCCATTAAACTAAAATTAGCCGGAAAAATTTCCAAACACATGCGGTAGGCGCCGCTTTTCATGATGATAACCCCGTCCTTAATATCCTTAAACTGCCAAAAGCCGGAAAGCGTCTGGTAGCCAGGCTTATTTTTGAACAGCAGATTGCGTATGTATGACATGGTAAATATATATAGAAATTAAAATCAAAAGGATAAGGCCGATGACAATGGCAATCAAAATTCCTACGAAAGTTTTGGTGTTATTGGTTTGTTCGTAAATTAAATGTTTGTTTTGTTCGCGGGCATCGCCACTCGCACTGTAATGATTATAGATTAAAACTCGGGGCTGGGTTTTATAGTAGGAAAGAATAAATAAAATGTGACGGTAAAAATTACGGCCTCTAATTTCAATAATTCCGAGAAGCATTAGGCCAGTTATTAAAAACATAAACGTCATGGCGGTAAAACGTTTGGAGGCAATAGAGAAAATGCCAAAGCCGGCAAAGAGCGTGGCCATAAACACTAAAATAATCTGCATGGCGGTCAGTCCCCAAAACAGGGTTACTTTGTAGCCTTCAATAGATTCTGGAATATCAATTTTGGTTTGTTTGTCTTCGCTCATAATTTAAGATAGCTTTTAATAGCCATTACCGTGCCAGCGCTGTTTCTAAAACCGCGCCGAACCACTGAACGAAAACCAGAAACTTCGGAAGCCAAGGCAATTTGTTGAACTAAATTATTGCTATCAGCCACAATGGCCAAGCCGACTAAAATGAGAATGAGGTTGCCGAGGGAGAGTCCGCCCGAGCCCAAGAAAACAAAAACCATCAGGAGAATTAACAGATCAAAAGCTAAGCTAAAGCTGGTGACAATAAATTTATTCCAGAAAATCATCCCCATCGTTCGGGTCATATCAAAGAAAAGCATGGGTGAAAAAATGGGGGCGAGGAGTATCATAATGAGCAAAATGAAATAGCGCTTGGCATTTTTAAAAACCACAAAGCCAAAAAGGATAATGAACGCCAGTACAAAAATCGCCAAGGCTACAAGAGAAATACTAAAGCCGTTAAAGGAAGTCCAGAGACTGTCAGTTAAAAGTGATTTAAGAGCCAGTGTTAAACCATTAGCCAAAGGAGTGCTAAAAAGAAAAGTGGCAAAAGCAGCCGCGGTTTTAATAATGGCTTCGGCGATATAGCGAGCCATAAATACGCCGGCAAAACCTAAGATCATTTTGCCGATGTCGCCCGCAAAGTCGCTCGAGTAGTCGCTGTCCATGGCAAAGAGAATGGATTTAAAGTAATGCGTGACAACCAAGAGATAAACCCAGGCCAGCCCAATAATCTCGCTTAACTTTAACAGGCTGTCAAAATTAATGGCTTGTGCAGCATCATCTGGATTACTCGCACCCGTGTCAAATACTTGAGTGGGCAAGGCAAATAGAAAATTAAAATGAAATTTATCTAAAACCTCAGAGAGCACGACACCCAAGCCCCGCACCATTTTGCCAACAATTACTCCGATGATGTCGTTAATAGTTTTCTTGACGCAGTCAATTGTATCCACCACCACTAAAATGCACTTTGGATCCGGCATGGTGATGGAAGTGCTTTTAACATCTGAACTCAAAAGGTCAGTGTTATTAATCGTGCCTTCGCTTGGTAATTTATTGGCCAAATCCTGTTCCACATTATTATAGAAATGGCTCATGTAAACTTCATGAAAAGCAAAG
>LBSX01000013.1 GCA_000990355.1 Candidatus Magasanikbacteria bacterium GW2011_GWC2_37_14
ATATAATTAAGGTAAAATATTAATATAGTAATAATAATATTTTGCCGTTCAGTTGATTCTCTGGTGAGATAATAGTCAATGAATTTTGAAAAGAAGAAATGGCTTCCGTTAGCAGTTTTTTAAGCCTTTACTGTATGAACACTGATTCATACACCTGTTCATACAGTAACGTGTTGACTTAAGCATAGCACAATTCACTATTTAGCGTCAAAAAGACCTGCTCCGGACTTGCTCACCTGGCGTCTAAATTGACTCGGAAAAACTACCTCTTCGTCAGCCCGTTTCGCAAGTCCAGGACTCAAGAAAAACGTCCGAGCCTGGCGGTAAGTTCCTACTGGCGGTAAGTTCCTACAAAACTTCCCAATTTGGGAAGTTTTTGTTACAATAGTTCTACTATGAAAATCCTCGCAATTGAATCATCTTGTGATGATACTTCGGTAGCACTAGTGGAAGCTACCGCCTACCACTTCAAAATCTTAGCGGAAAAAACTGCTAGTCAAATTGAGATACACAAAAAATATGGTGGAGTAGTTCCAGAAATTGCTGGTAGAATGCATGCAGAAAAAATTGTGCCTTTGATTGAAGAGGTGTTATCCCTCTCTGCCCGAGAGAGGGTAGAGAGAGTGGGAGCAAAAACCTCGGCAACTCCCCCCCGCCCCCTCTTGGTAAGAGGGGGACACCACAAACCCGACGTAATCGCTGTCACTTCTGGTCCTGGCTTAATTACTGGACTCATGGTTGGTGTAGAAGCAGCCAAGGCACTTTCTTATTTATGGAATATTCCTTTGATAGGTGTTAATCATATTGAGGGGCATATACACAGTGTTGAAATTCCAAATGACAAATTACAAATTACAAAAATAAAATACCCTGCTCTAGCTTTAATTGCGAGTGGTGGGCATACAGAATTGATATATATTAAAGAACAACCTGCCCGCCATGCTAGTGCAGGCGTTGCAGGCGGGGGTAAATACAAAAAAATTGGAGTTACACTAGACGATGCAGCTGGCGAATGTTTTGATAAAGCCGCTAAAATTCTCGGACTCCCCTATCCCGGCGGACCAAAAATTTCTAAATTAGCCGAAACAGGAAATACCAAAGCAATTAAATTCCCCAGACCGATGTTGGATAGAGACAACTTTAATTTTAGTTTTGCTGGGCTTAAAACTTCGGCTTTGTATTGGTTAAGGGATAATAAACTATCAAATTGTCATCCTGAATTTATTTCAGGATCCCAGGGGATGCTGAAACGAGTTCAGCATGACAGTGGTGTTACTATCAACGACTTCTGTGCTAGTTTTGAACAAGCAATTATTGATGTTTTGGTTGGTAAAACTTTAAAAGCAATAAAAAAATACCAACCCAAAACTGTAATTCTTGGTGGGGGTGTAGCTGCTAACAAAAAACTACGCGAAACACTAGAAAAAACAGTAAAAAATCAAAATCCTACATCCTATGTCCTATGTCCGATGCCCAGTTATGCTATGGACAACGCCGTGATGATTGCCATTGCGGGATATTACCAAGCCAAAAACAAAAAATTTACTCCTTGGAGTAAATTGGTTGCTAATCCTAATTGGGAAATATAGCTTACTCATGTAGCTCTATTTTATTCTTGCCAATAATTTCTTCCAATTTTTGCAAAATCTCTGAATTCCAATCAATTAACGACTGAGCTTTGATATATTTCTCCCCCACTTTTATATAAAGCAAATAATCACCAGGATAGTCTTGTAAAATCTTTTTTAAAGCTTCACCATGGATTTTTAATTCTTCTTTGGTTAAATTTATTATTACCGAACTAGATTCTTGTAATTGCGGGGCATAATCTCTTACTGACAAACCATGAGACAATTGATTGCCAAGTGACGAAGCATTTTCTTTGGTTAAAATTGCCGCTTTTTCAACAAAAATTTTATTATCGCCATCTTCTTTACCAGTTTTACCTACCACACACAAAATATTCCCCTCTTGCCACACCGCCTGGGTACGTTCGTAAGCCTTGGGGAAAACCAACATTTCGGTTCTGCCAGTGGTGTCTTCTAGAGTAGCAAACATCATCATGCCACCTTTTTTGGAAATTTTCTTTTTTAAACTATCTACCACTCCACCAATTACCACCCATTGATCACGACTTTGACTTTCCAATTCATTTAAAGGTAACAAAACATTTTTCATTATTTTAGCAAAGTATGCAAAAGGATGATGTGATAAATATAATCCCAATAAATCTTTTTCCCAAAACATTTTTTCTTCCAAAGTAGCTATTCTTTCTCCTTTTAAAGTAACTTGTGAGTCCAAGGCAATCGTTGTGCCAGCAAATAGAGAATTTTGGTTGGTAACTGCTTTTTCTCGGGTGACTCTTACAAAACTTAAAATATTTTCAATATTATCTAGCAACAATCCGGAGTCATAACCAAAACAAGCCAAAGCTCCACATTCAATTAAACTTTCTAATGATTTTTTATTTAAATCTTTATCATCAACACGCTTTAAAAAATCTTCCAAATTTTTATAAATTCCCTTCTCTTTGCGTTCGCGATAAATTACTTCGCAAATATGTTCACCAACATTTTTTACAGCCGATAAGCCAAAACGAATACGCCCTGGCTCATTCGGACGAGAAACCATAGCAAAATTACGAAAACTTTCATTAACATCGGGTGGCAATACCTCTATGTTTAAACGCCGACATTCGCCAATAATTTCGGCGACTTTTTCGGCATCCCCAGCTTCAGCTTGAAGTACTGCCGTCATATATTGCACCGGATAATGTGCCTTCATGTACGAAGTTTGATAAGCCACAATACCATAGGAAGCGGCATGAGCCTTATTAAAACCATAACCTTGAAATGGTTCAAACAAATTCCAAATCATTTCTGCTTCAATTCTGGTCATACCAGAATGTTTTTGACAACCTTCCACAAAGATTATGTGTTGTTTGGCCATTTCTTCGGGAATTTTTTTGCCAACCGCTTTTCTAAACTTATCTACCGAAGTCCAGTCATAACCAGCTAATTCGATAGCGGTAAATAACAAGTCTTCTTGGTAAACCAAAATTCCAAATGATTTATCCAAAAACTTGGCCATTTTGGGATGATAATAAGTAATTGGGCTTTTGCCATGTTTACGCGCAATATATTCGGGAATATTGGCCATGGGACCCGGACGAAACAAAGCAATCATGGCCATAATGTCGTCTACATTGTTGGGCATAAGTTCTTTAAGCCAACGCGTCATTCCCGAACCACCTAGTTGAAAAGTACCCATGGTTTCGCCACGAGCCAACATTTCATAAGTTTCTTTATCATCTAGTGGTAAATTATAAACATCAACTTTTTCATTTAAAGTGGCTTCGACAATTTCTACAGCCTTACCTAAAATAGCCAAATTGCGAATACCCAAAAAATCCATTTTTAAAACTCCCGCAGTTTCTACAGAATGCATTTCGTATTGCGTAATAATTTTGTCGCCACCGGTTTCGTATTGTACAGGAGTAAAATCTGTTAAAGAAGTTGGAGCAATAACTACTCCCGCGGCGTGAATAGAGGTGTGTCGAGCACAACCTTCTACTTTTTGTGCCAAAGTTAATAAACGATTGACATCGGGATTGGTATTAAATAATTTTTTTAAATCTGGTTCTTCTGCCAAAGCTCGTTCAAGAGTCATGGGAAAGCCCTGTGAACCCATGGGAATAAGTTTGGCTACTTGATCACAAAAACTATAGGACAAACCAAGAGCCCGACCCACATCACGCGCCGCGGCCCGGGCGGCCATAGTTCCAAAAGTAATAATTTGTGCTACCCGATCTTTGCCATATTTTTCGGTAACATATTTAATCATCTCATCACGACGATCATCTGCAAAGTCGGTATCAATATCTGGTGGACTAGGACGTTGGGGATTTAAAAAACGTTCAAAAGGCAACTTAAATCTAACTGGATCTACCGTAGTAATCCCCAAAACATAGGAAACCAAAGATCCAGCAGCCGAACCTCTGGTAGTTTCGATAATACCGTTGTGCTTGGCATAATTTACATAATCAGCCACGCATAAAAAATATGGTGAATATCCTTTGGTATTAATAATTTCTAATTCATACTCTAGACGTTTGGTAATTTCTTCGGTTACTGGCGAATAATATTTATTAATATTTTCATAAACACTTTCGGTTAAAACTTGGGCAGCTGTTTTGCCTGCCGGTAATTCTACTGGTGCAAAATGCCACAGGTTCAAAGGGATTTCTAAATTTACTCTCTCGGCAATTTTACCAGTATTTTCAATTGCTTCCTTTACATGACGAAAGCGCGACAAAATATCTTTTTCCGTATTTAAAGAACGATCAATTTGCCGGTAATCTTCACGATTATTTTGATTTACATTCCAACCTTCACGAATACAAGTTAAAATATCCTGAGCTTCGGCGTCTTCGGTATTTAAATAATGAACATCACGAGTAACCACCAAGGGTACATTTAATTCTTTACTCAAAGCAATTAATTTTGTATTTACTTCAATTTGTCCCGAAATTGCCGGGTGATCTTGTAATTCCAAAAAGAAATTATTTACACCAAAAATTTCTAAATATTCTAAAATTATTTTTTTGGCTTCTTCATCTTTTCCCTTTTTTAAAAGCTGAGGAATTTGACCTTGGATACAACCAGATAAACAAATAATATTTTTGGAATATTTTTTTATAAGTTCTTGATCAATCCTTGGTTTGTTATTAAACAATCCTTCCAAATGCCCCAAAGATGACAGTAACATTAAATTTTTATAGCCTTCATAATTTTCTGCCAAAAGAACTAGATGGTACAAATCTTTGTCTAATTCTGGATCTTTATCTAAACGTGTGCGCGGTGCCACATAGGCTTCAAAACCAATAATTGGCTTGAGACCTTGTTTTTTACACTCTTCATAAAATTCAATCGCCCCATACATAGAACCATAGTCAGTAAGAGCGACAGCATTAAATCCCCTACTCTTGGCAGCCTTAACCAGAGCTGGAATTTGGGTAAGTCCATCTAACAAAGAATAATGAGAGTGCACGTGTAAATGAGTAAACATAACCCCCATATCTTACCCTATCCTAAAATTGAAATCAATAACCCAAAATCAAAACGCTCCACTATACAGAGGAGCGTTTGTTTTTATAAAACAAGTTTTATTTGTTATTCTTTTTCTTGACTCTTTCAGAAAGTTTGTCGTTTAATTTGTTCATTAAAAATTTTTCTACCAGACCAGAAATTAAACCAGTTACTGTACCCATACTAGACGATAAATGATCAACTTTGCCTCGAATAAAACCAACGGCTTCGGTAATTAGTTCTAATTTGTGGGTTAAATTTTCAATGATTTCATTGGTGTTTTTTAATACTCTGGCAGCTTGATAAATTAGCCAGCATAAAAATACTGTAAACCACAGAATACACAAAGATAAAACAACATACAAAAGATCTTTACTACTTTCCAACATATTCCTCTCCTTTTATTCACGGGGATAAGCATTACCCGCGAAAATTAATTGTTAACAATTGTCATGCTGAACTTGTTTCAGCATCCCGGGGGATCCTGAAACCTGCCTGCCGGTAGGCAAGGTAAATTCAGGATGACAATGTCATTATACCACAATTTAAAACAAACAACCATGTGGATGATTTTATTTTCGTACTTCACCTTTAAAATCTTTGGCAATAATTTTAATAACTCTTTCTTGAATCTTATCTACTTCTTCGGCGGTTAAAGTGCGCTCTGCTGATTGGTAAGTAAGGTGATATGCCAAACTCTTTTTGTTTTCACCTAAATTTTTACCTTTACCCTGCGCATTTGCCGAAGGGTCATAAACATCAAATAACTCTACGTTGATAATTAATGGATCGATTTTTGACAGAGCGTTAACGATTTTGTTATGAACAATGCTTTTGTCTACCACAAAAGCAAGATCGCGAACAACAGCTGGATAAAGTGGAATTTTTTGATATTTACTTTTGTTTGAAGAATACTCCAAAAATCTATCCAAATTTAATTCAAGCAAACCAACTCTTTGTTCTATACCAAATGAAACCTGGACTTGTGGATGTAATTCTGTAATTATACCAAAAACATCTTCACCTACTTTAATTAATGCTTGTCTGCCTGGATGAATAAACTTATGTTCAATTTCTACCGCTGGCTCTAATAAAT
The DNA here is from genome assembly GCA_000990355.1 of Candidatus Magasanikbacteria bacterium GW2011_GWC2_37_14. GTDB lineage: Bacteria > Patescibacteriota > Patescibacteriia > Magasanikbacterales > UBA922 > GWC2-37-14. The sequence goes on from LBSX01000013.1 coordinate 6,184, forward strand.
ACTCCACACCAAATTTTTTCATTAACTCTACCACAACCGCAGCCACAGTATAAAAAGGTTGTTCCTCGCCTTTGGCAGAATAAACCAAACCCAACATGGTATTTTGCCGTGGTAAAAGTTCATCACTATTATTCTCTACTCTTTGTCCAGGTTTGCTTATATCAAAAACTTTACCAACTTCAAATAATTTTAAATCATCCGCTACATGTAAATTTTTTTCTACATTTTCCAATAAATTTGGCAATAAACTAACGCGTAAATATGGTTTATCTTTGGCAATCGGATTACTTAATTCTATATGTTTATCAGCAGAAAAACCCATTTTCTTAATTGTGTCGGGAGAAACAAAAGAATAGTTATAAACCTCAGTAAAACCACATTCCAAACTTAAAATATTTTTTATTTGTCTTTCTAGCAAGCGTAATTCATTTCTTTCTGGGGGAATAATGGAAAAGAGTGGTAAAGTAGTAACAAAGTTATTATAACCATAAATACGAGCAATTTCTTCTACTAAATCCTCTTTAATGGAAATATCTTTGGTGGCCCGCCAAGTTGGCACAACTACTGCCAAACTTTCTTTTTTCTCTTTTACCACAAAACCAAGACTTCCTAAAATTTTAATTATTTGTTTTTTATCAATATCCATGCCTATTTTCATTCTTAAGAAATCCAAAGGTAATTCAATCGGACCTTGATTAAGATGAAAATTAGCTTTATCAACTATTTTACTTACTATCTTTGCTTTAGGGCACATTTCCAAAGTTAATTCTACTGCTCGATTTATTGCCAATTCAACATTATTTGGGTCAAGACTCTTTTCAAAACGAGCCGATGAATCAGTTCTTAAACCAAGACGTAGTGATGTTTTACGCACTGTTACAGCCTCAAAATTAGCTGATTCAAAAACAACAGTGGTTGTGTCATTTTTTATTTGACTGTTTAAACCACCCATAATCCCACCAAGTGCTACCACTTTTTCACTATCAGCAATTACAATATCAGCTTCGGATAATTGGTGCTCTTTCTCGTCTAAAGTAACAAATTTTTCATCTTTTAACGCTCGACGTACAATAATTTTATTTCCAGCTAAATTTGTTTTATCAAAAGCGTGCATGGGCTGTCCTAAATCATATAAAATAAAATTGGTAATATCGACAATATTATTTATGGGACGCAAACCAACAGCCAATAACAAACTTTGTAACCATTGTGGTGATGGTTCTATCTTTACACCTTCAATTGCTACTGCCATATACCTGGGGCAGAGTTTAGAGTCTTCCACTTTTACCTCTAAATTTATTTTTGCCTTGTTAGAAGCAACAGTCTTTTTTGTTTTATAAATTTTTAATTTTTTATTATACAAAGCGGCAACTTCTCGGGCCAAACCATAATGCCCCCACAAATCAGGACGATTGGTCATGGATTTATTATCAATATCAAACACGGCATCAGTTAATTTCAAAGCTTGAGCTAAAGGTTGGCCAACTTTTAATTTTAAATTAGTCAAATCTAAAATTTCTTTTTCATCTTTTAAAGGAAACATTTGTCCCAAACCAATTTCGGTTGAAGCACAAATCATACCATAAGATTCAACATCACGAATTTTTACTTTTTGTAATTCTACCAACTCCCCTTCTCCGTGCCAGCGCACTTTGGCTCCAAGACCAGCCAAAGCCACAAGCATTCCCTCTTTTACATTGGAACCACCACAAACAATTTGTACAGGAAATTTTTCACCAAATTCTACAGTACAAATATTTAATTTATCAGCATTGGGATGTTTTTGTACACTATTAACTTTACCTACCACTATTTTTTCCAAATTCTGCCCTTGTTTTTCTACATTCTCTACTTCAACTGTACTCATAGTTAATTTATGAGCTACTTCTTCTGGAGTAAGAGAATCCGGTAAATCAATATAGTGTTTTAACCAATTATAGCTAACTCGCATATTAAAATTGTTTTAAAAAGTTTATATTACCAGCGTGTAAATGACGAATGTCTTCTATACCAAATTTTTGCATACAAAGTCTCATTGAACCCAAACCAAAGGCAAAACCTGTCCACTCTTTTGGATCAAGACCACCGGCTTTGATAACTTCGGGATGAACTAAACCACAAGGCAAAGTTTCTACCCAGCCACTATGTTTACAAGCTCCACAACCACTTCCTCCACAAATTAAACATTTCATATCTAATTCAAAACCCGGCTCCACAAAATCAAAATGCCCAGGGCGCAACCTCACTTCTACTTCTCTTTTTAAAACTCCTTGTAACAATTCTTTCATTACACCAATCAAATTGGCAATGGAAATTTCTTTATCTATTACAATCCCTTCTAATTGATAAAAAGTATGTTCGTGACTGCCATCAGTGGCTTCGTTGCGAAAACAACGTCCAGGAACAACTGCCCGAAGCGGGGCGCCATATTTTTGCATTGCTCTTACTTGTACTGGCGAAGTTTGAGTTCGCATCACCCAATTGGCATGATCTTTAATAAAAAAAGTATCTTGAGTATCACGAGCGGGAGAAGTAACTGGAATATTAAGCGCTTGAAAATTGTAATAATCGCTTTCTAACTCTGGACCATCTAGCACCATAAAACCCATAGAAGTAAAAACATCTTCCAATTCATTGTGGACAATTGTCATTGGATGTAAATGACCTGGTTCAACTTTTGGTAATTTAGGTTGAGTTACGTCGATACTTTCTGTTTCTATTAAATTGCCTAATTTTTCATTGGCTAATTCTGCTTTTTTCTCGGCCAATTTTTCTTCTAAATCTTTTTTAAATTCATTTACCAAAACCCCAAATTCTTTTTTGGCTTCTACAGACAAATCTTTTAAGATTTGCATAACGTCGTTGATTTTTCCGGATTTGCGGGAAAAAAATTCATTCTCCAATTTCTCTAATTGCAAAGTATCTTTAATTTCAACTAGGCCTTTTAAAAACTCTTGTTTAATTTTTTGTAATTGTTCTTGCATAAAAATTTATTCAGTTTTAAATTTATTTTTTAATTTAAAAAGAAATTCTTGCATTCTTTCGGCTGACAAAGTCAAATTTATCCCCCCTCTACCAGCTATTGCCTCCAAAAACTGTTCGAGTAAAAGATTCCATTGGGATAATTCATGCGGATTACATAAAACAGATAGCTCGGCACCACGACCACTTAGAAAAGCTTCTCGTAATTCATTAGCAAATTCTACATCACTTAAATCCTCTAAAATACTACCTAGGGCACTTAAAAAAGCTTCTAATTGTTTTAATTTTTCATTTTCTTCAGCATTAGGTTCTTTTTTACCTAAAGTTACTCTAAAATCACCAGGATCCATTTTCTGTTTACGAAAAAAATCCACTTGTACTACATTTCTCTTTTCTTGTTCTGCCATAAAATTATTTAATTAAACCAACCACATCGCGCCAAGTAATTACCACAATCAAAATCATGAGTAACATAAAACCAATCGTGTGTGCAAGTTGTTCATATTTGAGTGGTACTGGACGACGAATAATTTTGCCAATTATAATAAATAGCACTCGTCCACCGTCTAATGCCGGAATGGGCAAAATATTCATGGCTGCCAAACTTAAAGAAATCATTGATGTAACTTGAAGCAAATAATTAAAACCCATTTTGGCACTTTGGCCAACAATGGTAGCAATCCCTACTGGACCCGACACTTCAAAAGCTAATCCTTGTCCAATAATTAAATTTTTAATTAATAAATAAAACGCCACAAAAATATTTATTAAAGCCCAAAAAGCAGCCACAAAACCTTTGTAAATAGCAATATACCAAGGAAAACTAATCACACCGGCATCGGCCAAAGCCACACCCAAGCGGGGAGCACTTTCACCGGCTTTTACAATCCGCGGAGTTACTACCAGAGTTTTTTCTTCACCACCACGCTTAACAATTAAATTAATGGCTTCATTACCATGGGTTTTTACATATTCTACCATTTGTGCTGAACTTTTTATTTGTTCTGTACCCAAACTTACAATTTCGTCGCCAAACATCACTCCTGCCTCTTTGGCTGGCGAATCATTATCTACATTTTGTACCAACACTTTGGCTGGGCTAATTACTTTGGCATTATTTGGTACCCCGTCCGATAAATCGGCTGGCAAGCCAATCATAAAACCTAGACCCAATAATACTCCGGCCAATAAAAAATTCATGGTTACTCCAGCAACCAACACTACAATCTTTTTCCAAGCTTTTTGGGCACCAAAACTATCAGTCTCGTTTTCTGATCCACCATTTTCACCCTTAATTTTACAAAAACCTCCCAAGGGTAATAAATTGAGGGAATAAACTGTGGCAGGAAACATTTCTTCTTCTTTGGTTTCTTCTCCCCCAACAGTATTTAATAAGTCTGTAGATTTTGTTTTTCCAGATTTAGGACTTCCCCAAACCCAAACAAATTTTTTAGTCTGAGGATCTTTGTAAATTCCCAAAACTCGCGGTGGAAAACCAAAGCCAAATTCATACACTCGCATACCGCTTTTGCGGGCAGCAATAAAATGCCCAAATTCGTGGGCTAAGACCAAAACCGCCAGAACTAAGATAAAAATAATAACAGTTAGCATAAATTGACTATTGTCTTAAAAAAGGTTAAAATAATACTAAGATTATAACCTATAATCAATTTTAATTCAATAAGTTGTCTTTGGCTAGTTTAAAGCCAAAAATAACCATAAATTTAATTCATATGATCGGACTATATATCTTAGTCATACTAGTAGTAGTGGCCCTGTGGCTAGTAGCCTTGTACAATGGCTTGGTAAAAATGAATAATCGCACCAAAGAAGCTTGGAGCGACATTGATGTACAATTAAAAAGACGTCATGATTTGATCCCCAATTTGGTGAACAGTGTGAAAGGTTACATGACCCATGAAAAAGATTTGTTGGAAAACATTACCAAAGCTCGCGCTGGAGCCATGAGTGCCCAAGAAGCTGGTAATACTGCAGAATTAGCGAGGACCGAAGGTTTGCTTGGTGGAATGCTTGGTAAATTACAAATTGCCATGGAAGCTTACCCAGATTTGAAAGCTAATCAAAATGTTGGTCAATTAATGGACGAACTTTCTGATACTGAAAACAAAATTCAAGCCAGTCGCCGTTTTTACAATGGCATGGTCCGCGATTTCAACACCAAAATGGAAACTTTCCCAAACAATGTTTTTGCCGGAATGTTAAAATTTACCAAATACAATTTCTTTGAAATAGAAGATGCAACCGAACGACAGAATGTAGAAGTTAAACTTTAATGCGTCATTCCCGCCCCCGATCGTAGTCGAGGACAGGCTCCGCCGGGAATCTTGAAACAAAATAAGATCCCCGCTTTCGCGGGGATGACGATTATTTTATGTATAATCAAATAGACAGTAACAAACGCAAAACAGTATTCCTGATTGCAATTTTTATTGCCATTATACTCGCTATTGGTTATTTTTTGGGTTATTATTTGCAATATGGTAATGGCATGGTAGTAATCGCCTTAATAATTTCTTTGTTAATGACAACAGTCAGTTATTATAGTGGCGACAAAATTGCTCTTGCCTCTACTGGCGCCAAAAAAATAACCATGGCAGACAATCCTTGTGTCTACCGACTGGTAGAAAATTTGGCTATTACTGCTGGCACACCCGTACCAAAAGTTTATCTCATTAATTCCCCAGCATTGAATGCTTTTGCCACAGGTCGCGACCCCCAACACGCGAGTATTGCTTTAACCACTGGAATTATTGAGGCTTTGAAAAATGAAGAATTAGAAGGAGTGATTGCTCACGAATTGTCGCATATCAAAAATTATGACATTCGCGTAATGATGATTGTAGTTGTTTTGGTTGGTGCTATTGCCTTAATTTCGGATATGTTTTTTCGCGCTAGAATTTTGGGTGGCAAAAGAGATAACGATAAAGGCGGTGGTCAATTAGGTACAATTATTATGTTGGTTGGTATTGCTTTGGTAATACTTTCGCCAATTATTGCGGAATTAATAAAATTAGCCATTTCTCGCAAACGCGAATATTTGGCCGATGCCTCAGGTGCTTTACTTACTCGTTACCCCGAAGGCTTGGCACGGGCTTTAGAAAAAATTTCTCAGTCCTCTACTCCACTGGCCCACGCTAGCTCGGCCACGGCCCATCTTTTTATTGCCAATCCTTTTAAATCCAAAAGTTTTACCAGTCTCTTTTCAACCCATCCTCCAATCAAAGATAGAATTAACAAGCTTCGTGCGATGATTTAATTTATCCGGCGTAGCTTTAGCGAAGACGGACTCACCCACCGATTGAAGAGAGGATTACAAAATTAAGGGAGATGATTTAAATTATGATTAAAAAATATCTAACTATTGCTGGGATAATTTTACTATTAATCTTAGGTTTTTTAGGATATTATTTTTATATTAGTAATGAATTTTATACCAGTAAAGAAACAACTAATGTAATTTTAAACTCCTGTGATTACAATGACATAATTATACCATTGCTAATAAAAACATTTGGCGGAGCAAAAACCACTCATGTGTCATATTCACAAATTACCAATATTTTTACTGTGGTCGTTAAAGATAATATTATAAAAGAAAAAATTAAAATTTTAGCAGAAGAACTAATTAAAAATCCAAATTACATTCATTTGGAAACAGAAAAGCATTATGTATACGATGTGGAAAGAAGAATTTTTGAAAACAAAACTTTTGCTTTTAGTGTAACATATTTTATCCATAGCGCTAATGATTGTGGCGATGTTCTAAATTTTTATACCGACAATAACAGTAACAAAACAATCTTTATCAGTGCTACCTCACTAGGATGTTCTCGTGATAATTAAAAAACACAAATCATTCACTCGTTCACGCGCGCACAAACACAATTCGTAATCCTCCCCCTCGTAGGGGGAGTCCTCCGACGTCGCAGTCGGAGGGTGGGGGTTCAGGTTAGTACCACGAACCCCACCGTCCCGATGCGAATCGGGACACCTCCCCTACAAGGGGAGGGTTTACCAACAACCCCCTTATTCCCTCTTTGTTAAGGGGGGGGGGGAGAAACCGCACCGCTCCGCATATTGCGAAGCGGGTTTTTTAATCCCCGTTGCCCTATTGACAAACCCTCAAAAAAGTGCTATAATACTTTGTTATCTCCGTGCCCGGAATAACCCTTAAAATTTAGCCTGCCCGCCAGTGCCAGGCATGGCAGGCGGGGCTAAATTTAGCTAAAATAACCCCCTTACCCCCTTTATTAAGGGGGGAACTACTAATATGAAAATAGCCTTTATTGGACAAAAAGGTCTACCTGCCAGTTATGGCGGGGTAGAAAGACATGTGGAAGAATTAGCCACACGTCTGGTTAAAGCTGGGCAAGAAGTAATAGTTTACTCAAGAAAATGGTACACAAAAGTTCAAGACGACAATTACCAAGGCGTAAAAATCAAACATTTACCTTCCATTCACACCAAACATTTAGATACCATTACCCACGTCTTTATTTCTACTATTCATGCTATTTTTTCTGGCGCCCAAGTTATTCACTATCACGGTATTGGTCCAGCTTTGCTCTCTTGGTTACCAAGAATTTTGGCGCCAAAAACTTTGGTGATTGTAACTTTTCACTCAATTGACCGTTATGACCAAAAATGGGGCTGGATAGCTAAAATAATTTTACGTTTAGCCGAAAAATCTGCTTGTAAATTTCCACACCAAACGATTGTAATTTCTCGCGGTTTACAAAAATATTGTTTAAATGAATTTAACTGCGAAACCATTTATATTCCCAATGGCATTACTTTGCCAGAAAAACAAAATGACAATTCTGAATTTGTTAAATTTGGTTTGAAACCTCAAGAATATTTAATTATGGTTTCGCGTCTAATTCCTACCAAGGGCGCCCATATTTTAATTGAGGCTTTTAATGAATTGAAAAGAAAAAATTATAACAACGAAAAAATTCAAAAATTAAAATTGGCCATTGTTGGTGGTTCGGTTTATACCAATGACTATGTGAAAAAGTTGCATTTACTAGCTAGTCACAATAACGATATTATCTTTACTGATTTTCAAACCGACTCTACTTTGCATGCGCTTCACAGCAATGCTTTGGCACTGGTACACCCTTCTTTTAATGAGGGTTTGCCTTTAACTGTGCTGGAAGGTATGAGTTATGCTTTGCCAACTTTGGTATCCGACATTGCTGAACACTATGAACTTATTACCAATAAAAATTTTATTTTTAAAGAAAATAATATTTCTGATTTAGAAGAAAAACTTTTAAGCTTTTTAAATACTACTCCGGAAGAAAAACAACAAGCAGGCATTGCCAACCGCAACTTTGTAACTAAAAATTATTTATGGGACAATATTGTGCCCCAAGTTTTGGAAGTTTATTTAAAATCCACTACCCATACCAATAATATCAACAATCCCATCAAAGTTAACATCGGCAGTTAAAACTTCTATGCCAGGATTGCTTAAACTGGAATAAGCCAAAAATTCATTTAGTAATTTTCCTTCTTTGTTAAATACGCGAATATAAGGTGAGGACCCTGCACCGGCACCAGCTATTACTTCGTCACCGGCCACTCCATCCACATTGCCACTCGCTAAATTCACGCCAAAACGATTATTAAAAGCCAACCAAGTGTTGGTTAAATTGTATTTATAATCAAAAACAGAAACTGCGGGCTCGCCACTAGCTTTGCCAACAAGCAGATCTTTACCAGAATTAACTCCATTGTTTAAATCCCCTACTGCCAAAGAATAACCGCCAAAATATTTTTCTCCATAAGGAAACCAGTCTTGTTTCATTTGCCGACCATGACGTGTGTAAATTTTAATTGGCAGTGGATAACCTGTACTCGGGGCGACATACACTTCTACAAAGCCATCTTTATTAAGATCACCCAAGGCTACCCGTAACTCGCCTTTATAATCTACAGTGTAAGGATAAATTTTCATATAAAGCTGACCATCATCACGCCAAGCCATTAATTTGTTGCCTGAAACAACTAGTAAATCACGCACACCATTGCTATCCAAATCTACGTGAGCAACTTTGTCGCCACCTTTGTACAAAGATTCAAAGACAAAAAAACCATTACGCAAACGATCTCCCTTAGCAGAAAAAAATCTTAAAAAATCGCCATTACGAAATAAGACATCGTTTAAAGTAGAAAAAGTTTTTAAAAGTAATAAGCCGTCGCCACTTGCCAAATTAGTTTGCATAACAATTTCTCCGTTATTTACTGCCGGGTCTTGGACTCCGTGAATTTTTTCGTATTCACCACCCAAACTTACTGTTTTATTTTCGTCGCTACTATTTACCAAAACCAAACCATTGGAAAAATTTCTCTGCCAAACATCTTTTTTAAAAATAATATATTTATTTTGTGATTTAGCATTTTCGATTGGCTCGCCCAAATTTACACCATATTCATCATACAACCAAGTTTGTCCGTGATCTTGATTCCCATAATCAAAAGAAAAATAACCATTACCCATTAAGGTGCTTGCCAAAGCAAAACGCAAATCTTGATAACTAACCTTGGCAGTATTAGCAGTATTAGCATTAATAATATTTATTCTTGGCTTAAGATTGGAAACTTCGTTTGCCGCATAAGTTTGCATTCGTCCCACCCAATCGCCATGTGGAAAAGTTTCGCTCATGTTACCATTTAAAGCCTCACGATAAACAGCAGTGGTGGCATTACCAATGATTAAATAATCTTTATTACTGCTTAAATTTTTCGTTTCATTATAAAGTCTTTTTAAACCTGTTTGCCAAGTGCTATTCAAATTATTATCTTTCACACCATTGTTATCGGCATCTACATCACTACCCGCAATATCGGTCAAATTTTCCCAAGCATTATCATAAAATATTCCCTCCCACAAACCAGTATTCAAAATTTGTTCATTAACAAATCTCGCCAAAAAAACATTCAACTTTTGACCATTAACTTCGGGACAGCTTTCGGTAACATTAAGCATGCTCGTGCCACCCCAAACACTAATTTTGTTGCCCGCAGAATTTTTTAAATACCAAGAATCAGGAATTTGGCCAGCCAATTTACGACGCAAACTACTGTAAGAAGAGCCCGCATTATTTAAAATTTCTTGGGGAGTAATGTAAGCCAAAAGTACAATATCAGGATTTAATTGTTTTATTTTTTTTAGTTGAGCTGGACTAGTCACTTGGGTTTCCATATCCAAAATCAACAAATCCCAACGCGCCAATTGGCTAGCTTCACTATCGCTAATTGTCCACTTTAAGAAATAATTAGCAATCCGTGGATAATTGTGATTGGTAATTGCTTGAACAGGAACAAATGGATGAAAAAGAAAACTAAAAATTAAGATTACTAAACATAGTTTAAACAAATGCCTAATATCTAATAGCCAATTTCTAATGAAATGAAAAATTTTAAAATTATCTTTCTTCATTTTCGTACAACTTAATTAACTTTTCAAGATTTTTTTCTAAACCAAAATGCTTTTGTGCATAAAGCCTCCCCGCTTCCGCTAGTTTATTTGCCTCTTCTGGGTGTTCTGCCACCCAAATAATAGTTTGTGTTAATTTCTCTACATCTTTAGCCGGTACTACCAAGCCAGTAAAATTATCTTTTACTAATTCTTCGGCTGCCGGCTCGGTAGCAATTACCAGCCTACTAGCAGTCATACCTTCCATTACTACCAAGCTTAACCCTTCCCAAAGCGAGGGTTGAACTATTAAATCAATCTTCGCCAATTCCAAAGCCAAATTAGTAGAAACACCATGCCAAACAATTTGCTGATTTATTTTTAAACTTTCGGCTTGTTGTTGTAATTTATTTTTTAATGGGCCCTCGCCATACAAATGAAGCTGCCATGGTATTTTTAACAATGCTAAACTTTCTAATAAATATTGCTGGCCTTTTTGTTCCCAAAAACGACCTACACAAGCAATTTGTAAAACTGGATTTTTGAATAAACTATTAGCAGGAATTTTTAACCAAGGCTCCAGATCAATACCATTTAAAATAACTAAAGATTTTTTTGACTTGATTTTAAATTCTTTTAAAGTAAAATTTTCTACTTTTTGGCAAACCGAAATTACCTGATCGGCCCGCTTTAAAATATAGCGCCATAATAATTGCCGTAAATAAGAAGTGGCAGTTTCTACATTGTGCATGGTACTTATCCAAGTTATTTTATTTTGATATTTTCTTTTTAATAGCCAGCCAAAAAAATCCGCACTCAACATGTGAGTATGAACTATTTGCGGTTGAAACTCGGCCACAAACTTGTTCAATTCCCCATAAACTTTTTGCCGACTACCCATTGTTTGACGCGAGCCCACAAATACTTTAACACCCAACTTTTCAAACTCGACCCGAAATTCACCATCTTCTACACAACTCGCCACCGCAATTTCAAAAACTGCTTTTGGCAAAAATTTGGCGTATTGCCAAACTAGGCGTTCGGCACCACCTGTAGCAAATACGGGAATAATGTGTAAAACTTTAATCTTTGGCATACAATTTATAACCCCCTTATTCCCCCTTTACCAAGGGGGGAACACAACCAAATGCCAAAAACAATTGGCAACCACATAATCGCTGAATAATATTGAGTACTAAATAATTGAAAAAATAATGGCCCAGAAATTAAAACTATTGTGAGCAAACCTTCGGCCTTAAGATTTTTTTCTAGACTATTTTTAAATTTTTTATAAGCCAAAGAAATAAAATAACCAATAAATAAAGCAAAAGCCACAACTCCCAATATTCCTTGCTCGGCCAAGAGCTTACTCAAAATACTATGAGCATCAATTGGTGTGCCAAATTCATAAACAAAATACCAAATACTAGAAATACGATCCTCAAAAGTACCTACACCCTGACCAATAAAAGGATGATCTTTGAATAAAAACCAACCAATACTCGTAATAGCAATTCGGGCTTCATTGGACAAACGTACTACCCGACTTTGTAAAAACCAAGACATATAACCAATAAATGGCAAAAGCATGAGCACAAAAAACCAAATTTTATTCTGTAAATATTTAAAAACTTGTTGAGGTTTTTCTAGCCACAAAATTATTATGGCCATAAAAAATAACGTTAGCCAACCAGCACGCGAAAAAGTTAACAAACAAATTAATAAAATAAAAAAGAAAACACTTAACCAGAAAAATTTTTGCTTTTTATTTTCTGCTAAATAATAAAAATAATAAGCCATTGGCAGGGCGGCAATAAAAACTTCGGCCAAAAATATATGCTGGTCACCAAACGGTGCCCAACCCAAAATTGCAAAAGGCACTGCACGCACCAAGCCAGCAGTGTTCCACACTCCCATAAACAAAGAAGCCAACCCCATTAAAGCTCCCAAGAAACTAACCCCCACAAAAATTTTCATGGCTCGCTCCAAAATTTGTTTATTGGATATTGCCGACAAACCAAAAACCACAAAACCCAAATAAACAAAAAGTGGAAAGCGAATTATATATTTTAAACTATTAACTAATTCTCCAGGAAAAAGATTTAGACAAGAAAGAAGTGCACTAAATAAAAACAAACCATAAAACCAAACTCCAGGCAAAGGTAAATTAATTTTTTCTCCTCGCCACCATTTACCAATTAAATTAATTGCCAAAGCGGCAATCATAAAACTAGCCCACACATCTACCATTGGCGCATAAAAATCCAAAAATTGCGGATATTTTTCTAAGACAAAACGCCAATCATTTAAACGAAATTGCCAGTGTAGCATTGGCGCTAAAGCTACCAAAATATAAAAACCCCAAGTCAAATACTTGGAAAAAAGCCACAAGATAAGACAAAATAAAACTACAAAAGCAATAAGCAGCATAACAGTTAAATTATACTTGAAAAAAGCTCAAAAGTAAAGAATTTTTTGACAGTAATAGCGTAGATAAACTATACTATTGTCATATGAACAATTTTTTCTTAATCCTCTTAAAAAACCCCGCTCGTTTATTGCAAGCCCTCAAAAAACGTTTGGGACTATTACATAATTACCCTTTTAAAGCTTGTATTACCCCAGCCGAAATTACTTGCTTACAAAAATACGCCAAATCGGCGAAAGAAGGAATTGTGGAGATTGGCGTGCTAGATGGTGGTACTACTCGTGAAATGGCCTTGGTCGCAAACGTGCCAATTTATGGCCTGGATCCCCTAGTTCCCGATAGCATGGATAATAGTTTACAAGGGCAAATTGAAAATATAAAAAATAATTTAAAATTTTATCAGAAATTTACTTTTATCAAAGATTATAGTTATAATTTGGCACCGTCTTGGAACAAAAAAATAGATTTTATTTTTATTGATGGCGACCACCGCTACGAAGCTGTAAAAAAAGATTATGAAGATTGGTTGCCCTTACTTTCAACAAACGGCATAATGGCTTTTCATGATAGTGCCAATAATGGGTATGAAGGACCAACCAAATTAGTAGAGGAATTAATGAGTGATAGAAGAGTAAAATATTTGGAAACAAGTGATTCAATTAGTGTTTTTAGAAAAGTCTAACATTGTCATCCTGAACTTGTTTCAGGATCCCCTGGGATGCTGAAATAAATTCAGCATGACAGGTAAAATAAAAAACCGCTGTGAGAGAGATATAAATTTATTTCGAAAAATGAATTTATATTTCAGCGGTTTTTTATTTTTTGTCCCTGATTTGTAATCCAATGTTTTTTGTCATCCCGAGCGTAGCGGAGCGAAGTCGAGGGATCTCTTAAACGATGTTTGAGGGATTCCCTGCCTCTGCCGGCAGGCAGGCTCCACTCGTCGCGAGACTCGGTCGGAATGACAGTTGAAATGAAGAACAAATTGAGGCCCCCGATTGCTCGGGGGACTCGTGAACTTGTTATTATCACGAGAAGGCTCGGTTGCCTAGACGACGCTTGGAAACGTCGGTTTTGGCATTACCGCCACTGCATGCCTTAAGAGAGAGGCAGTGGTTGGGGGGTTATTCGGAAGAAGAAAGATAGCTACGGGGCCTGGTACCAGAAGTATCCCTGGGCCGGATTCGACGGATTGTTGGCCGTCACCGGCATGGTCTTCTGGACTCCGCTGTGTGTGCCCATGGCACTGGACAGCGGGTTGTAGACCCCGCCGGTCGCCGTGGGATCCCAGCCGGGAGCCCACTTGTTGGAAACCTTGGACCGCATGTTGTACATGCAGCCCGCGAAGAGCGCACTGGCCTCGTTCCAGCTGAAGTGGATGGTCCCCTTCGCGTCGTCGTAGGCCAGGCAGTAGTTCTTCGTGGTCTCGCAACCGACCGGCGTGGGCGCCAGGGGCACCCACGAGCCATCGTTCGGGAAGTTGCCTTCCGGACCACCGCTCCAGCACGCGGTGTAGAACTCGAAGTCCGTGGGCTTGTAGCCGGTGGCGAAGGTGAGATCGGCCTGGACGGGGGCGGCCGACGGGGGCGGATTGTTGACGCACTGGAAGGTGGCGGAGCAGGTCTGGTTCGCGGCGCAGGTGCCGCAGGTTCCGCCGCAGCCGTCGTCGCCGCAGGTCTTGCCCGAGCAGGTCGGGGTGCAGTTCGGAACGACGCATTCGTGCGCCGCGTTGCAGACCTTGGTCCCGCTGTCGCAGGCCTTGCCGAGGCAGTTGCCATCGTAGCAGTCGACGAGGAGATCCCCGTCGCCGTCGTAGCCATCGTTGCAGATGTACTCGACGTTGGCACAGATGCCATCGCCGTCATCTTCGCAACCCACACACTGGCCCGCCGTGATGTTGTCTACCTTCGTGCACCCCCAGAGGAGATACACGGGCATGCCGGTCGGGCGGGACGCGGTGCATTCGCTGTCGTTACGGCAGCAGAGCTCGGTGGCGGCGTTGACGCAGCCCTTGGTGGGATCACACGAATCGGCCGTGCAGGCATTGCTGTCGTCGCACTTGAGCGCGACGCCCGGCGTACAGACGCCGGCCTTGCACGTTTCGTTGCCGTCGCACACCGTCGCGTTGCCGC
>LBSX01000014.1 GCA_000990355.1 Candidatus Magasanikbacteria bacterium GW2011_GWC2_37_14
TACACCGCCTGGGGAGTACGGCCGCAAGGTTAAAACTCAAAGGAATAGACGGGGACCCGCACAAGCGGAGGATCATGCGGTTTAATTCGATGGTACGCGGCGAACCTTACCTGGGCTCAACTACTAACTGCAAGCCTCTGGAAACAGAGGATTCCTTAGAGGGTGTTAGATAGGTGCTGCATGGTTGCCGTCAGCTCGTGCCGTGAGGTGTACAGTTAAGTCTGGTAACGAGCGCAACCCCTATGCTGTGTTAAATGCACACAGCAGACTGCCTGTTTAAACAGGAGGAAGGCGGGGATGACGTCAAATCAGCATGGCTCTTACGTCCAGGGCCACACGCATGATACAATGGCCGGTACAGAGGGTTGCGAAGCCGTAAGGTGGAGCTAATCCCAGAAAGCCGGTCTCAGTTCGGATTGAGGGCTGCAACTCGTCCTCATGAAGCTGGATTCGCTAGTAATTGCGCATCAGAACGGCGCAGTGAATACGTTCTCGGGTCTTGTACTCACCGCCCGTCACACCACGAAAGTTGGCAATGTCCAAAAGCTCCTTACGGGGACTAAGGCAGGGTCAATGATCAGGGTGAAGTCGTAACAAGGCATCCCTAGCGGAAGCTGGGGATGGATCACCTCCTTTCTGGAGTAACTCAGTCGGAAGACTGTGATACCAAATAGTGATCACGAATTTTGATTCGGGATCAAATTGTCAGTGAGTAGGCGTTTGACTGGTCTTTGTCACATTTTTGTTGTTAAATCCCACAGATATTAAAACACAGATTACACAGAAAACTCTCTAAAATTAGGGAGTTTTTTATTTAAAATTTCGCTTATTTTAGCCAAAAAATATCAAAAACCATTGACAAAAGGCTAAAAATGTGTTATAATATATATGTTAAATATTTAATTATAAGTCTATGTCATTTGAAGAACATGTACAAAAAGAAGAAGGGCTTCAGAGAATGCGAGAAGAAGGAGAAGTGCCTTTAACAAATCTTACAAGAAGAGAATATCTTGAAAAATTAAAAACTATGGGCGCTCTTAAACCAGAAGCTCAAGAGGAATTAGATAATCTAATTAGAATTGAACAGATTGAAGATGGACAAAAAAGGACACAAGAATAAGGCAACTAAATTATCAATATTTTTTTTAAAAACTCCTTAAAAGGGAGTTTTTAAATTTCAAATATTAAATTTTGATATTTGAATTTTGAATTTTATTGGAAATTAGAAATTGGTAATTTGATATTAAAAACACCCTCTTGACCATAAACTTTCTTCCCGCTATAATTGAACTATAAAAAGTTATTTTTGTTTTATATTTTAAATATGTCTTCACTCGAACGTTTAATAGATTTGGCCAAACGAACAGGGGATCGGCTAATTGTCCATAATCCTTACGAAAATCAAGATGTGGTAATTATGGGCGTGGACGAATACGAAAGATTAGCTTTAAAAAAACAAGACGTGCGTGAATTATCTAGTGGTCAATTATTAGATCAAATCAATCGCGATATTGCTATTTGGCGCGCCAATAAACAATTGGACGAAGAATTTGAAAAACAAGAAATGCTTGATAATGAATTGGCCGAACAAGGACCATTTGATCCTTTTGCGGAATTAGATTCGCATGTACCAGAGTGGCATACTGCGGGTGCGGTTTTGGGTAATCGCTACAATGATTTTAATTTTTGTGAAGACTGTGAAGAAGAACCAGAAGAAAATGAAATAAACGTAGCTGTGGATGATATTCCAAATTTTGGAGTAGAAGAAAAAGAAGTAGAGACGCAAGATTTTGCGTCTGCGTTAGAAACAGAAAAAAAAGAAGAAGACAAAACCAAAATTCCTTTTATGGTTCATGAAGATAATGTTTGGAAAGAAGAACCTTTGGATGATACTGATGAACCTGTTTTTTATGAAGAGCCTGTGTAATTTGTCCCCAGCTTATCCCTCTTGACGAGTTTAAAAAAGTGTTATATAATCACGTCACCTATTTCCACCTACGCTAAAGCTTTGGTGGACAGGTTGACGTTATTTTATTTAAAAATTATCCTAAAAAAAGCCGCTGGACACAAATCCTCCCCGACCACTCGGAGGTGGTGCGGCTCAAATAATTTGTATGGCAGAGTTTGCACGTACAAAACCACATGTAAATGTGGGTACAATTGGTCACGTAGACCACGGTAAAACAACTTTAACAGCTGCAATTCTTGCAGTTGCTGGCGCACATGGTTTAATTGCACAAACCAAGAGTGTTGATCAAATCGACGCTGCCCCAGAAGAAAAAGCTCGTGGTATTACCATTAATACTGCTCATGTTGAATACGAAACTGCTGGTCGTCATTACGCCCACGTAGATTGTCCAGGCCATGCTGATTATGTTAAAAACATGATTACTGGTGCTGCTCAAATGGATGGTGCTATTTTGGTAGTTTCTGCTGCCGATGGCCCAATGCCTCAGACTCGTGAACATATCTTGCTTGCTCGCCAAGTAGGTGTGCCTTTTATTGTTGTTTTCTTAAATAAAGTTGACCAAGTAACAGATCCAGAACTTATTGACTTAGTAGAAGCCGAAGTTCGTGATTTGTTAAAGAAATACGAATTCCCTGGAGATACTACTCCAATTGTTCGTGGTTCTGCCCTAAAGGCCTTACAAAATCCAAATGACGAAGCTGCTTCCAAACCAATCATGGATTTATTAAAAACCTTGGATGAATATATTCCAGAACCAGTTCGTGATTTGGACAAGGCCATGTTAATGCCTATTGAAGATGTTTTTTCTATTGAAGGTCGTGGTACAGTAGTTACTGGTAGAATTGATAGAGGTGTTGTAAAAATTGGTGATACCATTGAAATTGTTGGTATCAAAGATACTCAAACAACCACTGTTACTGGTGTAGAAATGTTTAACAAGAGCTTACAACAAGGTCAAGCAGGAGATAATGCTGGTATTTTGCTTCGTGGTACAAAGAAAGAAGATGTAGAACGTGGTATGGTCTTGGCCAAACCAGGTTCAATTACTCCACATACAGAATTTGAAGCTCAAGTTTATGCTTTAACCAAAGAAGAAGGTGGCCGTCATAAACCATTTTTCAATGGTTATAAACCACAATTTTACATTCGTACTACCGATGTAACCGGTGATGTTACTTTACCAGAAGGAACCGAAATGGTAATGCCTGGTGACACAGTAAATTTAAAAATCAAATTAATTACCCCAGTAGCCTTGGAAGAAAAAATGCGTTTTGCTATCCGCGAGGGTGGTAGAACTGTTGGCGCTGGTTCGGTAACCAAAATTATTAACTAATAAAATTGGAGGGCCCCTTCGGGGGCCCTCCTGTTCTTTCGCTCATTATTAAATATGTCTACTGATAAAAAAACCGACGATAAAATCAACGCTGCTGCAAAAAAAGAAGAAGCTAGTCAAAAAATTCGTGTAAAAATTCGCGCTTTTGATAGTAAGATTATTGATAAAGCTGTAAAAACTATTATTGAAACTGCAGAACGTAATAATGCTAAAGTTGTTGGTCCAGTACCATTGCCAACCGAAATTGCCAAATTTAGTGTAAATCGTTCAACTTTTGTACACAAAACTGCTTCGGAACAATTTGAAATGCGCACCCACAAAAGACTTTTGGATATTATAAACATTAATCCAAGAGCGATTGATGCCCTAATGAATTTAAACTTACCAAGTGGCGTAGATATAGAAATAAAAATGTTTTAATTTCGGTTTTTTTAAGTAGATTTTGGTGGGGAAAAGTTACCCACTGCTGGCACTTGACAAACAAAAGAAAATGTACTAAAATAGTGCCACTTTACAGTTAAAGTTGTACTTCAAGTGAGATAAGATCTCTAGAGTGAGAAAACATCTGGGCGAGAAGTATAATTTTTAAGAGGTGATTCATTAAAAATAATTTTTGCCATTCTTAATCTTTCGAATAAGAAAAGGCTAGAAGGAATTAACAATTTTTTATACTTTAATTATCTTAGTCTATTTTTGTGTAAAAAGTCAGTAATTCCTTCTAGTTTTTATTTAGCTATGAAATTTATCCTTGGTATCAAACAACACATGAGTCAGGTTTTTAGAGAAGATGGAATTGTGGTACCCGTAACCATTATTACTGCTGGCCCTTGTGTCGTTACACAAATAAAACATAAAGAAAAAGATAATGCCGAATCCGTGCAGATTGGTTTTGGTAAGCAAAAACTTTTTCGCTTAAATAAAGCTGCCCAAGGTCATTTAAAAAATCTTGCTTGGGATGACAAATTTTCTGTAAGAGTAATGAGAGATTTTAAAAATGATAATGAATTACAAAAAGGTGATGTTTTTACAGTTGAAATATTTAAAGTAGGCGAAAAAGTGCAGGTAATTGGTACTTCCAAGGGTCGTGGTTTTCAGGGTGTAGTCAAACGTCATGGTTTCCACGGCGGTCCTGCTTCACACGGTCATAAAGATAATTTACGTATGCCAGGAAGTATTGGTTCCACTGGTCCTCAAAGAGTATTAAAAGGTTTGCGCATGGCTGGACATATGGGTGATGCACAAATCACTGTTAAGAACTTAGAAATTGTCGCTATTAAACCAGAAACCAATGAATTGGTAATCAAAGGCGCTGTTCCTGGAGCCAAAAATGGTTTATTGTTAATTTCTACTTTAGACGGAAAAATTGAAATTGAAAAAACACCTGTCTCTGCACCAGAACCAGTGGTAGAAGCCGAAGCCGAAGTTGTAACCAATAATTAATTTATTAGAATATGTCTCTTAATGTAAAGGTTTACAATCAAGAAGGTAAGGAAGTAAAAGACCTAAGTATTTCTGAGGCAGTTTTTGCTATAAAACCAAAAAAATCTGTTTTGCACCAAGTGTTCAATGCCATGCTTGCCAACACTCGTGAACCTTGGGCCGATACCAAGAACAAGGGTGAAGTAAGTGGTGGTGGTAAGAAACCTTGGAAACAAAAAGGTACTGGACGTGCTCGCCATGGTTCTATTCGTTCACCACTTTGGAAGGGTGGCGGTGTTACTTTTGGTCCTTTAACTAGTCGTAATTATAAACAAAAAATTAATCAAAAAATGAAAGCCGTGGCTACCAGAATGTGTTTAACCGATAAAGTAGCTGTAGGACATTTTTTGGTAGTAGAAAGTTTGCCAGCAGATGGAAAAAGCAAAACTTTGGTGGCTTTACGCAAGGCTTTGGCTGGTAGTGGCAAGAGCACAATGATTCTAACTCCAGGAATGGATAAAAATATTATTAAAGCTGCCAGTAATCTTACTAAACTAAAAGTACAGATTGTTAAAGATGTAAATGTTGTAGATTTATTAAATAATTTATTTGTGATTACTACCCCAGAAGGAGTACAGATTTTGGAAAAACGTTTAACTAAATAATATGGGTTTATTAGACCATTTTAAAAAAGATAATAAAAAAGAGGCTGCCAATAAGTTTGGTCAGGTTTCTGATAGAAAAAATAGTGTTAAAAATAAAACAGTTAAAGAAAAATCTGGAGAAGAAGATAAAAATGTAAAAGATAAGGAAATTGTTTATGATAAGCGTAATATTAAAGTTGGTAATGAAAGCTACAAAGCGTTGCTTAAGTCGATAGTTAGTGAAAAGGCTGCTATTGCCGAAAGTCATGGTTCTTATACCTTTAAAGTAAATAAAGATATAAATAAAATTCAGATTAAACAAGCAGTAGCATCTGTTTATAAAGTAAAACCTATTAAAGTAAGAATAATTAATGTGGATGGTAAGAGCGTACGTACTGGTCGCAAAACTGGCAGACGTAGTGATTGGAAAAAAGCTATTGTTACTTTAGCCAAAGGTCAATCTATAAGTATTCATGAAGGTGTATAAAATATGTCAGTAAAAGTTTACAAACCAACTAGTCCAGGCAGACGCAAATCAAGTGTTCAAGATTTTTCTGATATTACCAAAAGTAAACCAGAAAAGTCTTTAATTAAGATTTTAAAGAAAAAATCCGGTCGTAATAATACTGGTAATATTACTGTGCGTCATCAAGGTGGTGGAGTAAAAAGAATGTATCGTGAAGTTGATTTTAAACAAAGTAAGTTTGATATTATTGCGGAAGTTAAGACCATAGAATATGATCCAAATCGTGGGGCTCGCATAATGATGGTAGAATATACCGATGGCGTAAAAGCCTATTGGTTGGCTCCCCAAGGTATCAAAATTGGTGAAAAATTAGTTTCTAGTGAAAAACATGTAGAACCAAAAGTTGGCAACCGCATGCCTTTACAAGAAATTCCCGTTGGTTTATTTGTTTATAATGTAGAATTAACCCAAGCCAAAGGTGGTCAAATAGTTCGTGGTGCTGGCAATGGCGCACAATTACAAGTTATCGAGGGTGATTATGCACAATTAAAATTACCATCTGGTGAAATGCGTTTAGTAAAAAAGAATTGTTTGGCTAGTATTGGCATGGTTAGTAACCCAGATTATAATTTGATTCGTTGGGGCAAGGCTGGTAGAATGAGAAAGCGTGGTATAAGACCAACTGTAAAAGGTAAAAACATGAACCCAGTAGACCATCCACACGGTGGTGGTGAAGGACATTCACCAATTGGTTTAAGAGGTGGTCCAAAGACTATGTGGGGTAAAAAGGCCAGAGGTGTAAAAACCCGTAAGCCTGGTAAGTGGAGTAACAAATTTATTATTAGTAAGAGAAAAAAATAATTATTATTTAGTCAGCTATGACAAGAAGTTTAAGAAAAGGACCTTACATTGATGCAAAATTACTAAGTAAGGTTTTAAAAGCCAAAGCTACCAGTGACCATAAACCAATCAAAACTTGGGCTCGGGCTTCGGTTATTTCTCCAGAAATGGTTGGTGTAAATTTTGCTGTGCACAATGGAAAAGAT
Organism: Candidatus Magasanikbacteria bacterium GW2011_GWC2_37_14; assembly: GCA_000990355.1. Lineage (GTDB taxonomy): Bacteria > Patescibacteriota > Patescibacteriia > Magasanikbacterales > UBA922 > GWC2-37-14. The sequence goes on from LBSX01000014.1 coordinate 6,878, forward strand.
TTTCTTGCTGTATTTGTTGACGAAAATATGGTTGGTCATAAACTTGGTGAATTTTCTCCTACTCGTAAGTTTGTGGTTCATGGTGGTAAAATGGCCAAAGAACAATCAAAATCTAGTTCAGGATCTGCACCGGCTGTTGCCGCTCCAGTAAAAGTTAAAAACGCTTAAATATGAAAATGCAAGCTGTAGCAAAATTAAGATATTTACGTTTGGCACCAAGAAAAGTTCGTTTATTGGCCGATCTTATTTGTGGTTTAAAAATTGACAAAGCCGAGAACCAATTAGAAAATTCGGCCAAAGAAGCAAAACGTCCAGTATTAAAATTATTGCGTTCTGCTATTGCCAATGCTACAAATAATTTTAAAATAGACAAAGATACCTTAAGAGTAAAATCAGCTCGTGTGGATAATGGCCCTATTTTGTATCGTAGTGTACCAAAAGCTCAAGGGCGGGCTACTCCAATTCGTAAACGTTCTTGCCATATAACCATAGTTTTAGAGGGTGATGTTGAAAGTAAAGAATCCACCTCCGCTAAAGCTACGGCGGACAAGGAAAAGAAAAAAATCGAAAAATTAGAAAAAAAAGTTGAAAAGAAAAAAGTTGAAAAAACTGTGAAAAAAGTTAAAGAAATTAAAAAAGCAAATAGTTAAAAATATGGGACATAAAGTTCATCCAAAAGCACATCGCATGCAGGTAATTTATACCTGGGATTCACGTTGGTATGCCAAAAAGGACTATGCTAAGTTTGCTGAACAAGAAAATAAAATTCGTGATTTTTTGTCAAAAAAATTCAAAGAAGCTCATATTGATGCAGTTGGAATTGAACGTGGCCCAAAAGAGTTAACTGTTAATATTGCGGCTGCCAAACCAGGTATAATTATTGGTAGAGCGGGAAAAGGTTTGGAAGATTTAAAAAAAGAATTAGAAAAAAAATATCTACAAATGTCACTTCGGGTTAAATTAAATATCAAAGAAGTTACTTCTCCTGCTTTGTCGGCACAAGTTATCGCTCAAACCATGGTGGCTGATATTGAAAAACGTATTCCTTTTCGTAGAGTAATGAAACAAACTGTTGAAAGAGTAATGAAAGCTGGAGCCAAAGGTGTTAAAGTTGTTATGGCCGGACGTTTGAATGGTGTAGAAATTGCTCGTCGTGAAAAAATAGCTGCCGGTACTGTTCCCCTTATTACTTTGCGTTCCGATGTAGACTATGCTTTGTGTGAAGCTCAAACTTTGTATGGTAAAATAGGTGTTAAAGTTTGGGTTTGTCATGGAAAAGTTTTTGGTCGTAAAGAAAAATTTGCTGAAGTTGAAAATAAAAAAGAAGAAACAAATAAAGAGGAAAAGAAAGTTGTTAAAAAATTTGTTCCTCGTACAGCTAAATAATACGAAATAATTTTGATATGCTTTTGCCCAAAAAAGTAAAACACAGAAAATGGCATAAACTAAGACGTCGAGACAAAGGCGTTGCTACTCGTATCAACAAAATATCATTTGGAAATTTTGGTTTAGTGTCTTTAGAACATGGTTGGGTTACTTCTCGCCAGATTGAAGCTGCCAGACGGGTGCTTACTAGATTTGTTCGTCGTGGTGGTAAAATTTGGATTAGAATTTTTCCCGATAGACCAGTTACCAAAAAAGGCAATGAAGTGCCAATGGGCGGTGGTAAAGGTTCACCAGATCATTATGTAGCTACTGTCAAACCAGGTACTGTAATGTTTGAAATGGATGGTATAACTCTTGAATCAGCTACGCAGGCTTTGGTAGAGTCTGGTCACAAATTACCCGTAAAAACTAAATTTATAAAAAAACTTGTGTAATATGGATTTTATTGATTTAAAAAATAAAACTGATAAAGAACTACAGGAAATACTACACGAAGAAAGACACCATCTTCATGAGTTGAGATTAAAAGTTGGTGAAAAACAGTTAAAAAATGTTCGGGCAATTAGAAAAACCAAAAATTTAGTTGCAAAAGTTTTGACATTATTAAATAGCCGTAATAAATAAACGGTATAAATATTAATATGGCTGTAGAAAAGAAAAACAATGTAGTTCACCGTTCTCTAAAGGGAGAAGTGATTAGTGCAAAAGGTAATAAGACTATTCATGTTTTGGTTAAGAATAAAGTAACCCATCCTAAATATCACAAACAGTATACTGTAACCAAAAAATATGCTGTTCATGATGAATTGGGATTGGCCAAAGCTGGTGATAAAATTTTGTTTCAAGAATGTCGTCCCTTATCCAAAACCAAACGTTGGCGTTTGGTAAATATAGAAAAAAAAGCTTAATCATATGATTCAACATCGTAGCATGTTACAAGTAGCAGATAATAGTGGTGCCAAGAAATTAATGTGCATTCGTGTTTTGGGTGGTTATAAAAAGCGCTATGCTAGAATTGGCGACATTATTACTTGCAGTGTAAAAGAAGCTGTACCAAGATCGGCTGTAAAAAAAGGTGAAGTTGTACATGCAGTAATCGTACGTCAAAGAAAAGAAATGCGTCGAACTGACGGAACTTATATCCGTTTTGATAATAATGCCGCAGTAATTGTTGATAGAAAAACCAAAGAAATCAAGGGTACACGTATTTTTGGACCAGTGGCCAGAGAATTAAGAACCGAAGGTTTTCAAAAGATTATTTCTTTAGCTCCCGAAGTACTCTAAATTAAATATTTATGAAAATAAGAACTGGTGACAAAGTAAAAGTGTTAAGCGGTAAAGACCGCGGTAAAGAAGGCAAAGTAATTCAGGTTTTAAAAAATAAAACCAATGATAAATACTATGCGGTTGTTGAAGGTGCCAATTTATTAAAAAAACACATGCGTCCTCGCAAACAAGGCGAAAAAGGCCAAATTATTGAGTTGCCAGCTCCACTACATATTAGTAAAGTAATGTTGATTGATCCTAAATCAGGCAAGGCTACTCGTGTTGGCTACAAAATGGAAGGCAAAGAAAAGAAACGTGTAGCTAAAATTAGTGGTGAAATAATTAGTTAAAAATATGGAATCAAGACTATATAAAATGTATAAAAAAGATGTTGTGCCTGCTTTAAAAGAACAGTTTGGTTTTGCCAATGTTATGCAGGTTCCAAAGGTTAGTAAAGTTGTGCTTAATGTTGGTTATGGAAGAATGGTAAAAGAAAGTGCTTTTATAGAAAATGTAGAAAATACCCTAAAATCCATTACTGGCCAAAAACCAGTACACAACAAAGCTAAACAGTCTATTTCCAATTTTAAAACTAGAGAGGGTATGGATATTGGTATGTCGGTGACTTTGCGTGGCAAAAGAATGTATGATTTTTTGGATAAGTTAGTCAACATAACTTTCCCTCGGGTTAGAGATTTCCGTGGTATTTCGCCAAAAAGTTTTGATAAGCAAGGTAATTATTCTATTGGTTTTAAAGAACATATCGCTTTTCCAGAAATTAAGAGTGATGCGGTTGACAAGTTACATGGTTTGCAAGTAATTATTACAACTACTGCAAAAAATAAAGAGCAAGGTTTATCTTTGTTACAAAAATTAGGTTTTCCTTTTAAGAAAGATTAAATTTATGGCCACTGAGTCACAAAAAGCAAAATCCAGAAAAACTCCTAAATACAGCACAAGAATTGTTTTGCGCTGTTGGCGTTGCGGTCGCAAGCGCGGTTATATGCGTAAGTTCAATCTCTGCCGTATTTGTTTTAGAGAATTGGCCAACGCAGGACATTTGCCAGGAGTAAGAAAATCAAGCTGGTAATTAATTTCATAAAATTATTATTAAATTTATTATAAACGATTATATCCATATATGATGACCGATCCTATTGCTGACTTGCTAACACGCATTCGAAATGCCCAGTCGGCACGTAAAACTGAAGTAGAGATAATGTCTTCTAAATTGAAGGCCGGTATTATTAATATATTGGTTACAGAAGGCTATTTAGAGAAAGTTGTCGAACAGACAGGAACTCCTAAAAAGTTGCTGGTGACTTTAAAGTACAATGGTAAACAGCCTGTAATTAGAGTTATTAAAAGAGAAAGTAAACCTGGCCATCGTGTTTATACTGGCAAAGATGACTTGCCAAAGGTTTTAAATGATTATGGTATTGCTATTTTGTCCACTTCAAAAGGTTTGATGACCAACAAAAAGGCTCGTCAGCTTGGTTTGGGTGGAGAAATGATTTGTTCAGTTTATTAATATAATAAGAATATGTCTAGAGTTGGCAAACAACAAATAATGATTCCCGCTGGTGTGGTAGCAGAAGTGCAACCTGGTTTGGTTAAAATAAAAGGGCCAAAAGGTGAATTGCAAAGAATTATTGATAAACGCGTTACAGTCAATTTGACAGATGGTGTTTTGACTTGTGATGTAAAAAACAAAGAAAATAAAACCGAAAGAGCTTTGTGGGGTACTTTTGCTTCCCATTTAAAAAATATGGTTATTGGTGTAACCCAAGGTTTCAAAAAACAATTAGAAATAAATGGTGTTGGTTATAAAGTTGCCATGCAAGGAACAGATCTAAAGTTAGAAGTTGGTTTTTCTCATTCTGTTATTTTCAAAATTCCTACAGGTATTAAAGCTACAGTAGAAAAGAATCAGATTGCTTTAGAAGGAATAGATAAAGAGCTTTTAGGAAAAACTGCTGCCGAATTACGGGCTGTTAAAAAACCAGAACCTTATAAGGGTAAAGGTATTAAATATTTAGATGAAGTGGTAAGACGTAAGGCTGGTAAAGCAGTTAAAGGCGGATCATAAAAATAATATTTTGCAATTATGAAAAAAATAATTCCTAAAAAATCTCGTGAGGTAAGAAGAGCCCGAGTAAGAGCTACAGTTACTGGAACTGGGATTCGCCCTCGTTTAAATGTGTTTCGTAGTTTAAAAGGTATGTATGTACAGATTATTGATGATGTAAAAGCTGTGACTTTGGTGGCCGCTGATGTTAAAGAAATTAAAAAAGTAGAAAAATCTGATAAATACAAAAACAATAAAGAAGCCCAAGCCTATAATTTAGGCAAATTATTGGCAGAAAAAGCTGTTGCCAAAAAAATTGAATCAGTAGTATTCGATCGTGCTGGTTATCGTTACCATGGTAGAGTAAAAGCTTTGGCCGAAGGCGCCAGAGAAGGTGGTTTAAAATTTTAATTTTACACTTTATTTGTTAATAAAAAAGTATTATGTCATTTAAAGGCAGAGGAAATAGAGAAAAAACTCAGAAAGAAAAGCCAGAATTTGAACAACAAATTGTAGATTTGGCTAGAGTAACTCGTGTTACCAAAGGTGGTAAGCAATTAAGTTTTCGTGCCGTTGTTTTAATTGGTGATCGTCGTGGTCGTGTTGGTTATGGTGTAGACAAAGGTAAAGATGTGCAATTAGCCACCACCAAGGCTTTTAACCAAGCCAAGAAAAATTTAATTACTATCCCACTTCGTTTCGAAACTATTCCTCACATGGTTCAGGCCAAATTTGGCGCTGCCAAGGTTTTATTAAAACCAGCTCCACAAGGATCGGGAATTATTGCTGGCAGTTCTATTCGTAGTGTTTTGGAAATGGCTGGAGTACCAAATGTTTCTGCCAAAATGTTGGGTAAGAGTGGTAATAAAATGAACAATATCAAAGCTACTTTTCTAGCTTTACAATCTTTTAAAGTTAAAATTGTTAGAAAAGAAAAAAAAGAAGTAGCGACAGAAAAATTAGTAGAAAAGATGCCTGAAGATAAAAATTCTAAAAAAACAAAAGTAGTTAAAGAAGTTTCCAAAGAATAAACTATAATTCAAGAATAATATGGTATTAACACCAGCAACAATTGCCCCAGCAAAAGGAGCCACAAGAAATATAAAACGCGTAGGCCGCGGTAATGCTTCTGGTCGCGGAACTTTTTCTGGTCGTGGTGGTAAAGGACAAACTGCTCGTTCTGGCGGCAAGAGCCGTACCCAATTTCGTGGTTTCAAAGCTTATTTACAAAAAGTTCCCAAATTACGTGGTTTTAAAAGTATTCATGCTAAATTAGAAACGATTACTTTAAAAACTTTAAATAGGGTAGTAAAAACAGACGTAGAAGTTACACCAAACTTTTTAAAACAAAAAGGTTTAATTAGCAAACCTGCCAATGGAGTTAAGATTGTTGGTACCGAAGAAGTAAAAGTTAAAATGACAGTTAAAGGTTGTGTTTTAAGTAAAGGTGCCTTGTCGGCAATAGAAAAAGCTGGTGGAAAAGTTATTTTTTAATTGTCATGCTGAATTTATTTCAGCATCCCAGGGGATCCTGAAACTAGTTCAGGATGACATATAATCTATATGTGGGAAAAATTTCTTCGTGTTTGGAAAATTAAAGATTTAAGAAGAAGTGTTTTAATAGTATTGGGTTTACTAGTTGTTTTTCGTTTTGCTGCCCATATTCCTGTTCCTGGCATAGATTTAATTGCTTTAAAAAAGTTTTTATCGGGTAATCAAATTTTAGGTTTAATGAACTTATTTTCTGGTGGCACGATGAATAATTTTTCCGTGGTGCTTTTGGGTGTTGCCCCCTATATTACTTCTTCAATTATTTTTCAGCTTTTAACCATGATTATTCCTCGTTTGGAAGAAATGTCCAAAGAAGGGGAGAGTGGCCAGCAAAAAATCAACATGTATACCCGTTGGGCTACTGTGCCTTTGGCTTTTTTACAAGCTTTTGGCATGATCAAATTATTGGCCGGTTCTCAATTCAATATTATTCCAGATTTAACTACTTACAAAATGGTTGCCATCATGTTAACGGTAACTGCTGGTACAATATTTTTAATGTGGATTGGTGAATTGATTACCGAACAAAAAATTGGTAATGGTACTTCTTTAATAATTTTTTCTGGTATTGTGGCCGGGTTGCCAACCATGATCCAAAATGTTCTTATCAACTATAATCCTTCTGATTTGTATACCTATCTTTCTTTTGTGGTTATTGCTTTAATAACTATTGTGGGAGTAATTATTATTAGTGAAGGTCAACGCAATATTCCGGTAAGTTATGCCAAACAAATACGGGGCAATAAAATGTATGGTGGTTCTACCACTCATTTACCGCTTCGGGTAAATATGGCTGGAGTAATCCCGATTATCTTTGCTATTTCAATTATTTTGTTTCCTTCCATGATTGCTCAGTTTTTTGTTAATCACGCCGGCTGGTTGGGCACCATGGCCAAAGGTATTTTAAGTTTATTTAATAATCAGTTATTTTACGGTGGATTATATTTCTTATTGGTATTTGGTTTTACTTATTTTTATACTGCAGTTATTTTTCATCCACAAAAAATTGCCGAGAATTTACAACGCCAGGGTGGTTTTGTGCCTGGCATTCGTCCTGGTAAACAAACCGAAGAATATTTAGGGCACACTATGACACGTTTGGTATTTGCTGGCGCACTATTTTTGGGTATTATTGCTATTTTGCCAAATGTTTTAAAAGCTTTTACCGGAATTCAATCTTTAGCAATTGGTGGCACTTCACTTTTAATCGTTGTTTCTGTAGCGATTGAAACTGCCAAACAAATTGATTCACAAATAGAGGTTCATGAGTACGATCGCATGTAAAGAATGTGCGAAATACGAAAATTACGAAATTACTAAAACAACCGCCGATAAGGCGGTTTTTTTGTAAAGCCTCCCCTTGTAGGGGAGGTACCCCGAGGATACGGGGTGGTGGGGTTCGTAGTTCTAATATGAACCCCCACCCTCCGACTGCGACGTCGGAGGACTCCCCCTACGAGGGGGAGAATTACGAATTGTGTTTGTGCGCGCGTGAACGAGCTGGTGGTTCGTTTTCCTCCCCTTTATAAGGGGAGGATTAAGGAGGGGTAAGTTAAAAACAAAAAATACCCCAACAATTTTATATAAATGTATTCTGGAGATCGGAACCGAGGGTAGGTGCCGATCATCCTTGGTGGGTGGTCGGCCGGAATTGGCCTCAAGAAGTTCTAGGAGAGGCAGAGCTGAGTCGGCGGTCTGTGATACCAGCGCCAGAAGGGGTAGCAGACGTACGGCGTAGCCCACGTCAGAAGAACGATTGTCGCACTGTACAGCATGAACCAGGATATGGCTGCTGTCAGGCAGACGGCGAAGTATACGAACAGATTGTCGGGGAGTATTCCCATGAGCCAGTTCATCGCTGGGTTTGCGATGTACTTCCCCAAGGGCCAATCGTTCGCCCAGAAGGGAATGAACAGGAATGCCGCCGCCGAGAAGAACGTGATCGCCATGATTTCGCCCTTGGCCCACCACCAGGCTGCCTTGAGTTCTCCACTCATGAACGTTGTCCTTGTCTGTTAAGTCCAAATATATAATAGCACAATATTCTTGATTTTTATACATTAAAGAGGGTGTGTTGGTTTCCCTCCCCTATGAGGGGAGGGTTAGGGTGGGGTTTCGTTATCATCGTCTGTCATTCCTGTCCCGTAATCTGGTACGGGATAAACTCCGGCAGGAATCCAGAAATCATTCAATTACTCTTACCTCCACTTTTTTAAAAAAGTGGAGTAAAAACTTCGCGCTAAACAAACACTACGGAAAATTTAGGTCTCGTCATTCGTTTTTGCTCGTGCGAACCTAAAGAGGTTCTAGACGAGCAAATCCTTCTTCGCTATAGAGCTCCGAAGGACCACTCTTCCTCGCCTCTAAATTTTTACCTGGTGTTTGTGCGCGCGTGAACGAGTGATGGTTAAATCCCCTCTAGAGAGGGGTGCCCCAAAGGGCGGGGTGTGTAACAGTGGCATTAAAGATAACCCCACGGTAACACACCCCGTCTTGCTTCCGCTCCGACTCCAGCAATCCACCCCTCTCTAGAGGGGATTTACAAAACAAAAAACCAACCGTTTAAAAAACGGTTGGTTTTATATTTCACCCTCGGTTCTCCACAACACACTTAATTTCTTAAATGTATTCTGGAGATCGGAACCGAGGGTTCAGTGCCGATCGTCCTTGGGGGAGATCGGCCGAATTGGCCTAGCGGGACTGCTGAGTCGTGGTGGTGGGTGCCGGTGCGGGGGGCTGTTCGCGGGTAACGCTCGCGTAGATGAGGGTGCCGATGATCAGGAGGAACATGACGATTGCAGTGACAACACCCTTGTTGATCGGCTGGGGGCGATCGAAGTCGTCCTGGTGGCTCATGGGAAGTTCTCCTTCTCGTGTTCTGCGGACAGGTCCACGACGGGGTAGTCAACGCGACCTTCGCGTTAACCACTATCTCTCTCTAAGCTAACTTGTCAAAGAAACGATGATTGTGCTACAAGAGCACAAAACCTCTGAGTTAGAGAGGCTTATTTTAGCCTGTCTGCCGACAGGCAGGCCAATAACGCCTCTCTAAACGTCATTTTACTAAATAACAAAGTAGTATAGCACATTTTTGTCATCTTGTCAAGAGTATAGTTTTATGATACAATATTTTTAGCCTGCCTTCCGGTAGGAATGGCTTAATCTAGCTAAAATAATCTATATGTCATTTTTTGGAAGTACCGAATATTCTACCAACTCTCATCATTTGCACGAACCTGATATTCGTCATTTAGCATCCCACCACAAAGTGGCTTCTTTAGAAGATCGCCAAGAAAAAATTGTGGCCGAGGCAATTATGGCGGCACGTGATGGTGAACACCGAATTTCTATGCAAAAAATTCATGATGTTTTGTATCATTTACGCGAACAAAGTCTAATTAGTGAACATGATCGTTCGGGATTAATGGTAGAATTTAAAGATTTTTTTAATCGTTTATGAAAAAAATTATTATCCTAATGGGTGTGCCAGGCAGTGGTAAGGGCACCCAGGCGAGGTTATTGGCCAAACGCCACAATTATGGTCATCTCTCTACTGGCGACCTTTTACGGGCCTTAGATGCCAATCCCAATGCCGATCCGGAAGATTTAGCCATGCTTGCCGAAATGAAAGCTGGTAAATTGGTGGCCGATTCCTTAATCTACAAATTAGCTTTTGCGGAAATAGCCAAATATTTAAATAATAACCAAGGAGTAATTTTGGATGGTGCCATTCGGAATGTTGTTCAAGCCCAAAAATATCAAGAATTTTTTGTTAGTAAAAATGTTGCCGATGAAGTAATGGTTATTGAAATTAAATTGACTGATGAATCTAGTTGGAATCGTTTAACCAAACGCAAGGTTTGCCCAGCTTGTGGTTTTATTTTGCCGTATTCATTAGAAAACGAAACAAAAACTGTTTGCCCAGAATGTGGTGGTAAATTAATTGTGCGTAAAGACGACAATCCCGAAACAATTAAGAAAAGAATTATTGATCAAGGCAATGTAGCTATTAAACCAATTTTAGAATATTACCAAAATTTAGGAATACTTCTAACTGTGGATGGGGAAGTAAATATTGACAGAGTAGATGTAGAGATTGAAAAATTGTTGTAATAAAAGTGGCTTGTAAAAGCCATTTTTTTGTTGTAAAATATAGCTATTATGGCTTACATAAAAACTAAACAAGAAACACAATTAATTTTGGAAGGTGGAAAAATTTTAGGTAAAATTTTGGCCGAATTAGGTAAAATGGCTCAGCCGGGAGTTAGTGCTTTTACTATAGATCAAAAAGCCGAAGAATTAATAAAAGCCGCTGGTGGTCGTCCGGCTTTTAAAGGTTACAAAAATCATCGCCATGATCCTCCATTTCCTTCTACTATTTGTGCTTGTATAAACGAAGAATTAGTACATGGTATTGCTACCAAAGAAAAAGTTTTAAAAGAAGGTGATATTTTTACCATAGATATTGGCATGGAGTATCCAGTCTACGCTAAAGCTTCGCCCGGCAAGAAAGGTTATTTTACCGACACAGCCTTAACTGTACCTGTGGGCAAAATACCAGAAAAAGTTCAAAAATTATTAGCAGATACACAAAAGTCGTTATCTTTGGCAATCAAAGCTTGTAAAGTTAAAAATACCGTAGCAGATATTGGTAAAGCAGTAGAAGATTATATTTCACCAAAAGGTTATGGTATTGTGCGAGATTTGGTAGGTCATGGAGTAGGGCATGCAGTACACGAAGACCCACGTGTGCCAAATTATTATTCACCGGAAAATAAAAAATGGGTTTTGGAAGAAGGCGTGGTAATTGCGATTGAACCAATGATAACTTTAGGTACACACGAAATTATGACTGCAAATGATGGTTGGTCAATTTCTACAGTTGATAATTCTTTGTGTGCACATTTTGAACATACAATTATTATAACTAAAAAAGGTCCGGTAATTGCTACCTTACGGCCTGGAGAAAAAAAGTTATGAATCTTTTAGGAATAGATTATGGTAAAAAAAAGATTGGTTTGGCCTATGCAGTTTTAGGTGTGGATTTGGTAATGCCTTTGGGGCAAATTGGTGGAGGTGAAGAAAAAATTCGCCGAGGTAAAGTAATAGAAATTATCAAAGAAAAACAAATTAATAAAATTGTTGTTGGCTATCCATATGGACTTAAAGGTGAAAAAAATGAAAACACTGCTCGGGTAGATAAATTTGTAAATCAATTAAAAAATGATTTTGATATTGAAATAGAATTGGTAGATGAACGCTTTAGTTCTTTGTTGGCAGACAGAATGGGTGGAACAGTAAGCAGAGACGAAAAAGCTGCAATGGTGATCTTGCAATCATATTTGGCGAAAAAGTAATTAAGTTAACTAAGTTTGCTAAGTAGCTAAGTAAAGAAAACTTAGAAAACTTAATAAACTTAGAAAACTTAATAAACTTAGATAAATATGTTCTACTTTAGCAATGTTATTCACAAACGAGTTCATGATACAAATGATGAAGTTTTAGGTATACTTACTGATGTAATTGTTGAAGCGAATAAAAAGAATTTTCCTCCGGTCATTGGTATTATGGTAAAAGATAAAGCGAATAAGCGTGATTTGTTTGTGCCAACTAACCAAATAGATAGTTGGAGTAGCGATGGGATTGTTTTAAATTGTTTAAATAGTCAAGTGTTAGAAGAAGTTCCTAATAATTCAGAATTATTATTTTTGCATGACAATATTGTTGATAAACAAATTGTGGATTTGTCGGGTGCTAAAGTTGTGCGCGTAAATGACTTACAGTTTGGGGTAGTTCGTGGGACTACCAGTCTTTTGGCTATTGATGTTTCTACTAGTGGTTTGTTTCGTCGTTTGGGTATAAATAAACCTTTTTTAAATATTTTTAAACCTAATTTATTGGAATGGAAAAATGTGCATTTGATTGGTGATAAATTACAATTAGCAATTGGTAAAAATGAATTAATCAAATTGCACCCGGCCGATATTGCCAACATTGTCGAAAAATTAAATTTAAAACAAGGAAGTTTATTGTTAAAATCTTTGGACGAAGCCACGGCTGCCAAGGTTATGGAAGAAATTCAACCCGAGATTCAAAAACTTTTGGTACAACATTTGGGTGTAGAACGTTCTGCCGATATTATGTCCAAAATGTCTACCGACGAATTAGTAGATTTGATCCAACTTTTACCAGCGCGGGAAGCCAGAAAAATTATTAATGATTTACCAATCAATAAAGACATGCATCGGGTAAAAAAGATTTTGGAATATGAAGAAGACGAAGCAGGGGGTTTAATGACTACTGAATATTTATCCGTCCTTCCTGGTGACACAGTTAAAAAAGCCATAGAAACAATTCGCACTCATTCCCATTTACATCGTTCAATTAATTTTTTGTATGTGGTTAGTGAAGATAATAAATTTTTAGGGGTAGTTTCTTTGCGTCGTTTAGTAGTCGCCGAAGATAGTGAAATGGTTAGAGATATTATGAAACATACTGCTCGAGTGCCAGGAATTAGAGCCCATGAAAAATTAAGTGATATCGCCGAAAAAATGACTAAATACAATCTTTTTTCTGTAGCTGTAGTAGATAAAGAAAATATTATGCTTGGTGTGGTGACTATCGATGATGTAATGCGTTGTTTATTCCCCGAAGCCTAAAAATAATATGGAAGAAGTTAAAAAAAATAATTGGTGGCTTAAAATTACTTTCTTTTTTAGTGTTATTGGGCCAGGAATTATTGCGGCCAATGCCGATAATGACGCTGGTGGTATTTCTACCTATTCAATTGTAGGAGCCCATTTTGGTATAAAAATGCTTTGGGTACTTTTTTTAATTACTTTTTCTTTGGCTATTACTCAAGAAATGGGAGTCCGGATTGGTTTGGTTACTCGCCAAGGTTTAGGTGGTTTAATTCGTGAAAAATTTGGCGTCAAGTGGACGTTATTTGCCATGGTTACCATGCTTATAGCCAATCTAGGTACGATTACGGCCGAATTTGCTGGTATTGCTTCAGCTTTTGAAATTGGTAATATTTCCAAATATTGGTCAGTACCAATTGCAGCTTTGGTGGTTTGGTTTATTTTGTCCAAAGGTTCATTCAAAACTACCCAAAAGATTTTTTTAATTTTTTCGGCTTTTTATTTTGTTTATATTATTAATGGGTTTTTGGTTCAGCCCGATTTTGGTGAGGCAACTTTGGCTTTAATTACCCCGACTTTAGAGTGGTCAGCTCCTTTTTTGCTTACTATGATTGCTTTAATTGGTACGACAATCACGCCCTGGGGTCAATTTTTTATTCAATCTTATGTAGTAGACAAAGGTTTGAATATTAAACACTACAAAGCAGAAAAAGTTGAAGTTTTTTTAGGAGCTTTTATTACAAACATTGTTAGTTTTTTCATCATCATTTCCACTGCTTATACTTTGTACAAAACTGGGGTGCACATTACCGATGCCAAAGATGCGGCTTTGGCTTTGGAACCATTGGCCGGACATTTTTCTTTAATTCTTTTTGGTTTTGGCTTGTTTGTAGCTTCTATGCTGGGTGCTTTTATTTTGCCTACTGCCACTGCCTATGCAATTTGTGAAGCCTTTGGCTGGGAACATGGATTCAACAAAGGTTGGGATGAAGCCAAAATATTTTATGGTATTATTTTTGTTTCAATTTTTATTCCCGCAATTTTAGTTTTAATTCCTGGCTTGCCTTTAATTAAAGTTATGCTTTTGTCTCAGGATGTGAATGGAATCTTATTACCAATTATTTTAATTTTTGTGCTTAAAATTATTAATGACAAAAAAATAATGGGGGAACATATCAATAAACCAATTGGTAATATTATTGCTTGGGCTACGGTCATTGGTATTATTTTGGCTACTGTAGCTTTGGTTATTTCTTCAATATTTTATCAATTTTAATATGTTAGGTTTAGTGCTCTCTCGCCGTAATTTTCGTGAAGCGGATCAAATAATTTCGTTGTATACACTGGAGCAGGGGAAAGTGGAGGTTTTGGCGCGAGGAGTAAAAAAAATTACTAGTAAGAATTCGGCTCATTTAGAGCCGTTTTCCTATATTGATGCCGAAATTATTCCTGGCAAGGAATTACCACATTTGGGTGCAGTCCAATCACTTGAATATTTTTCTCATATTCGTCAAGATTTACAAAAAAGTCTGGTTGCTAGTTTTGTGGTAAATTTCTTAAATAAAATTTTGCATGATGGTGAAAAAGATGAACGATTGTTTACGGTCACGCTCGATTTTATAAAATATCTTAATCAAGAATCAACCGTTTGTAATTTAGAATTAATTGATGGTTACATTGTTAAACTGTTACATTGTCTAGGTTATGATATACAAATTATCAAAGCCAACCCTGATCATGAATTTATTTATAATTTTTTAGTAAATCAATTAGAAAGAAAAATAGGGGATTGGAAAAAACTATTTCTTGCATAAATTAGCCAAAATTGGTAAGATATAGCCAATAATTTATATGTTTTCACTTTGGTTTTACAGTTTATTTTTTCGGGAAATTAATATTGACAAATGGCAAAAAATGCCAGCAAATTTGGCTAATTTAAGCCAAAAAATAATTAATGGAGAACCAGTAGTTGGCAAGGTATATCGTCCTACACCGGAAAAAAGTCTGTTTATGACTATTTTAATGACTGCCTTTTTTGTGGTTTTTATACTAGCTTTTGTATTTTTATTAGGTGGAGGAGTTTCTTTTTTTGTCTATGTCTGGCAAGAAATGCGGTGGTTTGTGGTGGTAGCTTTGTTAATAATTTTTTATTTTTTTTATTATTCATTACTTTGTTATTGGTTTTTTCCAAGTTGGCTTCAAAAAAAAATAAATCATTATTATATTTATATTGGCCCAGAAGGAATATTGCGTAAAGATTACTATCGTTTTGCATATCTACCTTGGCCAATAGTTAGTGGGGCAATTTTTAATCACTCTTATGTTGGTGATGATGGAGCTAGTTTGTCTTTGGACTTATTTTTAAAAAATAATAAAGTTTGGAATCCTATGCTTGTTAATGCCTATGGTTATGGTTCACTGTGGTTTGGTTTAGTAACTTACAATATTAATGATCTAAAATTAATTGCCGATAATATTAATTTTTATGCCAAAGAAGTTGGTTTTAAAACAAATTAAATAATATGCAAACATTTATAAAAAATTTAGCTAAATATGTTGAAGAAGAAGTAATTTTAAAAGGCTGGGTAAACAATATTCGTTCTTCTGGTTCAATTGCTTTTTTGGAATTACGCGATGGTAGTGGTTTTGTTCAGTGTGTAGTTAGTAAAAAGGAATTGAGTGAAGAAATTTGGGGATTGGTGGAAAAAGCTACTCAAGAATCTTCAGGAATTGTTACCGGTCTTGTAACCAAACATCCCAAACAAGATGGTTTATTTGAAATTCAAGTTACTAATTTTGAATTAATTCAACAAGCAATTGATTATCCAATTAGTAACAAAGAACATGGTCCAGAATTTTTAATGGATAATCGTCATTTGTGGTTGCGTAGCAAAAAACAGTGGGCAATTTTAAAGATTAGAGATGAAGTATTTTTTAGTTTACAGTCATTTTTGCGTGAAGAAAATTTTACTCGGGTTGATGCACCAATTTTGCAACCAACCTCATGTGAAGATACGTCAGAATTATTTCAAATAGATTTTTTTGGTGAACCAGTTTATCTCACTCAGTCTGGACAATTATATATTGAAGCTGCAGAAATGAGTTTGGGTCGTGTTTATGATTTTGGTCCGGTTTTTCGAGCTGAAAAATCTAAAACCCGTAAACATTTAAATGAATTTTGGATGATGGATGCCGAATTGCCATTTGAATCATTGGAACAAATGATGGATTTTATCGAAAAAATGATGAAAAGATTGACTACCGATGTGTTAACTCATTGCGAAGAAGAATTAAAAATATTAGAGCGTGACCTTAAGCCACTTGAACATGTGCGTGATGCTGGTTTTGTACGTTTAAAACATAAAGAAGTAATTGAAAAGCTTAACAGCAAGTTTCAGGCTGGCCTAACGCTTGTTGATGACATTGGCGCTCCTGAAGAGAGTATGATTGCCAAACTTTATGATGTGCCAGTGTTTGTTACTGATTGGCCGGCTGAAATTAAAGCTTTTTATATGCCTCATTTTATGGATGGCGATATGGAACGTGTGCGTTCAGTTGATTTAATTGGCATTGAGGGTTATGGTGAATTAGTTGGTGGCGCGGAACGTGAATATGATTATGACAAATTAATTGCAGTA
This sequence comes from Candidatus Magasanikbacteria bacterium GW2011_GWC2_37_14, assembly GCA_000990355.1. Classification (GTDB taxonomy): domain Bacteria; phylum Patescibacteriota; class Patescibacteriia; order Magasanikbacterales; family UBA922; genus GWC2-37-14. The sequence goes on from LBSX01000014.1 coordinate 23,428, forward strand.
ATGAAAAAACGTAATTATAATTTGGAGGATTATTCTTGGTATCTTGATTTACGCCGTTATGGATCAATTCCGCACAGTGGTTTTGGGCTAGGGTTGGAAAGAATGGTAGCTTGGCTTTCGGGCATTCACCATGTACGCGAGGCTATTCCTTTTGCTAGAACAATGAATCGTATAAGACCGTAAACTATGGGTAAAAATAAACAACGTGAGCGAGGAATTCCTAGTAAATTTACTGAACGCCTTACAGAAATGTTTGGCGTTTCTTTGTCTGCCGAAATTTCCAAAACTTTTGTTGCCCGGCCTACTACCTTTCGGGTTAATACACTTAAGGCGAGGAAAGAGGAAATAATTGAAATTTTAAATCAAAATGGTTTTAAGTTTGAACGTGTCTTGTGGTACAAAGATTCTTTTGTTTTAAAAAATAAAACCAAACGAGAGTTAACTGATTTAGAAATTTATAAACAGGGCAAAATTTATATCCAAAGTCTAGCAAGTATGGTACCACCCATGGTTTTACAACCTCAGCCAGGCGAAAAAGTGTTGGATTTAACTGCTGCTCCAGGTAGTAAAACTTCGCAAATAGCTGCACTCATGAATGGCGAGGGCGAATTAATTGCCAATGATAATAATAAAATTAGATTTTTTAAATTAAAGCATAATATGGAAATGTTGGGGGTGTCGAAACCCCACCCTAACCCTCCCCTCATAGGGGAGGGAAAAGACATTTCCTCCCCCTACGAGGGGGAGGTGAGGAGGGGGTTTGTCTTCAGTCTTCGCATGGAACATGGCTCAGACTTAGCCCGTGAATATCCCGAATATTTTGATAAAATTTTGTTAGATGCACCTTGTAGTGCTGAAGCGCGGTTTATTGATGGTGATTCAGAAACATATGGTTATTGGAAAGAACAAAAAATTAAAGAAATGGCCTACAAACAACGCCAATTATTATTTGCTGCTTGGGGAGCTCTAAAACCTGGTGGTATAATGGTGTACTCCACCTGTACTTTTGCGCCAGAAGAAAATGAAATTCAAGTTACCCGACTTATAGAACAATATACAAATTGCGAAGTATTACCAATTGATCTTGGCCTAAAAAAAATAGCTATTAATAGTAAATTTAAAAATAAAGAAATGAACAAAGACGTAATAAAAAAAGCCTTACGAATTATGCCCACCAAAGAAATTGAAGGTTTTTTTGTGGTAAAGTTAATGAAGAAAAGCTAAGTTGTCATTCCTGTGAAAACAGGAATCTAGAAAAAAATTTTAAAATACACTTTAATTTGGTGTATTTTTTGTTTGACTTTCATAGCTAATATTCTATAATAATACTAGACAGACAAAAGAATGGAGGATGACATGGGGGCACAGGTGTTCAGTTTGAACAGCGCACAGATGGATGCGAATCGTCATCCCTCGCCGCCAACTGGCTGGGGTTACACACCCGAATGGGACGTAGTGCCCGACCCCTGCAAGATTCTCGGCATCAAGCCGGGGACAACCATGCCAGTGGACGTGTACGAACGAGTTCGACGTTTCCTCCAGAGGGGGTTAAACACGTGAAAGGAGAATACCCGAAGGTCGTCTGCGCCTTCGGGACGACTCAAAAGCATCTTAAAATAGGGTGCTTTTGATTTGCCAAAAAGTTGTTATTTTGCTAAAATAGCAGTATAATTTTTGTTTAAAATTCTTATGTATCGTACACATACTTGTGGGGAATTAACTAAAAAACAAGCTGGAGAAGAAGTGATGCTCTCTGGTTGGGTACACAAACATCGCAAAATGGGTGGATTGGTGTTTGTGGATTTACGCGACCGTTTTGGTATTACGCAAATTGTTTTTAATCCCGATAAAACGAGTAATTTTGCTTTGGTAGAAGAATTAAAATATGAATATGTAATTAAAGTTACTGGAGAAGTTTTAAAAAGAGATAGTAAAGCAGTTAATCAAGATTTAGCAACTGGCGAAATTGAAGTTTTGGTTAATAATTTAGAAATAATTAGTCGTGCCAAAACTTTACCCTTTGAAATTTTTGATGCTCACAAAGAAATAGAAGACGAAGATTTACGTTTAAAATATCGCTATCTAGAATTACGTCGAACCAAATTAAAAAATAATATTTTGTTTCGTGCCAAAATGGTCAAGTACATTCGTGATTATATGGATAATCGTGGTTTTTTGGATATTGCTACGCCAATTTTAACTGTATCTTCACCAGAAGGCGCGCGTGATTTTTTGGTGCCTAGTCGATTGCACCCTGGAAAGTTTTATGCTTTACCTCAAGCCCCTCAACAGTACAAACAATTATTAATGGTGGCTGGTTTTGATAAATATTATCAAATTGCTCCTTGTATGCGCGACGAAGATCCACGTGCCGACCGTTCTCCTGGAGAATTTTATCAACTTGATTGCGAAACTAGTTTTTTAACCCCAGATGAATTTTTTGAATTAATGGAACCACTGTTTATTGGTTTAACCGAAGAATTAACTGGAAAAAAGGTTTGGCAAAAACCTTTTCCACGCATTCCTTACAGAGAAATTTTGGAAACCTATGGATCAGATAGACCAGATTTGCGTTTTGCTTTACCAATGACAGATGTGAGTACCTGGGCAAAGGCAAGTGATTTTAAAGTTTTTAAAGAAGCAGAGTTTGTTCGTTGTTTGTATGTTCCAGGCGGCAATGCTTTTACTCGTAAAGAAATAGATGAAGAATTTACTGATAAAGCCAAACGTGCCAAAGCCAAAGGTTTAGCTTGGCTTAAATATGAAAATGGTAAATTCGAAGGTAGTATTAGCAAATTTTTTAGTGAAGAACAATTAAATGAATTAAAAGAAATTGTAAAAGTAAAAGATAATGGTATTTTGTTTTTTGTAGCCGACAAATGGCAGGTTTCTTGTATGGCTTTGGGAGCTGTGCGTGATTTAGTAGGCGATAAATTAAATTTAAAAGATCCAAATTTAGTGGCTTGGGCTTGGGTAATTGATTTTCCTATGTATGAATGGAGCGAATTGGAAAATAAGGTGGATTTTGGTCACAATCCTTTTTCTATGCCACAGGGTGGTATGGAAGCCTTAAAAACCAAAGATCCACTAGACATTTTGGCTTATCAATATGATATTATTGCCAATGGTTTAGAATTAAGCTCTGGTGCAGTGCGTAATATGGATACAGAAATTATGTATGAAGCTTTTAAAATTGCTGGCTATGATAAAAGTGTTGTTGACAAAAAATTTGGCCACATGATTAATGCTTTTGAATTTGGAGCGCCACCACATTGTGGTTTTGCTCCAGGAATTGAACGACTGGTAATGTTGCTTTTGGGAGAAAAAAATATTCGTTCAGTGGTACCATTTCCAAAAAATCAGCGTGCCGAAGAACCAATGGTTGGAAGCCCAGGAGAAGTGGATGATATGCAGCTCAAAGAGCTGAATATTAAAATTAGAGAATAGATAATATGTTTAAAAGACCTTTGGAGGAGTGGCAAGATGGAAAAGAAAATTTAGAAGAAAATCAAATTATGGATGAAACAGAATATTTATTGGGAGATAACGAACCAATAAGAAATAAAAAATTGTTAGATGTTTTGGAAATTGTAAGAAATGAATATCCGGAAATCTTTAAAGCTGCTATAATTGATGTAGGTGACAAAGATGTAGATAAATCTTTAAAAGCTGGTCCAGCAATTTTTGGGGCCGAAGACAAAGCCGGTTATGTTTCAAGAATTGCTATTTCGCCAGAATTAGAAATAATGACCACTGATTCGGAATATTTTAAAAATTTATTACTAACCCGTCGAATTTCGTTGGAACATTTGCAAAAACAATTAGCCGACGAATTAGGTATTAAAGATTTTATCTTTACTGCCGAAAATTTGAAAAAATTAATTTTGCTTCACGAGTTAGGGCATTTAAAATATTATCAAGAAAACTATAAAAAACCAAATGTTAATTTTGCCGAAGCTTTTGAAACTAGGAGTATTGAATATCATAAGAATTTACAAAATTTACCAATTCCTGGGGTAATAATTTCGGTTGCTCGCCGAGCTTGGGAAAAAAGTATTGGGAAAACGGTAAAAGAAAAATTAACTTCAATGAAAGAAATTTTAGTGGAAATGTATTTTAAACAGGCTCGACCTGATCATTATAAGAAAATAAAAAGTGGAGAAATTAATTTTGATTTTTCTCCAGAAGCAGGAGAAACAGCAGAAGAACTCTTGGATCGTCATGAAAGGGCAGAACAAGAAACTCCGCTAGAAAAATTTGCTGATGAATTTGTGTTGGAAGTATTAAAAAACCATCCGGAATTAATTGTTGAAAATAAATAATTCTATAAACATGGAAACAAAGTATAATATTGGTGATTTTTCTGGACCACTAGATTTGCTTCTAGGGTTAATTGAAGAAGAAGAATTGAATATCAACGAAGTTTCTTTGTCTCAAGTCACTGAACAGTTTTTAAAATACTTAGAAAAAATAGAAAATAAACAACCAGAAGAATTGGCAGATTTTCTATTGGTTGCTTCTCGTCTTTTACTTTTAAAATCTAAAAAACTTTTACCACAATTTGTATTGGATGAAGAAGAAGGTCCAAGTTTAGAAGAACAATTACGTTTGTATAAATTATTTATTGATGCAGCGAAAGAAATAAATAAAAAATGGTTAAGTAGCACTCAAGCATATTTTCGTGAAGAACCAGCACGCCGGCTTGAAGCTTTTACACCACCAAGTAATTTGTCTTTAATTAGTTTAGAAGAACAATATCGTAAATTATTGGTTAGGTTGCAACCACCAAAGCCATTACCACAAACTCACATAGACAGAACAGTGCTTTTGGAAGAAAAAATAAAATCAATTTATGGTTTATTAAAAAAAATGAAAAATTTAAATTTTTCAGAAATTTTAAATAGTGCTCAAAATCGTACAGAAGTAATTGTTACTTTTTTGGCTTTATTGGAATTAGTTAAAGGTAAACAAGTTTTATTACGACAGTCCAATGTGTTTAGTGATATTGCAATAGAAAAAGTTTAGTTTTTATGATATGATATTTAAACTATGAATCTAATTTCTCAAATCGAATCAATTTTATTTGTGGCTTCCAAGCCTTTGTCTTTTAAGGATTTAATTAAGGCCACAGGAGTTAAAGAAGAAGAAATAAAAATTGCTCTAGAAGAATTAAAATTAAAATACAATAATTCGGGGTCAGGAATTAATATTTTGTTTTTGGAAGATAAAGTACAAATGGCTACTAATTCAGAAAACCAGGCAGTAGTAGATTTGTTTGTAAAAATTGAAGCCAGTGGAGAATTAACCAAAGCCCAATTAGAAACATTAACAGTAATTGCTTATCGTGGGCCGATTACTCGTCCAGAATTAGAACAAGTGCGGGGAGTTAATTGTGCGTTAATTTTGCGTAATTTATTATTGCGTGGTTTAATAGAAGAAAATGATGCAGAAAATAAAATTTTACCTACTTTTTGTTTATCTTTTGAGGCATTAAAACATTTGGGTGTAAATACACCTGCCAATTTGCCAAATTACAATGATTTACATACACATGAATTTGTAGAAAGAATATTGGGAAATGGTAATTTAAATTCCGACCAAGCAGAATAAGTTATGGAAGAAAATTTTTTGAATAATAATTTTAATAAGGGAAATAGCTGGCGTGCTTTGTTAGCTATTTTTGTTATTATTTTGATTGTGATTATCGCTATTTTTAGCAAAGATCAATTAGTTTTACCAAATTTTAAAGAAGTAAATAAAATTATTAAACCACTGGAAAATATTTTAAATAATCAGAATAATAACAAACCAGAACCTGTCAAAATAGTAAAACCAAAATTACCGGTTTTAAAAACCGTCATGCTTGATGCTAATAAATTTACAGCCAAAGCTATAATTGTGAAAGATAAAAAAACTGGAGCCGTACTTTTTAAAAAAAACGAATATGAAAAACGACCAATTGCCAGTATTACCAAATTAATGAGTGCCTTGGTGGTTTTGGAAAGAAATCCAGATTGGTTAGCTACTACAACAGTAATTGGAGAAGATTCACTAGATACCCATATGTACGCGGGTGATGTTTATACATTAGAAGAGTTATGGCAGGCGGCTTTGGTTGGATCTTCCAATAAAGCTATTTTAACTCTTAGCCAGGCTCTTGGTTGGCCATTGGAAGCCTTTGTAGAGCGTATGAATATCAAAGCTTTGGAATTAGGTATGATTGATGGCCATTTTGTAGATCCAACAGGGCTAAGTGAAGAAAATGTGGCCAGTGCTTCGGATTTGGCAATTCTTTTGAATGAAGCTTTAACGCAGAAAAAAATTCAAGAAACATTACTCATTAAAGAAATAAATTTATATTCGGCTGAACGTAAAAAGTCGCATCATATATGGAATACAGATTGGTTACTCTTGGGTTGGGTTCCCCAAAGTTTTCCGGAATTTATTGGTGGTAAAACTGGTTTTATTACTCTTTCTGGTTATAATTTTGCGATGCAAGTAGGGGATAGCGCTGGACACAAAATTACCATAGTAGTTTTGGGTGCCGACACTCATGAAGCGCGTTTTACGGAAGCCAAAGAAGCAGGTGAATGGGTTTTTGCCAATTACACCTGGCCACAATAATTTCCCCCTTAATAAAGGGGGAGTAAGGGGGTTGTTCAAACAACATCCTTAATCTCCACAATATCATCAATTAAATAATCCGGCTTTGACTTTGCTAATTCGTTTTTGTGTTGATAACCCCAACTAATACCAATGGTTTTAAAACCAGCAATTTTTCCAGCTTCTACATCGCCAAAAGTGTCACCTACATAATAACTTAGATTTTTATCCAGGTTGTATTCCTCTGTCAAAGAAATTAAAGTATCTTGTTTTTCGTGAACTTCGCCAATAGTTTTGCTAATTAATTTAGCAAAGCCAGATTTTTTTACATCGGGTAATAAGGTAGAAAGAGGATCAGAACTTAAAATAAAAAGTTGGTAGTTATTTTGATTTAAGTAATTAATGATTTCTGTTACCTGTGGATAAATTTCTGCTGTACCAGCCTCTTGTAAATGTTTTTCGTACAAAATGTTTTGTTTTTCTTTGCTAAGTTCAGGGAAATATTTATTCCAAAATTTCATGTAGGGCAAAGTAAAATTTCTTTTAATTTCGTCTTGGGTAATTGTCTCTCTACCTAATTCGGGGAAAATATTATCAACCACTTTACAAAAGAGGTGAAAATTATCACACAATGTTCCTGACCAGTCAAAAATAAACGCTTTGTTTTTCATAAATATTATTTATTTGGTATATCTATTTTAAAGAAGGGACATGGTGTTACTGTCTCCTCCTTACGAAGGAGGAGTACCCCGACGTCGCAGTCGGGGGGAGGTGGTTTGTCTGTCATTCCTGTCCCGTAACCTGGTACGGGATTCGCTATGCTCTAGCATTAGCGGGCAGGGAAATCGTCCACTTACTCTTACTTCCACTTTTTTAAAAAAGTGGAGTAAAAACTTCGCGCTAAACAAACACTGCGGAAAATTTAGGTCTCGTCATCCTTTTTGCTCGTGCGAACCTAAAGAGGTTCTAGACGAGCAAACCCTTCGGGTCACTCTTCCTCGCCTCTAAATTTTTACCTTGTGTTTGTGCGCGCGTGAACGAGTGAGTGAACGTTCTTTTGTTAATTGGCTTATGCTACTTCATTAATCTAAATATGATAACTTCGTATCTGCCTTTAACTATCTTGTAAGATTTTGCAGTTAACAAATGTCTGATTTTTGTAGAAATGGGCACCTGCACAATTTTGTCAATTTTAAATCCTATTTTATTAATCGCCTCAAAATAGTCTTTAAATTGATGATGAAAAATGTCTGAATTTTCTGAAAGGACAAAATCGGGCCTGTCTTTCATCTCGAAACCATCCCAATTCATTTCTGGGTGGGTGACAGAAAAAATTAGAGTACCACCTTTATGTAAAACACGAAAAAATTCATTTAAAGTAGGCTGTATATTTCGTAGGTGTTTTAATGTTTGAGCACAGTTAATTTTATCGAATTGCTCGTTTTTAAAACTCAATTTTTTTTCTAAGTCGGCTTGATAAAATTTTATAGCAGGGTATTTATTTCGAGCGACTTCTAACATTTGTTTTGAAAAATCAATACCGATAATATCAGCGTCTTTTTTATGAAATTCAACAGAATATTTTCCCGTTCCACATCCAGCATCAAGAATTTTTTCGTGTCGTTTCGGTGCCATCAATTTCAAAACATCATCATGCTCTAACAAGATGTGAGGATTGGGGTCAGTATCATATGCAGGCGCCCATTTATCGTATGCTTTTTGAGTACGTTTTGTCATAAGATTTGTTATAGTTGTTGTTATTTAATCATTAAAAATACCACTTCGGGAGGATTGAAAAGGCGAGCGCGAACGCCGGTTTCGCCAACCCCGCTAGTAATTAAAATTTTTCCTTTGTTGTTATCTAAATTTTGTAAGCCTTGGTAATATTTGGTTGGAAGTTTTGTGTCTACCCGGCCAACTGGGCCAACAAAAGGTAAGCGGATTTGTCCACCGTGAGTATGGCCTGAAAGTACCAAATCAATGTTTGGGTAATTATCTAATATAAAACTAGGGTTGTGGATAAGAGCAAGAGTTGGTACATTTTCTGTTCTTGTGGCTAAAATATTAAAATTAAGTTTTTTGGTCCAATATTCATCACCACCAAACAAATAAAAAGAAGAACTGTTAATGGTTATTTTTTCTAAATCGTTCATTAAATATCTAATACCCATGTTAGTTAAAATTTGTTTTGTTTCTTCATTTACATCACCACTATAATCACATTTATCATTTATTCCTCTAGAGCAAGAAACGCCATATTCGTGATTGCCGGGCACGGCATAAGTTGGGTAGAGTTTGGCTAGTTTTCTTAAAGGTTCTAAATAATCAAATTCTTCCGGTTGATAACTTTCATTGTCTACCAAATCTCCACCTAGTAATACTAAATCTGGTTTTAAAGAAACTATCCTATCAGCTACTTTTTCTCCCCAAATTGTTTGTTTGTATTTACCGGCCTGTAAGTCAGCAATAAAAACAATTTTTATTGGTTTGACAATATTTGGTAAATCAATTTCATAATAATTAGTAATTAATAATTTTGGTTCTAAAAAACTACCATAGACAGTTAAGAGAGTTAAAAAAAATAAAATTGTTATAATTAGTTTGGTAGTTTTGGAATGTCTTTTTTCCCAACTTTGGTTTTTTGAAATAGATAAATGGTATAATAAAAAAACCGCAGACAATGCAGTTCCGGCAATTAGAGCGACTATTAACAAATCAAAATATTCTTTCATAGTTGTCTAGTCAAAGTGTACCCAAGGAGGGACTTGAACCCTCACTCCCGAAGGAACACGATTTTGAGTCGTGCGCGTCTACCAATTCCGCCACTCGGGCCTAAAAAACAGTGGATATATTGTATAATATCTTGGTTTTTTTGTCAACTTCTGTTATAATATGGCATATGGCGAAAGTAATCTCGGTGGTAAACCAAAAAGGTGGGGTGGGCAAAACCACTACTGCCATGAATTTGGCTGCAGTTTTAAGTGATCTGGGTAAATTTGTGTTATTGGTCGACATGGATCCACAAGGCAATGCTTCTAGTGGTCTTGGTTTTGGTCACGATAAAGTAGATGTTGGTATTTATGAAGCTTTGGCCAAACAAAAGCGGGTTCACGATGTTATTAGAAATACGGCTCACGAAGGACTAAGACTTGCTCCTGCCACTCCAGACTTGGCTGGTGCCAATATAGAGTTGGTAGATATGGATAGGCGTGAACATCAATTAGCTGATTTACTTTCAGAATTAAAACACGCTTATGATTATATTATTATCGATTGTCCACCTTCACTTGGACTTTTAACAATAAACAGTTTGGTAGCAGCCGATGAACTTTTAATACCAGTACAAGCAGAGTATTATGCCTTAGAAGGTTTAGGACAATTATTGCAAACAATCAATTTAATTCAAACTCACGTAAAGCCAGAACTAGCAATTTTGGGAGCGGTAATTACCATGTTTGATAAAAGGACGAAATTATCCGAAGATATTTTGCATGAATTATATAAATATTTTCCCAGTACTATTTTTCGCACAGTAATTCCTCGCACCGTGCGCTTGGCCGAAGCTCCAAGTTTTGGTAAATCTATTTTTCATTATGAACCAGGTGGCAAGGGTGCTCATGCTTACGAAAAATTAGCCAGAGAAATTTTAGAAAAACATCAAATTTAATTTTATTACCTATGCCTCTAGGAAAGGGTTTAAGTTCGCTTTTACCACAAACCAATCGCAAAATAATTCGTAGAGAAACTGGAATTATTGAAGATAATTCTCGTATTTGGCATATACCAATTTCTCAAATTGTGCCCAACCCCGAACAGCCACGGCAGGTTTTTTCGCATCAAGAATTAGAAGATTTGGTTTCCTCAATCAAACAGCATGGAATTATTCAACCATTAACAGTTTCGGAAAAAGATGATGGTGGTTATGAATTAATTGCCGGTGAACGTCGTTTGCGTTCGGCTCAAATTTTGGGTTTAGAAACTGTGCCGGCCATTGTGCGTAGTGCTACACAACAAGAAAAATTAGAATTAGCTTTAATTGAAAATATTCAACGTCAAAATCTTAACCCTATAGAAGAAGCTTTTGCTTACAGTCGTTTGTTAGTCGAATTTAATTTGACTCAAGAAGAAGTGTCAGTGCGGGTTGGCAAAAATCGTTCCACAGTTGCCAATTTAGTGCGTTTATTAAGTTTACCAGAAAATATTCAAAAAGCTTTAGCCGATGGTAAAATTAGTTTGGGTCAAAGTAAAGCTTTACTTGGTTTGGAAGATAAAAAAACTCAAGCCGAAGTTTTTGCCAGTATGTTGGGTCAAAAAATGACAGTAAGAGAAGTAGAAGAAGCAGTAACTATTAAAAAACAACAATCTCACAAAGGTTTAGTAAGGCGTGATCCTAATATTTTGGCGGCTGAACAGTTGTTGGCCGAACATTTGGGTACCAAGGTTCATATTACTCAAAAAGGAGGAAGAGGAAAAATAGAAATTGAATTTTATTCTACAGAAGAGTTTAAAAAGATTTTGAATGAATTAACTTAAAAATACCCCGGGATGAACCCGGGGTTTATTTTCCTGGTTTAATATATTTAAAGAAGTCAGATAATTTGCTGTGTTTGTTTTTGATATAGTTTTTTACATGACTTTTGGCAGTATTAGTTTTAACAAATTTAAGCCAATCTTGTGCCGGTCCCTTACGATTTTTGTCAATAATTATTTCTACGACGTCACCGTTTCTTAATTCTGTATCTAGGCTAGTTAATTGATCATTGATCATCGCTCCAACACATTTATCGCCTACATCTGTATGAATGTGGTAGGCAAAATCTATTGGGGTGGCCCCTTCTGGTAGGTCGATTACGTCTCCTTTTGGAGTAAAAACAAAAATACGTGATTGTAAAAAATCTACTTTTATTTCTTCTAAATCAGAAAGACGGTTAAGAATATTTTTTTGTATGTCAGCCAATTCTTTTACCCAGCGTATTTCTTTTTTTGGTAAGCGGGCGCCAAATTCGTCATAATGCCAATGGGCTGCCACACCATATTCAGCCTCTTCATGCATTTCTGGAGTACGAATTTGAAATTCTACTACTTCTCCATCTTCCACAAATACAGTTGTGTGAAGTGAACGATAACCATTTGGTTTTGGTTGGGCAATGTAATCTTTAATACGTCCTTTTAGAGGTTTCCAAATTTTGTGGATAACCCCCAAAGAAGCATAACAATCTGCAATAGTTGGTACAATAATACGAAGTGCAACCAAGTCATAAATTTTTGCCACATCGTTGTCTTTGCGTTGCATTTTTTGGTAAAGACTATACATTTTTTTTTCGCGGCCGTGTAAATCAATAATTTTTATACCAGCTTCGCCAATTTCATTTTTTGCTTGCTCCTGAACGTTTTTTAATAATTGTTCCTTATCTTTTAATTTTGTTTCTTTTAACAAAATTGTCGCCTCATATTCTTTGGGGTAAATATATTTAAAAGCTAAATCTTCGAGCATACCTTTCATTTCGCCAATACCCAAGCGATTGGCAATAGGTGCATAAATTTCTAAACTTTCCAAAGCAATACGATATTGTTTGGGGGGAGGTAGAGCGTCTAAGGTCATTAGGTTGTGTATGCGATCAGCAAATTTAACAATCATTACTCGAATATCTTCTGCCATAGCAATAAACATTTTACGCAAATTTTCAATATAGCGTTCTACACCCCGGTATTTTAGTTTTCCTAATTTTGTAATTCCTTCTACAATAGAGGCAATTTCTGGGCCAAAATTTTTATTTAATTCTTCCAAAGTTACATTGGTGTCTTCTGGCACATCGTGGAGTAGGGCCGCACAAATAATAATCGGGTCAATTCTCATGTCTGTTAAAATCATGGCTGTTGATAAAGGATGAATAATATACGGTTCACCACTTTTTCTGGTTTGCCCCGCATGGGCTTTTTCAGCAAAATCATAAGCTAGCCTTACTAAATCAAGGTTTGATTGGTTGGTATAGGCAGTCATTTTTTCCAACAGATTTTCAATTGTTGGGTGTTTATCCATATATAGTATTTTTACTATATTTTAAGGTTTTTTGCAAGTTTTAAGGATTTTAAACCCCGAGTTTGTCTTCGGGGTTAAATCATTTATTTACTTTTTCTTTTAAAAAATCTTTTACGGCGTTCAGGAGCATTTTTTATAATTTCTGTACATTCTTCAAAAGTTAAACTGTTTGGTTCCCTATCTGTCGGTATTTTGCCGTTCTTTTTGCCGTCAGTAATATAAGGTCCATAACGACCATTTAATACTTTTAGGTCGGAATCAGGAAAAGTTTTAATTTCAATATTGGCTTTTCTCTCGGCTTCTTCTTTGGTTAGACTAATTACTTCTGCTAAAGTTATGGTATAGGGATCTTGTTCTTTAAGTGAAAAATTATTTGTACCTATTTTGGCATAAGGCCCAAAACGACCAATAGTAACAATTACTTCTTCACCTTTTTCGTTTTTGCCTAAAGATTTTGGTAATTCAAACAAAGGAAGAACTTCTGCCAAAGTTACCGTGTCTAGATCTTGTTCTTTTTTAAGTTTAGAAAATTTTGGTTTTTCTTCGTCGTCTTTGTCTCCTAATTGAGCAAAAGCTCCGTAGCGGCCAACACGTACAGATACTTTTTTATTGGTTTTAGGGTCAATTCCCAAATCACGTGTCATGGTTGTTTCGGCTTTGGATAATTCATCACTTTTCTTAACAATTAGTTCGTGAAAAGGAGCATAAAAAGTAGCGATAATTGGTTGCCAGTCTTTGGTGCCTTCGGCAATTTCATCTAAATTTTCTTCCATTTGAGCAGTAAACTGGTAATCAACTATTTGGGGAAAGTGTGCTACTAATAAATCATTTACTACAAAAGCAATTTTCTTTGGGGCTAATCGTTTATTATCGTCGCGTTCCACGTAGCCACGGTCTTCAATAGTGGCAATGGTGGGAGCGTAAGTGCTTGGCCGGCCAATGCCATATTCTTCCATAGCTTTTACCAAAGTAGCATCGGAATAACGGGCTGGCGGTTCAGTAAAATGTTGTTCAGGTTTTAATTCTTGACAATTTAAAGCATCATTAATTTTTAATTCTGGTAAAATTTCTTCTTTAATGTTTTCGGGATAAATTTTTAACCAGCCTTCAAATAGCATGGTTTGGCCATTGGCTCTAAAGGTATATTGTTTTGCAGAAATGTCTATCGAAGTTTTGTTTAATTTAGCATCAGACATTTGAGTGGCTACAGCGCGACGCCAAATAAGGTCATAAAGTTTGTATTGTTGCGGTGACAAGAATTCTTTAATAGATTCTGGAGTGCGGAAAACGTCGGCTGGACGGATAGCTTCATGGGCTTCTTGTGCGCCTTTAGATTTGTTTTGGTAATAACGAGGTTTTTCTAAAGAATATTGTTTGCCGTATTCTTTATTAGTTAATTCTTTAGCTTCGGTTAAAAATTTTTGCGATAAATTTACCGAGTCTGTTCTCATGTAAGTAATAAGACCGATTGAACCTTCAGTCCCAAGTTCAATACCCTCATAAAGTTGTTGTGCCAAAACCATAGTTTGTTTGGCAGAATAACCAAATTTTTGATTGGCATTTTGCTGTAAACTAGAAGTGGTAAAAGGTGGTGGAGGAGTACGTTTGGTTTCTGATTTTTTTAAATCAGTAATTTTGTATTCCGTTTTTTCTAAATCTATTAAAATTTTATCAATTTGTTCTTTGTTTTTTAAATCTAGTTTATCTAGTTTTTTATTATCAATAGCATTTAATTCTGCACTAAAGTTTTGTTCTTGTTTATTTTTATTAAATATTCCCTCAAGACTCCAATATTCTTCGGCATTAAAGGCCAAAATTTCCTTTTCCCTTTCCACACACAAACGAACAGCCACGGATTGTACACGTCCAGCTGAGAGACCACGGGCGACTTTTTTCCACAATAGTGGTGATAATTCATAACCAACCAATCTATCTAAAATTCGTCTGGCTTGTTGAGCATCAACTAATTTTAAATCAATAGAGCGAGGATTTTTTAAAGCTTCTTCGATTGCCGATTTGGTAATTTCATGGAAAACTATACGTTTGGCTTTTGTAGGGTCAATGTCTAGTACTTGCGCTAAATGCCAAGAAATAGCTTCTCCTTCACGATCTTCGTCCGAAGCAAAGACAACTTCTTTTTTACTAGCCGCTTTTTTAAGCAGAGCCACTTGTTTAATCTTTTCTTTGGAAACAGTATAGGTTGGTAAAAAAGTACCGCCTAGAATATCAATCCCCATTTTACTTTTTGGCAAATCTCGCACATGACCAAAAGAAGACTCTACAACAAAGTCTTTGCCAAGGAATTTACTAATTGTTTTTGCTTTAGTAGGGGATTCTACTATTACTAAGGTTTTCATATTTATACAGCATAAAGCAAAATTAGTGAATTGTCAACTTTTGTCGAATTTCGCCGGCCAAATACAATGAGCCTGTTACCAGTAATAAATCATTCTTTTTGGTTTTTTTTAAACTCCATTTATAAGCCTCGATAGATTTATTAAAAGTTCTAATTTGACAGTTAATTTTGCTATCTTTAAGCATTTTTTTAATTAAAGCTAGTTTAGCTGGTTTTTTAAATTGTGAAGCAAATTTGGTAATAGCAATAGTATTTAGTTTAAGAGTGATTAACTGTTTTATAATTTTTTTGATGTTTTTGTCTTCTGAAAAGCCAATAACCAAATTTAAATTTATAAAATTAAGTTTATTTACAGTTTCAACTGTTGTTTTCATCTTATCTGGATTGTGGGCACCATCCAAAATAATTAAAGGTTTTTTAGAAATAATCTCCACTCGTAATGGTAACTTTGTTTTTTCTAAACCAGTTTTTATTTTTGAATAGGGGATTTTAAGTGATTTGGCAATATTAATTGCTAAAATAGCATTTTTTATTTGATGATTACCAAGTGCGTTTAATTTATAATTATTGTTTTGGTATTTGAAAATTTGATAATTTGAAAATTGATTGGAAATTGGAAATTGGTTATTGGAAATTTCAAGAGAAACTTGTCTTTTTTTACATTCAGCTTTGATAATATTTAAAATGTTTTTATTTTTTTCCGTGGTAAACATTTTGCAGTTTCTCTTGATGATTCCTGCTTTTTCATATGCAATCTTGGTTTTAGTTTTGCCTAATATTTCGGTGTGGTCCAAACCAATATTGGTTATTACAGCAACATCTTTGTAAGGAATTACATTGGTAGAGTCATAACGCCCACCACAGCCAACTTCCAAAATACACCACTTTACTCGTTTTTGGGCAAACCAATATAAACCAACGGCAGTCATTAATTCAAAATGAGAAATTGGATCATAAGGAGAATTTTTTAAATAAGTTGTTAGTTTTGGTTTAAGCTTGGTTATTATTTTTGCAAATTCTTGTTCATTAATTGTTTTACCATTAATTTGCCAACGGGTCATAGTTGGGCCAACTTCTGGTGAGGTCATGGTACCAGTTTTAAATTTATTGGCTCGCAAAATACTATCAAGCATTAAACAAACTGAACCTTTGCCCGAAGTACCAGTAACATGAATATAGTGGGGGATTTGACGTTCTGGATTGTCAATTAAATCTAAAAAATATTGTAAACGTTCAAGATAGACACCACACTCTGTAGCATCTTTTAAATATTCTTTTCTGCCAAGTTTGGACCACAAAAGAATAAATTTTTTTGCCTGTGAATAATTCATATTTTAAAAGGCATTTGGCTGTTTTTTTATAAGTATAATATACTAAAAAACACCTATTGACAAATTCGTTAAAATGTGCTATGATAATTTGTTAGTTCTTTTTAAGTTCCTGGTTTTCTTTTTGCTTTGTCATCGCGAGGCCGAAGGCCATGGCCATCCCAATGGGATTGCTTCGTTCCTCGTAATGACATGTAGAAAGAAGGCCGGGATTACAATATCTCGGCAAAAGGGTGGTAAACCCCAACCCGACATGGAGTCGGGTAAAGGCAAACCACACAGCTGGGAGGTGCGGAACATGGATCGCAAGTTTAAGGGATCGCAGAGCCGGCAGATCGAGAAACTGGTGGGTGACGTTCTTGCGTCGCTTGCTCCAGACAAGGATGAGCTTCAGGAGCGCGTTCTCGCTGCCCCCGAACGTTCCGCGTTGTTTCAGCAACGTGTGCGCGAGGTGTTGGTCGCGATGCTGGCGCGGTATTTCATCTCGCTCACGGACGAGGAGGCGTTTGCGTGGCTCATGGAAGATGCCGGGCAGGAGGAGCTGTACGCGCGACAGATCATCACTGGTTGCCGCAAGGGCGCCAGGGAGCAAGGGTTCGCGGATAACGTGCCGTGCCACTACGCCGTTGAGGCAGGCGCGACGCTCAAGTTCACGATCCCCACACTGGGCTTGTGCGTGGATGACTTCAGGTACCTGCAGGGCTGGGCGTTCCCAGACACCCCGACCGAGCGCTGTCTCGTGTCCGGTGTCCCCACCGCGCTGCGCGAGGCTGCAAGCCAGAACATTACTACGCAGCTCCGGACGCTCGCGGCAGTGGAAGTCCACTGGGGCGTACCGACCGGCTTCTTCAGTCAGGAGCTTCTGCCGACCGTCTACACGGCGGGTGTCGCCCTCATGCACCACAAGGTCACCAAGCGTGACATGTTCAACGGCCTGTGGGTGCGCACTGGCACCTGCATTGCGGGCGGGCGCCGGCTCCGTCTGGACTGGCGCGGTGGTCGGCTCGCCTGCGGCATCTGGCGCTGGGGTGCCGATGGCTTCCCGGGCCTCGCCGTCGCCGCTCTGGGGGTGACCAAGGCACTCGAGCACTAGGGCTTTCGGCCCTGTCGTTCGGCACGTTGGTCGCTTCGGTTCTTTGGCCCTCGGTTCGCTTCGCGCGGATCGAGGGCCTCTTCATTTATAAAATAAGTTTTTTTAAAGTAAAATTTTTGTTATAATATGTTTGGCTGCGTCGCCAGTTGCTTATGTCTATGTCTGCCTGCTGGTAGGCAGGGATATAAGCCGGCAGTACAGGATATATACTCGCCCGAATATCTGCACTTATGGGTTCAGATAGTGTGTGTTTATATATTAAATTTATATTCTTTACACCCCGTGCCATTCATTAACGCGCTCAAGGCGCGGCATTAGTTGTAGCTCGCGGAGTATTCCAAAGGTGGTATAATGGACAGTGTTTGGCATTTCTGCAATGCGGACGGCAACCGGCTCAATCTGAACTGGAACGATGGTCGGCTCAACTGCGACAACTGGAACTGGGATGACAATGACAACCCGAACATCGCCGTCGCCGCTCTGATGGTGTAAAGGTTTAAAAAAAAGATACTCAATTTGTTTGAGTATCTTTTAAATGAGATATTTATTTGTAAAAATTTTGAGTACTTTGAATCCATTTGCCTAGCATTCTTCCTGTGCTGGCAAGTTTTTGAGATAATTGTCCATATTTTTTAGCGTCCAATCCTTTTGCTTCCCACAGAAGTGTGACAAAAAATTTTAAGTTATCTAATTTTCTGCTTAACTCATTTAGAAAAATCAGCTTATCTTCGCGTTTAGTATATTTAGCGGTTAAAGTTATTTCTAAGATATTAATAAACATTTCATCTATTTTTATTCCCAAAGTGTGCCGCGTCAAGCGTGGTAAAAATAATAAAAAATTATGCCACAACAAATAACACTCTTTGAACAAAACCAGAATGGGCAGATCATCACTCCGTTGGGGGGGGGTCTTAAAAGTATTCAGATTATTAGAAAGATCCAATTGATTCATACATATAATGATATTATCAATTTAGAAAATTTATGTTTAGCGTGGAAAGAATTTATTCTTGGTAGGAAAAAGAAAAATGATGTATTAAAATTTAGTGATAATCTAATGGATAATATTGTAACACTTCACGAAGATTTGGCAAGTAAGATTTACCAACATGGTGGTTATGAAAATTTTTATGTTAATGACCCGAAACGTCGGCATATTCACAAAGCAGCTGTCTGTGACCGCTTGCTCCACCACGCCATTTACCGTATTTTGTATCCATTTTTTGATAGAACATTTATTGACAATTCATTTTCTTGTAGAAAAAATAAGGGACTGCATAAGGCCTTAAACAAGTTTAGAGAAATGTTTTGTAAAGTTAGTAAAAATAACCACCGTGCTTACTGGGTATTAAAGTGTGATATTAAAAAGTTTTTTGACAGTATCGATCACAAAATTTTATTAGATATTTTGAGTGAGTATATTTCAGATAAAGATGTTATATGGCTACTGGAGAATGTAGTTGAAAGTTATAGTACAACTCCGGCAACTCCCCTTGAACCCCTTCTTGGTAACAGGGGGACAACAGGCCTGCCACTCGGAAATTTAACCTCGCAGCTTTTTGCTAATGTTTTTATGAATGTATTTGATCAATTTGTAAAACATAAATTAAAAGTTAAGTATTATGTTCGCTACGCCGATGATTTTGTATTTTTATCTAATGATAGACAATATTTAGAAAGTATAATACCTGTAATTCGCAATTTTTTAGTTGAAAAATTAAAATTAACTTTGCATCCTAATAAAATATTTTTGCAGACAATTACTTCGGGTATCGATTTTCTTGGCTGGAAGCATTTCGTTGGTCATCGTGTACTCCGCAAAACAACACGAAAAAGAATGCTGAGAAGAATTAAAGAGAACCATACAAATGAAACATTACAATCTTATCTGGGTTTGTTAAGCCACGGTAATGGTGGCAAGGTTAAAGAACAACTTTTAAATGAATATTGGTTTAATAAAAATTTGTAATAATGCAAAGATATGGTTAAACAAAAAACAGCTCGATAAAAGCTGTTTTTTGTTTCTAATTATTTTACAGAATATTTAGGATTCAATTTTACAAATGGTAAAGTAATATGGAATTTTTTATTTAGCAAACTAAATAAGTAATTAAAACCAATAAAAGTAACGGTAATACCAATTGCCATTAAACCTCGTTCTTTCCAAACAATTGGAATTAAACCAATCCAGACATAAGACTTAAGACCTAAGATATAAAGAAATAAAACCCCGCCAACCGCATGGGCAGTAAAAGTTGTTCCAAGCGCCCGCAATAAAATTGATTTTTCGTAAAAGAAATAAGCAATGATTGGAACTAACCAATAAAGTGCGTATACCCAAGCAATTCGGCCTTCGGGGTGAGCCCAAAAAGCAATCATACAAATTGCTGGCACAAGTAATATTAGTTTTGATTTTCGAGCAAAATAGAGAGCAGAAAATAATACTGGAAATAAACGAATGATTACACTTAGGTCGGTATTAAAACCTTGCCAAGCCCAATTAATTAATTGCATGACGCCAACAGTTACCAAACCCCAAATTGAACCTACAAAAGCTCCCGCAATTGGACCGTAGAAGTCAAAAAGACTAAATTTGGTGTTAGAACCAATAATGTTGGTAAAAGGAATTTGCATTAAACCAAAACCGGTTAGTACAAAAAGTGCGATAAATATTGATTTTTTAGAAATTAAATTTTTTATTTGCATACGTTTTGTTTAAGTTAATAAGTGTATAAGTTTGTAAGTGTGTAAGTAGCCATTATCACTTTTGAGATTGTATCCAGCGTCTGAGTAGTTTGCCAACTTCATTTGTTAAAGAATAGATTTCTCTTGCTTTTTTTATGTCCAAATATTCTAAATCTTTTGAAAGAATTAAATAATACTTTACTTCTTCCAACGAAGTTAAAGCCATTGTATAGAAATGTAATCTATCTTTTTTGGTTTCGCGGTGAAAACCCTCTGTTATATTAGCTGCTACAGAAACAGAAGCACGACGCATTTGAGAAATTAAAGCATAAAGTTCATCTTTAGGATATGTTTTAGTTATTTTGTAAATATGTATTACCAGTTGGTGGGCTTTTTGCCAAGCGTTTAAATCAGTCCAATTTTTTACTAATACCATACTCAAAATACTTATTCACTTACACACTTACTCACTTACCACTGCCAAGAACGTACATCATTCCACCAAGATTTTTTACCTTACCTTTCATTTCCATTAGGGTAAGTGTAGCATTTGTAGTGGCGCTGTCAAGGTCAGAGTTTTTAATGATTTGTTCAATATTAATTGGTTCTCGAGAAAGGATTTTCAAAATTTTGGCTTCATTTTCGGTTTCGGGAATAATTTCTCGATTAACAATAATATCATTTAAACTATCCAATTCTAAAATTTCTAAAATATCTTGGGCTTTGGTAATTAAATGGGCACCAGTTTTTAATAAATTATTTCCACCTGCTGAATTCATAGTATTGATATTTTGTGGTACAGCAAAAACTTCACGATTATTGTCCAAGGAACATTGAGCAGTAATTAGAGCCCCGGAAGATTCTGGAGCTTCAATTACTAAAGTGCCCAAGCTCATGCCAGCCACAATGCGGTTGCGACGAGGAAAGGTGTAGTGGGTGGGGATAGTTCCAGGTGGATATTCAGAAATTATTGCTCCACCAGCTTCCACAATGCGTTTAGACAGGTTTAAGTGTTGTTTGGGAAAGATGTGGGCGTTGTTGATTCCAGAGCCCAAAACCGCAATAGTTTGGCCGCCAGCTTTTAGACAGGTGTCGTGGGCAATGCCGTCAATGCCTAGTGCCAACCCAGAGACAATGGTTAAGCCGTGATTCACGAGTTCGTGTGTTAGTTCTTCGGTAATTTGTTTGCCATAAGTAGAATATTTTCTAGTACCAACTACTGCCAAATTGTAGCCAGTATTATTTAATTTACCTTTTACAAATAAGCAAAATGGGGGATCATAAATTTCCTTTAATAAACGTGGGTAATCCTGATCTTCTTTGGTTAAACAATAAATGTTTTCGTGTTTTAAAATTTTGGCAATTTTTTCTTCGTCTAAATTATTTTTCCAGTTTATAAATTCACTAACTAACTTTTCTTCCCAGCCCATTTTTATTAAATCATTGGCGCTAGCTTGCCAGGCATTGTCTAGATTATCAAAAACCGCTATCAAATTTTGATAGCGTTTAGAGGTTATTTTGGGAAAGTATGAAAGTAAAATTTCTTTTTTCATTTAAATTAATTTTAATATTTCCTCCAGACTCCTGTTTATTACTTCTTCAACTTTTTTTCTTTCCAAAAGTCCAAATTTATTTAAAACAAATTTAGCAGTATCTTTCATTTTTTTTTCGTTTTCACTTGCAATACCTACTCGTACTCGGATAAAATTTTGAGTTTTAAGGTGTTCAATAATTGATTTGACTCCGTTGTGTCCAGCATCGCTTCGGTCTTTTTGTACGCGAATGTCTCCTAATTTTAAATCTTTGTCATCATGCACCACAATTAAATCTTTAACAGTTAATTTATAAAAATGAGCAATTAATTGTACGGCCTCACCAGAGTTATTCATAAATGTTAAAGGCTTGGTCAAAACTATTTTTTCATTGTTTAATGTTAGCCCACAGATTTCGGCATTAAATTTTTTGCTTAATTCCCAATTAGAAGCGCCAGAAAGTACCAGTTTTTTTTGTAAAGCATCCAGCACCATAAAACCCACGTTATGACGTGTTTTAAGATATTCTTTTCCAGGATTTCCTAAACCAATGATTAATTTCATAAGTTTATCTTTTCATTTTTGTCATTCTTATCATTATTGGTGTGCCATAAAAATCAAATTCTTCACGCAAACGTCGTTCGATAAAATTTATATAAGAACGATGTAAAGAAGTTTTTGGTTTAATGTAAAGTTCAAAGACTGGGGGATTAATGTCTAGTTGTTTAAAACCAAGAATTTCTGGATGATGCACGCCTTTGTCGCGAGAAGGCAAATGTTCTTTTACTAGTTTTTTCATAAAATCATGCAATACATCCTCTGGAACAGTTGTTTTTCGGGTTTGGTAAGCGTGGATAATTTCTGGGAAAATACTGTGAATTTTTTGTCCGCTAAGGGCGCTAACAAACAAAATTGGCGCAAAATCAACATGAGGAAAGTAATCTTTAATCATTTGTTTTACAGAATTATAAATATAATCTGTACGTTCTTCGGCCAAATCCCACTTATTTATTAAAATTATAACGCTTTTTACTCTTTTTTCCAAAAGTCCGCCTAATTGGCGATCTTGTACGGAGATAGTTTCACTGCCATCTAAGACAAACAAAATAACCTCAGCATCTTCGGTAGACAAAATACTGCGACGAATACCTTCTTTTTCCAAAAAGCCATCTACTTTGGCTTTGCGACGAATACCGGCTGTATCAATAAAATTAATTAATTGATTTTTTTCTTTGCCATTTTCCAAATATTTGTAAGTTACCAAAGTATCAAATGGTTCGCGAGTGGTGTGGGCAATTGGACTAACAATTACTTTATCTTCACCAACCAATTTATTAAATAAAGAAGATTTGCCAACATTGGGCTTGCCAATAATACTAACATTTATTACCTCTTCATTTTCTTTTTCAATTTTTGGGGATTTTTTTTGTTTGTTTAAAAGTTTATAAATTAAGTCCAACAAATCACCAACATTTCTACCATTCCCGGCCGAAAGCGAGAATGGTTCACCCAAACCTAATTTTTGCCAATCACCATTAAAAATATTTTGTTCAATTTTAGCAGTATCGGCTTTATTAGCCAAAAGCAAAATTGGAGTTTTTTTACCGCGGACCAACTTGGCCAATTCCTTTTCTTGAGGTAAAATGCCGTGCTTGGCATCGGTTACAAACAAAATTAAGTCTGCTTCGGCAATAGCTTTTTTAGTTTGGATAATAATTTCTTTTTCCAAGGGCACATCATCGGTAAAAGTAAGACCACCAGTGTCTATTAAATGAATATTTTTTCCTCGCCAAATAACAGTTTCTTCATTTCTGGTACGTGTCGTTCCAGCAATTGTAGAAACCAAAGCTTTATGAGTTTCGGTTAAACGATTAAACAAGGTTGATTTACCAACATTTACTCGTCCAACCAAAACAACTTTTGGTAAATTGTCGGTTTTAATTTTTTTGTTCCATTCAGACATATTATTATTCAATATTATCTTCGCCCAGTAAAATTAAGATATCGGTGCCGGTGGCGGCATTTATATTTGTGGGTGGTTGTTGCTTAATGGGTAAGTGAAGTTCTTGACTTAAAGAGTTTTCAATTTCTGTTTTTTTGTTTGTTAAATTAAATATTCCACTGTATGGTTGAGGTCTGGTTTCACTATTGCCAATAAGTTCAATTGTAAAACCTTTATCTTCTAAACGTTTTTTTAGACGAGCAGCCAAGCCAGC
This sequence comes from Candidatus Magasanikbacteria bacterium GW2011_GWC2_37_14, assembly GCA_000990355.1. GTDB lineage: Bacteria > Patescibacteriota > Patescibacteriia > Magasanikbacterales > UBA922 > GWC2-37-14. Next base: position 47,281 of record LBSX01000014.1, read on the forward strand.
ATTCCAAGTACCATTTTGGATTTCTACTGTTATAATTTTGTCGATAATATTTTCGTTTTTTAAAGTTTGTTTTGGAGTATCGTCGGTTTTCGTTTCTTTGGCAGTTAATTCTCCAGAAAAAACATTACTTATAGTATTATTTATTTCTGTAAAATTGCCAGTTTTGGGAATTAATAAAAATGCTCCATCAACTCCAAAAGTTGATTTTAAATAGCCAGTTTCCGAATCATCAAATACTAAATTGGTAATTTGATTAAAATTTAATTCGCGAGCAAGTTTAATAAAACTAATAATGTCAGAAAATTCTAAATTGGTAGTAATATGATTTTCCAAACTTTTAATAATATTATTTATTTTTAAAGGATTGCTTAAGGTAGAAAAGGAAAGCATTTTTTCTTTTAAGGCCAAAAGAATTTTTTGTTGTCGTCTGGCTCGAGCAAAATCCGAACCTTCTGTGCCAGAGCCATGGCGTGAGCGAGCATATTTTAAGGCTGTGTTACCATCCATAGTTTGCACGCCTTTAACAAAACTTACTGTTTGATAGTCGTTGTTTGGGGCAGGGTACATGTGATCGGTAAAGTCATTTTCAACATCAATAGTCACTCCACCTACAGCCTCAATAATTTCACCAAAAGCTTTAAAATCTACTCTTATATAATAAGGAATATTTAGATCAAATGTTTCACTAAAAATTTTTCTGGCAAATTCGCCACCTGTACCAGTTTCTTTTGTTTCGCCCAAAGAATTTATATAATTTATTTTTTTAATGCCTTGTTTTGGTACTGCTACACCCAAATCACGAGGAATAGAAATCATGGCAATTTGGCCATTTGAGGGTTTTAAACCAACAATAATATTTGTGTCAGTTAAAAAAGGTCCATCATGTCCAACTCCACCCATGCCTAATAATAAAATATTAATTCGATCTTTGTCTTGTCCAATAAGTTCTTTGTCTTGATTAAAGACCAAGTATTTCATTTTTTGGAAAAATCCTTCTGGTTTTTTTGGTTTAAGTGTAATCGGATCGTAAGCTTCAGGGTCATTGGGAGCTTTTTCACTAATAATGTTTTTGGCTAAACACCCACCCAAAAAAAGTAAAATAATAATAATTAAAAAAATTAGCCAACGTGGTTTTTTAGGCTTAATTATTTCTGTTTGTTGTTCCAAAAAATTGATTGGCCGATATTCCATATACGTGACTTATTATAGGCTATTTTGTGGTTTTTGGCAATTGTGGCAGTATTGTCACAAGATATTTAATTTGTTATACTTTTTGTGCTATAATGGATCTGTAGCTCATTTTTAAATAAATTATATGCCACAATTAATTAAAGATATTGCTAGTTTGGGTCAAGTTTTGCACGAATGGTCAATTTTGGAATACGAGCAACACGAAAGGAATACTGCTTGGTATGTAATAATGGGAGTGCTCGGTGTAGGCTTGGTAACTTATGCTTTGTTAACTGGTAATTTTTTGTTTGCTTTAATTGTGGTATTGTTTGCAATTATTTTGTTTTTGCAGTCACACCAAAGTCCACGAAACGTGCTTTTCCAAATTACTGATTTGGGCGTGGTGGTGGGTAGTCGTTTTTATCCTTATTCCGAATTAAATAATTTTTATGTAGTTTATAATCCGCCAGAAGTAAAGAATTTGTTTATTAGTTGTAAAAGCACTTGGCGACCACTTTTACGTATTCCTTTGTTAGACAAAAATCCCGTAGAAGTAAAATATAGTTTACGCGAATTTTTAACAGAAGATTTAGAAAAAGAAGATGAACCTATGAGTGAAAAGATCGGGCGTAATTGGCGCATTCATTAAAAACAGTTAATTAATACAAAAATAGCCTTGGGGCTATTTTTGATTTGTGCACTCGGCAGGGAATCTCGCTCGTCCGCTTGTGGCGGACTCTCACGAAAACCTTCTGGTTTTCGTGGGCTTTCCTCGGCAAGTGAAAACTTTCGTTTTCACCCTTTCCTGTTCGATTCCTGAGTGCAAAAACAAAAATCGCTTTTAAGCGATTTTGTGTTTGTGCACTTGCACGGTCTAGAACCAAATTAATACAGTCAACCAAGGGCTTATTTGAGGGTCATCTAGAATTCGGCCTGAAGCACCTCGGTCTGGGGTCATAATATCATATTTGAGGAAATGGGACAAGACATGTGGGACAGTTTTTGAAGATTTTTTTGAAGTATCAGAAAAGGGCTTTTTTATCTAAATTTAGTATAAAATCAGACAGGACACAACTTCCTTCTGGATGTCTTACTGTCCCATAATTATTCCGTAGCAATCTGAATTCGTCCACATTTAGCCTCTGCCTCATTAACAATTTTCATTACATCATCAATCACTGGCTCGCTGGCGATTAGTTTGTTTCCATTTTTAAGTTCTAAATTAACAATCCGACTATGCGATTGAAAGGCTTTAGTCACTTCGCAATTAGCCACGGCAGTTTTAGCCATATCCCAAGTACTGTTAGTTTCTTGGGTAAATGTTTTTCCATCAGGGGTAGCACACTGTGGTGGGTTGGATTTCATTATAGAAAAACCAGCGTTAACACATTCATCAAAATTTCTAATATTACTTAATAACTCTTGGCATTTTTCATGGCTCACTATGTCACTTTTAGGCAGACAATCTTTTAATTCTTCGGCTATGGATAATTCTTTAGATTGAACTTTAATGCTTTGGGCGATGCGATCCACTATACCATCAACATCAAAAGCTGTACGTTCATTTTCACATTCAGATGCTTTTGGTTCATCGTAATTTTGACACTGAACAAAACGCAAGCTGAAAGTAATGTTAGTTGTCTTGTTATCTTTGCTAAAAGCATAAATATAGCTAGTGTAAGTACTTCCCGCCGCCCCTTCGCTTTGTCGGGTGACACAATATGAACGGTCATCTACTAACCGTAATTCAGTCTGTTCGCTAGATTGAACTTCCACACCAGACGGCACACAAACAAACGGCGTGTTTAGTATTTGAACTTGTGGTGGCCACTCTGCTTCATTAATGTATTTGGCTAAAATTTCTTTTGGATAACTAAATGATATACCATCCCTGGTAGTGGCATCTTGCCAAAGTTCATTATCTGTTT
>LBSX01000015.1 GCA_000990355.1 Candidatus Magasanikbacteria bacterium GW2011_GWC2_37_14
TTTGCTCCACTTTTTTGAAAAAGTGGAAGTAAAAAAAGTAAATAGTATGGGTGTATTAATAACACCGGTAACACACCCCGTCGCGTCCGACGCGACACCTCTCTCTCTTCGAGCCTGAGCCTCAGAGCCGAAGGCTAGAGGGGATTAAAAACAACTCCGGCAAAAACTCCCCCCGCCTGCCTTGACGGCATGTCGGGCAGGCCTACCCCCTCTTGGAAAGAGGGGGATGACAGACGACTACCCCACCCTAACCCCCCTTTGTTAAGGGGGAGAAACGACACCTCGCCAAAACTGGCGGGTTTTGTTATAATACCCCAGCACCACAAGGGTGCGGGGCAAGCAATAATAAAAAACAAATTTAATATTTTAAAATAAATTAGATTTTATATGTCCGAAACAAAATTCAACAAATCAAAAATCGCCATTATTGGCGCCGGAGCCGTGGGTTCTACTGCCGCCTATGTCGCCACTTTAAAAAACTTAGCTGCCCAAATAATTTTGATTGATGTAAATGAAACCAAAGAAGCCGGTGAAGTGATGGATATTGCTGATGGTTTGTGTTTTGTGGATACTGGCTGTGTAAAAGGTGCAAATTTTAAAGATGCGGCCGATGCTGATGTAATTGTCATTACTGCTGGCTTGGCTCAAAAACCAGGAGAAACTCGCCTAGACTTGGTGAAAAAAAATGCCACAATTTTAAAATCAATTTTAAAACAAATTGGTAAAATTAAATCCACTTCCATAATTTTAATGATTGCCAATCCAGTAGATATTTTAACTTACTTGGCACAAGAATGGAGCGGTCTACCAAAAAACCAAGTTTTTGGCTCGGGAACTACTTTGGATACTGCTAGATTAAAAACCGAGCTTAGTCACTTACTTAAAATCAGTTCCCACAATATACATGGTTTTGTAATGGGTGAACACGGCGACAGTGAATTTGTGGCTTGGAGCACAGTTAATGTTGGCGGGGTAGCAATAGAAAAAACCAAATTATTAGATAAAAAACAATATCCACAAATTGCCGAGCGCGTAAAAAAAGAAGCTTATGAAATTATTAATCGCAAAGGTGCTACTTTTTATGGCATTGCTATGGTGATTTCCGAAATAATTGAAGCCATACTATATGATCAACATAAAATTTTACCAATTTCCGCACGTTTAAAAAATTGGCAAGGCATCAGTGATGTTTGCTTAGGTGCCCCAACAGTAATTGGCAGATGTGGAGTAATTAAACATTGGCCAATAAATTTAAATGCAAACGAAAAAAAGAAATTACAAAAATCTGCCAATACTTTAAAAGGTTTTTTAAAAAGTATTTTATAAACAACTATGTCTTTTAAAAAATACTTAATTATAACTGTTATTGCCCTAACTTTTGTAGGTGCCGGTTGTGCTACTACAACAAACAATAATTCTGCAACAAACACTTCTACTATTAAAACTGTAATTAAAAAACCGATATCCAATGAACCGAAAAATCCTAGTTATGATTATTGTGAATCACAAGGATTTGAAATAATTGTCCGTTTTAATAAAGAAACATCTGCCTCCGAAGCCTTTTGCCGTTTTGCCGATACTACCGAATGCTTGGCACAAGATTACTACGATGGCCAGTGTAGTCCAGGAAAAGGCGCAGAAATAGTTGGAGAAGCAATAAAAAACGAAGATTATGAAATTTGCAGCCAAGAATATAAACCAGTTTGTGGAGTAAATGGCATGACTTTTACCAATGATTGTGTAGCCAAAACCCAAGAAATAAAAATCGCTTATTCTGGAGAATGCCAAGCTGTGTCCAAAGAAAAAGTAACCATTACTCCCAGTAAAACCACAGTTCAGCCCAATAACAAAATTCCTGATTGGCTTAATTTGACTATTAGTTTACTAAAAAATGAAGCACGACAAACACCTCCAGCTTATGTGGCCAAATGCGGTTTTGGCGATAAAATTGTTTATTTTGAATCTTCTGGCTGCCCTGATTGTACAACCATTTTATATAGTAGCGCCGGCAGTGTGCTCTGTTACCCAGACAATGACTACAACAACAGCTGTCCAAGTTACTTTAGCAAAAAAAGCATTAGTACTAATTGTATAAAAGTTTGGACCGATACCGACTCTTGACCATTCAATAAAAATCATGGTCAACCCTGTCTTCGACTCCGAGGTCGCTCAGACTCAAGGAGAGCACACAGCCGAAGGGGGTTGACAAAAATCTTTAAATGATGTATAAAATAAGGGTTAATTAATCTCGGTGGGATCCCGACTCAGTCGGGAGCTCGTACCACTAAAACATACAATATGAGTAAAAGAATGACTGCTTTAGCAGGATTAGTAGACAAAAACAAAGTCTACACCACTGCCGAAGCTTTAAGCTTGGTTAAAAAAACCAGCACTGTTAAATTTGATGCTAGTGTGGAAATACACGTAGCTTTGGGTATTGACCCAAAAAAAAGTGAACAGCAAATTCGTACTACAGTAGTAATGCCAAATGGCACTGGCAAAACTTTAAAAGTAGCTGCTTTCGTAAGTACAAACGACGAAAAAAAAGCTACTGAAGCTGGTGCTGATTTCGTTTACGGCGAAGAAGCAATTAAAAAAATAAAAGACAGCGGCAAAGTAGAATTTGATGTGGCCATTGCTACTCCAGAAATGATGCCAAAATTGGCTGTAGCTGCCAAAGTACTTGGACCAAAAGGTTTAATGCCAAATCCAAAAACCGACACCGTTGGTAATGATTTGAAAAAAATGGTTACTGAACTTAAAAAAGGCAAACTAAGTTTTAAAAATGATGACGGTGCCAATATTCATGTGGCCATTGGCAAGGTAAGTTTTAGTGTAGCGCAATTACTGGAAAACTACCAAGCCTTTATGGAAACTTTAAAAAAAATCAAACCTAGTTCTACCAAAGGTACCTATATCAAAGCGATCTACTTAAAAAGTAGCATGGGACCTAGTATAAAAGTAGAAATAAATTAAATTATTACACCACCCTTTTTGGGTGGTGTAATTTATTTTAAATTTCTATGGATTGTATTTTTTGCAATAAAAACAAAATATCCGACGAAATACTTCTTCAAACAGAGAATTTCTATTTGGTGCCTGCTTTAGGTTCTTTTATTCCTGATTATTTGTTAATTGTCTCACAAAATCATTTGGATTCTTTGGGGCAAATTTTAATCAACCAAGATATTACAAATGAATTTGAGTCTTTATTAAAACAAGTTAAAAAATTTATTGGTAGAAAAGGACAAAAAATAATTGCTTTTGAACATGGAGCAACCCAACATGACAAAGCTGGCTGCTGTATTGGCCATGCTCATATTCATATTTTACCATTTGATAAAATACTAACTGAAAAAATTGAAAATATTTTGGACAAAAAAAGTACTTTAATCCAATACGAGGATATTAATGACCTTACTGGACATGGAACGGTTAATTACTTGCTCTTAGAAGAAAATGAGAAAATTAATATTTGGAAAAATGTAGTTGTTTTAAGCCAATTTATGCGTCGCCTGATTGCTCGCGAAACAAATAAGGCAAACTGTTTTGATTGGAAAACAAATCCTTTTAGAGAAATAATGCTTGAAACAATTGATTCTTGGAAAGAACACAACCAAAAATTATGATAATTACGGCTACTGCCTCACGTCTTTCTTCTAATGTTTCTGTCTTAAAAAAAATGATCCTAGCTGGTTGTGATATTTTACGTTTTAATTTATCTTACGGCACAGTTGCCGAAAAAATAGAAACAATTAAAACTGCCCAAAAAACTATCAATGAACTAAATTCACAAACCAAAATTTTAATAGATTTACCTAATTCAAAAATCAGATTAGGTGGTTTCCCAAAAAAAGAATTACTGGTAAAGGAAGGTGATCGTTTAATCTTGAAATCTGGGGATTATTCAGAGAATCCAGAAGAGTTTATATCTATACAACATCCTGATATAGGCAACATTCTTTATCCAGAACAACAAATAGTTATTGATGAAGGAGAAATAGCCTTAAAAATAATTAGTATTCATTCTAAAGACACTATAGAATGTTTGGTTTTAAATGAAGGCGCAATTTACCCATACAAAGGATTAAATTGGGTAGGCCAACAAGCAGATCATTTACAAACAATAGAAAAAATAAAAGCGGAAATTATTCCCCAATTAGTAGGCTTGGCACCAGACATTATTGCTTGCCCCTATACCAATAACGAAATTATTGCCCAACATTACAAAGAAATTATTGACAACTTTAATTGGCCAGAAAAACCAAAAATGGCTGTAAAAATTGAAACGCCAGCTGGCGTAGAAAATATAGAATTAATTAGCGAATATGCCGATATTATTATTTTAGAGCGAGGTAATTTGGGAATTGCTGGCGACTTTGCCAAAGTTGGCGTATACCAAAATCATATAATTAATTACTGCAAAAAAATTAGAAAACCAATATTTATTTCCACCCAAATTTTGGAAAGTGTAATCAATGGCTTTTTACCGCAAAGATCGGAAATTAGTGATCTTACCAATTTAGTTTTAATGGGGGTAAATGGAATTGTACTGTGCCATGAAACTGGGGTAAGTATGCGACCTGTATATTCGATTGCTACAGCCAAAAAAATCATTTCTGAGGCAGAAAAATATAAGCATACACTTAGTAATTTGCTATGAAAATTACCGAAATAATTGACAGCAAAATGCCCTCAATTACCGAATGGCTAGAAAAAACTGGCATGCCAAATATTCAAGAATTTAGACAAGAAGATAATAACAAAAGAGATCGCTTGGAAATTTTAAACCAAACAATTGGCATTAATTATGACAAGCCAATTAAACTTTTGGCTACTGACATTTCTCAAAACACAGAAAAATTCCAACAAATTTTAAAAGAAAATGGCAATGATAAATGTGCTTTGCGCTTATCCCCCATTGTCAAAGATTTACCAAAATTAAGAGTACGTGGCAAAACCTTAATTCAAAATTTAGAATGGTTTAAAAATTTAGACATCAACCCAGAAGATTATAAGGCAGAAATTATTCCTCACAATGACAACACTTCTTTCTCGGGAATTATTCTTATAAATGATCTAGGAATTTTTGGTGAAATTGTTCCTGGGCCACATTGGCAACTAACCCAAGGGTTTTTTGAAAACAAACCGTTAATTTTTTCTTACAAAAATGACCTCTGGCATTTTAGTTATATTGAACCTACTATTCAAAAAGTTTTGACTTCTGTTTTAGAAAGTTTGAAAGTAGAAAATTTAGAATTGCAAAAAGAATTAACTGAAAAATTAGCTGCCAAATTTAATGAAGACCAACAACTTAAAGGTTATTTTGAATTTGTAGTTTGGCCACCAGACAATAATATTTCTTTTATTGATTATAATCGTGTACTTTATGAAAAATTAAAAAATAGTGATTATTCCTGGAACGACCCTGGTTCTAAACTAGCAGGGATACCTGCCAGCCCTGGCAAAGCTCAGGGTATAGTAAAAATTATTAATGATCCAACAAAAGATAGTTTAACAACTGACAACATTATAGTTTGTGATATGACGACAGTAGAATATTTACCACTAATGGCCAAAGCAGCTGGCATTATTACTAAACAGGGAAATATTCTCTGTCATGCCGCAATTGCTGCGAGAGAATTAGGAAAACCGTGCATTGTCCAAGTTGGAAATAAAATTTCTGAGCTTAAAAACGATGATAAAATATTAATGAACGGCACTACCGGTTTAATTGAAAAAATTACCCCTTAAAAAGCCAATTTTTACCCCTTGCCACCAGTCCCCTTTTTTGTTAAAATATGCTTAATAAGGGGATTTTTTATTTTTGCTAATATGAATGAAATAAATAAGCCGATTCGCCCCAGTTGGGATGAATATTTTTTAAAACTTGCCATGTTGGCTTCCGAACGAGCCACCTGCCCACGAATGCATTGTGGTTGTGTTTTGGTAAAAGACAAAAATGTGGTGGCTACTGGCTACAATGGCTCTATTCCAGGAAGTGAACATTGTGAAGATGTAGGTTGTTTAATCGTGAATAATCACTGCGAACGCACAATTCATGCCGAAATGAATGCCTTGGCTCAAGCGGCCAAACGCGGACACCAGGTAGAAGGTACTACAGCCTATACCACCAACATGTCTTGTACCAATTGTGCCAAGGCTTTAATTGCTGCTGGAATAAAAAGAATTGTAGTTTTTTCGGATTTTCGCGATACTTTGGCAGTAGAATTTTTTAATAAAGCCGGAGTAGCAATTGACCGCTTACCAATGCCCGCTACCACCATCAACTACGATTTAAAAAACTATCCTTCGGCAATTCCTTTAACTGAAAATGATGCAAAAACAGTTTAATATGAATAAAATAATTTTTGGTTTTGTGGGACAAATGGCCAGTGGCAAAGATACGGCGGCCAATTATTTGGCAGAAAAATATGGTGGTAAAAATTTTAGTTTTAGTGGCATGTTGGCCGATGTTTTAAAAAGATTTTATTTGGAAATTACCCGTGACAATTACATAAAAATTTCCGAGGCTTTACGAGAAAAATTTGGTGAAGATTTAATGTCGAAAACTTTGGCCGAAGATATTAGTAGTGATGATCACCAAATAATTTCTGTATCCAATGTCCGCCGACCAAGTGATGTGGCCCACTTAAAAAATTTACCCGGGTTTGTTTTAGTAGAAATTTTTGCTGATCCCAAAACTCGTTATGAACGTTTAACAAAACGTGGAGAAAAAAGCGATGACAAAAGCAAAACTTATGAACAATTTTTGGCCGACCACCAACGTTCTACCGAATTAACTATAAATGAAATTGCCCAAACCGCAAAATATAAAATTGATAATAATGGTAGTTTAGAAGAATTATACAAACAATTGGATGATTTGATTTCTAAATTTAAATAATAAGCAAAATATTATTGATTTTCGAAGCGAGGACCTAGCGAAGCGAACCCGCAGCTAGGAAATCAATAATATTTTGCTTACAAAAACATGAAAGTAAAAATAAAAAAACTTAATCCAGAAATGAAAATGCCTAGTTACGGCCACCCTGGCGAAGATGCCGGCCTTGATTTGTATTCAATGGAAGAATATGAAATTAAACCTGGCGAACGCAAAATTTTTGATTGTGGTTTTGCTTTGGAATTCCCCGCTGGCTATGCGGCCATTGTAAAAGATAAAAGTAGTTTACCAAAAAACGCAGGCTTACATACTATGGGCGGAGTGTTTGATTCTGGCTACCGCGGAGAATACAATGTTCAATTAATAAATATGGGGCAAGAAGCCTACAAAATAGAAAAAGGACAAAAAATTGCCCAATTAATCATTTACCCAGTAGCTTTTGCCGAACTAAAAGAGGTTGAAGAATTGGATGAAACAAGTTCGCGTGGCACCGGCCGAATGGGTAGCACTGGAGTGTTTTAGCTGTCATCCTGAACTTGTTTCAGGATCTCTCACAAAATAAAATTTATTAGTAAATAATCTAACGAAAAGATGCTGAAATAAATTCAGCATGACAAACAACGTATGAAGACATATCTTGATATTGTAAAAAATATTTTGGAAAATGGTGAAGAAAAAGCCGACCGTACTGGTACTGGTACTTTGGCAATCGCTGGCTCAATTTTTGAGCACGACATGGCCAAAGGTTTCCCACTTTTGACTACCAAAAAAATGCCTTTTAAAGTAATGGCCTCAGAATTGGAATTTTTTATTAAAGGCTTAACCGACAAACAATGGTTAAAAGATCGTAATTGTCATATTTGGGATGAATGGTGCGACCCCCAAAAAGTTCCTTATGCTCATGACGAAGAAACAAAAAAGAAAATGAGCGAAGAAAGAGATTTGGGAGCAATTTATGGTTTTCAGTGGCGTCATTTTAATGCGCCTTACCAAAATTACAATTCTGATTATTCTGGTCAAGGAATTGATCAACTAAAAAAAGTAATTGAAAGTTTAAAAAACAATCCCAATGACCGCCGAATGATTGTAATGGCCTGGAACCCCTGTATGATAGATAAAATGGCATTGCCTCCTTGCCATTATGGTTTTCAACTTACAGTAATTAACGGCCGGTTAAATTTATTGTGGAACCAAAGATCGGTAGATACTATGCTCGGATTGCCATTTAATATTTCTAGTTATGCTTTGCTCTTGCATTTACTAGCCAAAGAAACTGGTTTAAAAGAAGGAAAACTCGTCGGTTTTTTGGCAGATGTGCATATTTACACCAATCATTTAGATGGTGTCAAAGAACAATTAACTCGTGATCCAAATCTATACCCCCTACCACAAATTAAGACTGACAAATTCACTACTATTTTTGATTGGCAATATACAGATACAGTTTTGGAAAATTATCAATCGTTTCCGGGAATTAAATTTGAAATAGCTGTTTAGTACACTGTCATCCTGAACTGGTTTCAGGATCTCTCACAAAATAAGATTTATTAATAAAATATCTAAGGAAAAGATGCTGAAATAAATTCAGCATGACAAAAATATGTTTTCACTAATCGCTGCTGTAGCAAAAAATAATTGTATCGGTGCAAACAACAAAATTCCTTGGAATATTCCCGAGGATTTTCAATATTTTAAAAAAACTACGCTAGGCAAAACTTGTTTAATGGGTAAAGCGACTTTTGAATCAATTATTAGCTATTTAGGAAAACCATTGCCTGAAAGAAAAACAGCGGTTATTACTAGTGATAAAAATTATCAAGTGCCAGAAGGAGTTAGAATTTTTAGTTCGCTTGACGAAGCCTTTGCAGATTTAGCGGCTGAAGATGTATTCGTTTGTGGTGGCGCGAGTATTTATAAACAAACTATTGATCGTGTGGATATTTTGTATATTACCGAAATTGATACAGAACCAGCAGGCGACACTTTTTTCCCAGAAATTAACAAAAATATTTGGCATGAAACCTGGCGCGAAAAACATGAAGGGTTTTCATTTATTAAATATTCTAAACTGTCATCCTGAATTTACCTGCCTATCGGCAGACAGGTTTCAGGATCTTTCCGATGTAAGAGAGATGCTGAAACAAGTTCAGCATGACAAAAAATAATATGAACGGACTTTTTATCATGATCGAGGGTACAGACGGCTCGGGAAAAAGTTTGCAAACCGAACTTCTACTTAAACATTTAAAAGAAATAGGTAAAGAAGTCGAACAAATTAGTTTTCCTCAGTACGGTGAAAAGAGTGCTGGCTTGGTAGAAGCTTATTTAAATGGTGAATTTGGCACAGCACAAGAAGTTGGTCCTTACCGAGCATCTATTTTGTATGCCGTAGATCGCTTTGCCGCGGCCAACAAAATACGAAATTGGTTGAGTGAAGGCAAAATTGTGATTGCCAATCGTTATGTGGCTTCTAATATGGGACACCAAGGTGGAAAAATTAAAGATGAAGAAGAAAGAAAAAAGTATTTTGACTGGAATTACAATTTGGAATATAACATTCTAGGCATTCCCCGCCCTAGTGTAAATTTAATCTTGCATGTTACTCCCGAAATTTCCCAACAACTAGTAGACAAAAAAGGCGAACGTGAGTATTTACACGGAAAAAAACGAGATATTCACGAAGATGATTTAAATCACTTAAGAGATGCCGAACAAGCATATTTAAATATTGCCAAGCTTTACCCAGAATTTAAGCTTGTAGAATGTGTAAAAGACAACCAAATCTTACCACCAGACGAAATTCATGCTATAATATGGGCAGAAATTAATAAATATTTAAATAACTAATTTTATATGCTTATTAGTGTTAAAGAAATAATCAACCAAAGTTTTGAACTATATCAAAAAAATTATCAAACATTTTTTAAATACCTCGGTTTATTATTTATCCCCACTGGTATTATTGCCATAACCACCACCTTAATTGGACGGTTAATGAGCGTAGTGGGGACTTTTGGTTTTAGTGTACCTTTAATAATTTATCTTTTGTTAATAATAGTAGCTTCTTTGGCCAGTATGTGGCTAACAATTGCTTTTACTAAAACTGTAGCTAGCACTTATCTTAAACAACCTGTCTTGGAAATAAAAGATAATATTCAAAACACCGTTCACCTTATTTGGCCAACAATTTTGGTTTCCATTTTAACTTCTTTAATTATTTTTGGTGGCTTTCTTTTGTTAATTATTCCAGCCGCAATTTTTGCTCTTTGGTATGCTTTTTCAATGTATGGAGTAATTTTGGAAAACAAGACTGTTCTTGAAGCACTCAAATTTAGTAAATCTTTGGTAAAAGGCCGCTGGTGGAGTGTCTGGTGGAGAATGGCTGCACCCGCAATTGTTTTTGGATTTGTCTTACTATCTTGCCAATGGCTATTAGGTTTACCTTTTAGTACAATTGTAAACAACATAAACCAAAATAATATTACCCTATTTATTTTGGGTTCTATTTTTACTTTACTTAGCACTTTTATTAGTTTACTTTTTACTCCTCTAAATACTGCAGCAGTAGTAATTCTTTATGAAAGTTTAAAAAACAATCCTGTTAAAGAAACAACAGACCCCTTGAATCCTCCGCAAAGTTAAAAACAAAATAAATATTAAAAGACCCTAAAAAGGGTCTTTTAAATTATTATTATTAATGCTAAAATACTCTCATAATAATCAATTATTTTATGTCTAACTATACCCCCATTATTGGCATGGAAGTCCATGTGGAACTAAAAACCAAGAGTAAAATGTTTTGTTCGTGTAAAAACGATCCGGATTTAAAAGAGCCTGCCCGCAATGCTAGCACAAGCGTTGCAGGCGGGCCAAATACCAACATTTGTCCCACTTGCTTGGCCCACCCTGGCACTTTGCCTGTGCCCAACAGACAAGCTATTGAATGGACAGTTTTGATTGGCCAAGCACTAGGCTGTCAAATTCGTGAATTATCAAAATTTGATCGCAAACACTACTTTTACCCCGATCTTCCCAAGGGTTATCAAATTTCCCAATATGACGAACCAATTGCCGAACACGGCTCACTTACTCTTAATTTCACTTTGGGTGATAATATTAGAAACACTGCCAAAATTGGCATTACTCGTGCCCATTTGGAAGAAGACACTGCTAAGCTACTTCATGACAAAGACGGCAATACTTTGGTAGATTTTAATCGTGGGGGTACGCCACTAGTAGAAATTGTTACTGACCCAGATTTTAAGTCAGCCTTGGAAGCCAAAGTCTATTGCCAAGAATTGCGCAGTATTTTCCGCTACTTAGGAGTAAGTGACGCGGATATGGAAAAAGGCCATATGCGTTGCGAAGCCAATGTTTCGATACAAGAAGCAGGAAAGTTTGAGATTGTTGAGGGAATTGTTAAACCATTGAACGATTATAAATTAAATAACAAAGTTGAAGTAAAAAATATTAATTCTTTTAAAGCTGTAGAAAAAGCAATTGAATTTGAAATTAAACGCCAAACAGAATTACTAGAAAAAAATGAAACTTGGCCACAACAAACTCGCGGTTGGGATGAAAATAAACAAGAAACAGTTTTACAAAGAATAAAAGAAAACGCCGCTGATTATCGTTATTTTCCTGATCCCGATATTCCTCCTTTTCACCCTCTTAAACTATCTGGTAAAATTGTTTTACCAGAATTACCTTTGGCAAAACGCAATCGCTTTCACGAAGAGCTGGGTTTTTCTTATGCTGACGCGCAAATTTTAACGGAAAATAAAAAACTAGCCAATTTTACCGAAGCCGTAATAAGCGAACTACAAGAATGGCTAGATGAAATGCCTGAATCCAAAAATAAAGCCGAAAATATCCCAGAAAAAGTAATTCGTTTGGCCGGTGGTTGGCTTACTAGTAAATTATTAGGCGCCTTAAACGAAAAAAATCTTGATGTTGAAGACATAAAAGTAAGCGCAGAAAACTTTGCCGAATTAATTGCTTTACTTTACAACAACCGCCTTAATTCTACTAATGCTTACAAAATTCTCTTGATTATGGTTGGCTCGGATACTGACCGCGACCCAACGCACTTAATGGAAGAAAAAGGCTGGGGTCAAGTTGCCGATGAAAACAAATTAGGCTCGGTAATTGATGAGGTAATAAAAAGCTACCCTGCACAAGTGGCTCAATTTAAAGCTGGCAAAGAACCAATTTTACAATTTTTAAAAGGCATGGTAATAAAAGCTACCGAAGGCAGTGCCGACCCAGCCGTGGCGGAGAAGTTGTTAAGGGAAAAACTAAAATAATACAACGAACCCCACCACCCCGTATGCTCGGGGTACCTCCCCTACGAGGGGAGGGTTTACACCGTTCACCAATTCGTTCACGCACGCACAAACACAAGGTAAAAATTTAGAGGCGAGGAAGAGTGGTACGCCGTAGCGAGAGCGAAGGCGGATTTGTTCTGTTGTTTGAGCTATGTAATAAGCGAGTTCAGAACAAAAAGGATGACGAGACCTAAATTTTCCGTAGTGTTTGTTTAGCGCGAAGTTTTTACTCCACTTTTTTGAAAAAGTGGAAGTAAGAGTAAGTGGACGATTT
This sequence comes from Candidatus Magasanikbacteria bacterium GW2011_GWC2_37_14, assembly GCA_000990355.1. Classification (GTDB taxonomy): domain Bacteria; phylum Patescibacteriota; class Patescibacteriia; order Magasanikbacterales; family UBA922; genus GWC2-37-14. The sequence continues at coordinate 12,506 of LBSX01000015.1, forward strand.
CCCTGCCCGCTAATGCTAGAGCATAGCGATGGCAGGCGGGTGGATTCCTGCCAGAGTTTATCCCGTACCCCGACTGCGACGTCGGGGTACTCCTCCTTCGTAAGGAGGAGACAGTAACACACCCCGCCCCGCTGCGACGCGGGTCACCCCTCTCTCTTCGAGCCTGAGCCTCAGAGCCGAAGGCTAGAGGGGATTTTGCCCCTGTTTATAACCCACTTGCCAGAAAAAAATAACCTGTTATAATACTCCCGATATGCAAAGACTAAAGAAAGAAAAATTATTCAATTTTTAACAAACAGCCACCTGGTAAGGGTGGTGTTTTTTTGTAAAATGACAAGTAAGTTTCTTATCGGGAATGAACACGCACGACCTAGGTCGTTAACGTCCTCCTGCTAAGAATGTTTCCTTGGCATAAAGTCCCAAACCCCCATATCGAGGTGCCCCATGTGCGTTAGTTCGACGAATGAAGCCAGAATCGTCGTCAAGAAAACGCTCCACTGCGGGGTATGCACTGTGCAGTACGAGCTGATCCAGCGAGAGGGGTTGCTCTTCTGCCCCAACCACAAGAAAGCCATCAGCGACAGACTGACGGCTTCAAGGGTCCCGCGCGAGGAAGAGTCAGACTTTCTGGCTACCGAATACAAGCTCGACTGCGGTTGCCTGGTGGCAACTACACTATGTATGAACGTTGACGGACGATTCGTACACAACAAGTGTAGAAAAACCTGGCCGACGATTTGACCCTGCCAAAGAAACACCACGGCCGACGCGTTCTGCGTCGGCCTTCTCCCCAAAAATTTACCCTGCACCAGAACGGTACGGAGTTAACCCTGCACCGTTCTGGTGCAGGGTTTTTAATCAATAACTAAATCCACCAAAGGCTGTTCTACACCAAACTCCTCTTCCTCTTCTTCTTTTTTCTTCTTGTTCTTTTGTAATGCTTGGCTAGCAGAAACGCTAGCTTCTTGTAATTCTACCAACCCAAGCGAACGTACGGCAACCTGGTCATCTTCTTTCTCGGACTCTTCTTCCCTACCCTCTCTATTTCTTATTAAATTTCTATTTTTAATTTTTTTTTCTTCTTTTGCTTTTTCTTCGGACGAAAGCTCTTTTTTGTTTTCTGTTTGATTTTTTCTAAAAACTCTTTGTAAATGTCTTAAAGTATGTAAAGCTCCATTTTTTTTATATTTATATTGAAGCATTTCTCCCATTCCTTCAATTATTTCTCGAGTTTGTTTGGTATTAAAAACTTGGGTTGGATCATTATTTAATTTATGAATTGTTTGATAAGTTAATCTCCTTTTGTATTCTGGTAAATCTGGCTGTTTATGCAAAACATGCTTAATAACACCATTGAGTGAAGCAGCGGCACCAGTTTTTTTAAAATTTTGATTAAAAGAACTAACTAAATGTTCTTTTGGTTTTACAAACATATTATTTGAGAAAATTTTGTACTAATTTTTCTGCCTCGGCTAAACTTTTACACCAATTAATTTCCTGATTACGTTTAAACCAGGTTAATTGACGTTTGGCGTATTGACGAGTAGCTTGTTTTAAATCTTCTTTGGCCTTATCCAAAGTAATTAACCCAGCAAAATAATCTTTAAACTGCCGATAACCAATACCACTCATAGCCGGTGATTCCCAAGAATATTTATTGGCTAAACTTTCCACCTCTCCCAATAACCCAGTTTTGATTTGTTCATCTATTCTAGTATTTATTCTATCATACAATATCTCTCGTGGCAGATCAATACCAATATATAAAACATTAAATAATTTTTTCCCTTTTTGTTGTTTATTTTTGAATGATTCGCCTGTAGTAATTACTACCTCTAGAGCGCGGGATAAACGCCGTTTATTTTTTAAATCAATTGTTTGGTAAGTTTCAGGGTCTATTTTTTTTAATAATTCTTGTAATTCTACCAAGCTTTTTTCTTCTAAAGACACCCGCAAAACCAAATTTGGTTTGACTTCGGGAATAGAAAAATTATTGATCAAAACATCAATATACAAACCCGTGCCACCGACAATAAAAGGTGTTTTCTTTTTTTTGTAAATATTTTTAACAACATTTTTAGCCTCAACGCTAAATTGTGCCGCTGAATAAATTTCATTAGGATAAATAGTATCTATTAAATAATGTGGAATTTTATTAATTAAATAAGCGCCTTTTTGCCAAACACCTGATTCTTTGGCTGTGCCAATATTCATTTCCTTGTATATTTGCCGAGAATCAGCCGAAATAATTTCGGAGTTAAATTTTTTGGCCAAAGCTAAACTCCAGCCAGTTTTGCCACTAGCAGTTGGGCCACAAATTACAATGATTTTGGGTAATTCTTTGTTCATAATTTTTCTGCCCACAAAATCCAAGTACTGGTTTTGATAATTTTGACTGGTTGGATGGTACCGATCATTTTTGGCACACCTCTAAACCTAGTTAATTTCATCTCCTCCGAATTACCACTACACCAGCCATCTACAAAATTGTCTACCAATACTGAATTCTTTTGGCCTAAATATTTTTGATTTTTCCTGTAGGTAATTTCTTCCATTAAGTCTTGTAACACTTGCCAACGACGTTTTTTTTCTTCACGACTTACGTTGTCTTTGAACATTTTGGCGGCCACAGTACCAGAACGAGCGGAATATTGGGCATGATAAGAAATATCAAAATCACATTTTTTATACAAATCTACAGTGTCCAAAAATTGCTTTTTAGTTTCAGCACAAAAACCAACAATAAAATCTGTACCCAGGGCAATTTCGGGTCGCACTTTTTTAATTTTTTTAACTAATTTTAAATAATTTTCGCGCGTATATTTACGATTCATTTTCTTTAAAATCTGATTATTACCACTCTGCACTGGTAAATGCAAAAAATTTACTTGTTTGAGCAAAGTTAAAGCCTGAATTTGTTGATCACTAAAATATTGTGGATCGGCGGCCGTCCAGTGAATTCTTTTTAAACCTTTTATTTGATTAATCTCCCAAAGCAGTGCGGCGAAGTGATCAGTGCCCATACTGTCATGCCGAACTTGTTTCGGCATCCCAAGAGATCCTGAAACAAGTTCAGGATGACAAAATAAATTATTTTTGCTAAAATTTTTCTTGTCTGGCGCCTGATAGTTATTTACCACCTGACCCAGGAGTGTAACTTCTAGGCAACCATTTTTAACCAAGGCCTTTATTTCTTTTAAAATTTCTTTCAAAGGACGATTTTTTTCTTGTCCACGAGCATAGGGTACTACGCAATAAGTACAAAAATTATTGCAGCCATTTTGGATGGTAACAAAAGCAGAATATTTTTTATCTAATTTAGGTTCAATTTGCCAATATTCTTCTACACTGTCCAATGACCCAGGGAATAAACCTGGGTTTAATTCATGCAACCGCCGTGCCAAAGTTGGCAATTCATTTATGGGAAAAAATAAATCAACGCCTGGCAACTTTTTTTGCAATTTACCGTCTTTGTCGCGCCCCGGCAAACAGCCAGTAATCCCGACTATTAAATTTGGTTTATTAATTCTAAACTTTTGCCATTCACGAACAAAACCAAATACTCGGTCTTCGGCATGTTGACGCACACTACAGGTGTTTATAAACAAAACATCCGCTTTTTTCGGAGTTTTTGTTTCTTTTAAACCAATGGAAGTTAGCAACCCAGAAATTCTTTCTGAATCATTTTTGTTCATTTGACAACCAAAGGTAAGTATATAATAATATTTATTTTTTTGCATAGTTTAATTACAACCGATATTCAAATATATTTGTTTGCCAAAAACGTAAACGTTCATAAACTGAGTTAGCCCCAATAGCAAAACGTCGATTTTGGGGGTCCCAAACAAAATATTCTTGCAAAGCCTCATATTTTTTTTGTAAAGTTTCGGGAGATAGTTTTATTTTTTCACCAATATCACGACGGTCAGTATAAAAATACTTTTCATTTATTTTTGAATAATCTTGAATAGTTTTTTCAATTATAGCGTGATCTGGATGAGGATAGTCTGATTCGCTCTCATTCCCTGCCAAAGCAATATAAATAGCCTCCCCCCATTTTTCATAGGTTCGATCTAAAATTTTCTCAACTTCTTTGCCAGTTAATTTACCATCTTCAAATAAAGGATTTTTGGTGCCACTACGTCCTTTGGGATTGGCAAAAAAAATATTTTCTGGTTTTACTCCCAAATGCTGCATTGAATAATAATATTCATTATTTCGTAAATAAGCAAACAAAACCTTGGTTATATAAGTATAACCTTTTTCCATTAGCATTTCTCGTACATAAGAAGAAGCACCATTAGTAACCATTACCGTATACACTTCACGTCCCTCGGCAACATAATTGGCAATTGCTCCAGCCAAGACCATTTCGTCATCTTGGTGAGGCAAAAAAACCACTACCGGCTTAGTGTCGGCTGCTTGCACTGGGCTAACTAAAAATAATAGAGTAAAAACAACGAATAAAACTACTTTTTTCATAGATTTTTATTATTAAAATTATACTAAAAATAAACAAAAAATACAAATCCTATATTGACCCTTCAAATCAGGGTCAATCCTGAGCAACAAGTCGAATGGATTGACAAAAGAGCTAAAATATGCTATACTAATTAGGTAAAGAAATTATATTTAATTCTAAATTATATGTCTTTAGCAAGAAAACTGGATACTTACCCAGGTATAGAAGAACCTCGTAAACTAAACAGACGTGAAAAAAAACGTGAAAAAAAGGCAAGACTTTTAAGTGAGTTAGAAGACAGTTTACAAGCAACTAAACCAAAAATTGAAGTTTTGGACCAAGCTCTTTTGGCTCATCAACAAAGATTAGAAGCAGAAGCCATAACAAAAATGCATGAGGCAGACGAAGCAAAAATCAAAGCTACCAGAGAAAGAATACTTAGTAACCAGCTTTTTACTGAATCCGAAATAAAAGCAGAAAGTAAACTACCAAAACAAAGAACCGGTGGGTTTTGGGGCTGGATAGCAGCTGGTATAGGTATTGCCGCTGGCGCACAAGCAATTAAACACCAAGAAAATAAAATCACTACGCCTCCTGAACAACCACCACATATTCAAATGCAACCTGCCTTAGCAGAAAACCCTGATTTACAAGCAGCAAATGCCCGCAATAAGGCTTTTCATGATACTATGCGCAAAGTAAATGAACCTGTTAAAGAAACTTTGGCAGAAACACCAAATTCAGTAGAATCTGAATCTGAAGAAGAAAACCAAGTTCCTTATAAAGTAAAAAAAGGTGATGGTTTATGGAAAATTTTAAAAGCTAAATTTCCTGCTGAAAATACCAATGGTATTAACCAAGATGCTTTAAATAAATATTGGACAGCAAAAAATAAAGCTCTTAGCCTACAAGATGGACAATATTTATTTTTTCTTGATAGTGGTGAGATAGACGTTCAAAATTCTGCTAAGAACGATGAAACAGCTGTGGCTTCAACGGGCAGAGGTCAAAAAGAAGCGCCAGAAATTAAAATTCCAGCACGAGGATCTTCCAGACACCCTGAATCTACAGCAACACCTTCAATAGATGGTGGTCATGAAATAAAATTTAATTTTGGAAAAGGCCCACAAATTAAACCTTTTGAAAGAGCCGAGAGCCAGATTGGGATTGTAAATGACACAGCTCCCAGAGCAGACACCGAACAAACTCCTGTTATTATAAAAATGCTTAAAGAAGCTGATACCAGAGCCGAAGCCAGAGGCCTAGATCTTGAACAAATTACTGAACAATTAGCCAACAACACCTTGAGTGCAGAAGAAGCTGGACAATTGCGCAGTCGGATTTATGACGTAATTAATTACGCTGGTAATAAAGCCAAAAAAGAACTTGGTATTTTAACAGAAAAAGGCTGGCCAAAAGAATATAAAGAACGCCTTAAAGAACGACCAATTGGCCAACTTTATGAAAAACTTGGAAATTTTGTAGATTCCACAATTAGACAAGGTGGAGATGTGGCAGAAAAATAAAAAAACTATAACAAAAACCCCGGGTTAATCCCGGGGTTTTATTATTTCTTATTTTCTTTCCTTAATTTCACTTAATATTTTATTAACAAATTCTTCTTTGCTAATTTTTAATTGCTCTTCAACTCCACGTAAACGGACTGTCCATTCCCCACCTTCTAATTCACGACCACCAACAACAATTATGTAAGGAGTTTTTTGTTCTACGGCTTTGCGAACACGATTGCCAACAGTTTCGTCCGCATCATCTAGTTCAACTCTAAGATTAAGATTTTTAAACTCCTGTACCAAAGCCTTTACACCATCATTAAACTTGGCCGAAACTGGCACAAACTGCACCTGAACCGGAGAAAGCCAAACAGGAAAATTACCAGCATAATGTTCAATTAAAACTGACATAAAACGCTCTACCGAACCAAGTACGGCACGATGTAGCATTACTGGACGGACTTTTTTGCCAGTTTCATCGGTATATTCCAACTGAAACCGTTCGGGCAAATTAAAATCAAGTTGAATAGTGGCTAATTGCCAAGTTCGACCAATAGCATCTTGGGCTTTAAAATCAATTTTTGGCCCATAAAAGGCTGCTTCGCCCTCTACTTCTTTAAAATCAATTTTAAAATCTTTAAGCAAATCCCTTAGTGTGGATTCGGCTTTATGCCAAACTTGTTTATCCCCTAAATATTTTTCTGGTTGTTTTGAATCACTTAAAGACAACTCAACTTTGAGTGGCATGCCAAACGGCTGGTAAAATTTTTGGATTATTTCGTACAAAGATTTTACTTCTTCTTGAACTTGATCTAAACGACAAAAAACATGAGCATCATCTTGAGTTATCGAACGCACCCGAGAAAGCCCTTGCAACTGTCCAGTATTTTCATCACGATACACAGCGGTCACTTCGCTCATTCTAATTGGTAAATCGCGATAAGAACGAGCCCGAGCCGCAAATATTTGCGTATGATGTGGGCAGTTCATAGGTTTCATCACAAACTCTTGGTCAGTTTTACGACTAGTTACATGAAAAATATCATCCGCAAATTTATCCCAATGCCCAGAAACTTTGTATAAATCATTTTTGGCAATATGTGGAATAGTTACTTTTGTATAACCATACGGTTTCATTAATTCCCAAATAAATTTTTGTAACTCTTCACGAATAACTGTTCCCTTGTCGGTAAATAAAGGCAAACCAGCTCCAACTAAGTCTGAAAAATAAAACAAATCTAATTCTTGTCCAAGTTTTCGATGGTCTCTTTTTTCTGCTTCATCAATAATATATAAATACTTGTCCAATTCTTCTTGACTATCAAATGCTGTACCATAAATTCTTTGTAACATCTTATTTTTTTCATCACCATGCCAATAAGCCCCAGCTACTTTGAGTAATTTAAAAGCGCCAATTTTGCCAGTGGATTCTACGTGAGGGCCAGAACAAATATCCACAAAAGTGTTTGGCAAATCTTCACCTTTGTGGCCAAACCAATACACACTCACTTTTTCGCCACGGCCTGCAATCTCGTCCAACCATTCATGTTTGTATTCATTACCCGCATAATTATTACCATTAAAAAATTCACGAGCTTCTTCTACGCTCATTTCATCTTTAATAATTGGCAAATCTTCTTTGATAATTTTTGCCATTTCTTTTTCGATTTTTGCAAATTCGTTTTCACCAATTTTAAGATCCGAATCAAAATCAAAATAAAAGCCTTCTTCGGTAGCTGGGCCCATGGCGGCTTTAATTTTTCCCGGCCACAAACGCATCATAGCAAACGTTAGTACATGTTCACACGAATGACGCATTGCTAATAGTTGTTCTTTTTCCATATAATTATTGTTTAAAATTATTAAATAAAAAACCCAATACTCTAAAAAAGTATTGGGGTCAAAATTTACATTTCGATGGTTCCACCCAATTTTCTCAGACTAGCTGAGACGCTCAATTAATAGGTTTAGCCCGCTAAGAGCAGAATCCTTACGGATAAACGGCTGGTAACCGTTTCAATCACCTACTTATACTTTATATTATTAAAACTTTGTTGTCAAGTACAGACGCAAAATTTTACGTCTCTACTCAACACTCTTTACCACCACAGTCACGTGATCGGATAGGGCTGGGACAGTACCTACCCAGGCTGGAGAAAATTTTACATCTACTTCTTGAATATGATCCAAAGAAAGCAAATAACGACGCACTTCATCTTTGTCTTTACCAAAAAATATTTGTTTGGCTAATTCTGGACTTTCGGGATTAATTGAAACCAATCCGCTACCAGCAGCACTTACTACAGCAATAGTACTAGAAACATCATAAGTTTCAAAATTCAAAGTGGGCTCGCTATCATTAAAAGACAGAATTTCACTATTCCCAACAACTTTCTTTTCCAGCTCTTTGTTAATCAAATTCTTAATTTCATTTTTATCATAAAAAAATGCCACTAATTCTAGTTTGCCGGTCAAACTAAAATTGTTCACTTCTTCACCAACTTTTTTATCGGACTCTATATTATTATTTAATACTTTGTAAACAGCGGTTAAATCTGAATGTAATTTGGCTAATTTTTCTTCAGCTGTTTTTTGCATTTCGGCTAATAATTCTTTTTGAGCATTATTTAAATCACTATCCCCCAAAACACCAATTTTTCTTATTCCGCCAACCATAAAATTTTCTGAAGTAGCATAAATAACTTTTTGTTTGTCTAGTGCCAACCCTGGAATACTAAATTTACTAGGGGCAATTTCATTTTCCCGGCCTGACTTGTCGGCATACACTTCTACGGTAGTGGTGCCATTGGCCGACACAGTAGCCCTATCTTTCATTCTAAACAAAATTCCTTCGGGAGTAAGCAACCTAGTAGTTGGTATTAATGTTTGATCTAAACTGGTTTCGTTGTGTAAAGTAACTGTACCAATGGCTACCGAATCTATTTCTTTGCCAGTTTGTGGTGAAAAATTTTTTTGCAATTCCACAGTTGTTTTTTCTGTTTTGCCAACAATCGTTTGGTCTGCTCCTCCAATGGTAAATGTTTGTTTGGCTTCTACCGAATCAGGACGCACTGTAACAGTAATAGTGGCTTTTTTGGCAGAAACAAAAATTACTACAAAAAATAAAAGTAGAGTAATAAACAAAAAAGTAAGTGCTACATATTTATAAAAACGTACTGGTTGTTTTTCTTCAAAAAACTCTTCATTTGTTTGTTTACGTTTTGGGGTCATATAAAAAATAAAATTATTTTAATCAATTACCCGGAAAATTTCTTCCACCGAGGTTTCTTTATCCAGTGCTTTTAATAAACCATCTTGTACCATAGTAGTCATACCCTTGCCAATTGCCCAATCTTCTATAGCATATTCGGAAATCTTGCCACTTAAAATTATTTTTTCTATTTCTTCGTCTATAGAATAAATTTCATAAATACCCACTCGGCCTTTGTAGCCAAAACCATGACACTTGTCGCAACCTTGTCCTTTATAAAAATGTAAATTATTAAAATCCACTTTATTTTTTTCTTTTTCTGGTAATTTATTTAAATATTCCATTATTCTTTTTAAAATATCGGGAGTTAATTTTTCTTCTACCTGGCAACTAGTACAAATACGACGTACCAATCTTTGACCAATCACACAATTTAAGGCTGGGGCCAACAAAAATGGTTTGGCCCCAATAGCCAAAAACCGAGGAATAGCCGCTGCCCCACTATTGGTATGAATTGTGGATAAAATTAAATGTCCGGTAAGTGCAGCTTGAATAGCAATCTCGGCAGTTTCCAAATCACGAATTTCGCCGACCATGGCAATGTCTGGATCCTGACGCAAAATTGAACGCAAGCCCTTGGCAAAAGTGTAGCCTCTATTTTCGTCTACCTGGCTTTGGTTAATACCTTCCATTTTGTATTCTACTGGATCTTCTAAAGTAATAATCTTTACTCCTGGTTTATTTAAAATTTGCATAATGGCATACATGGTAGTTGTTTTACCACTACCAGTAGGACCAGTGGTAATAATCATGCCATTGGGTCGACTAATTTCGGTTTGTAAACGATCAAAAGCTGCGCCTTTTAACCCCAAACTATCCAAACTAAGACCTTTGCGTGATTGATGCAAAATACGCATAACAATACTCTCACCATAAACAGTGGGCATGGTGGACACACGTACATCCACATCGCCCTCACTTAATTTTAGAGCAAAACGTCCATCTTGGGGCTGATCATTAATATTTATTTTTAAAGAAGAAACTAATTTGATACGCGAAATTAATTGTTTGTAAACATCATTATTTAATTCTGCGGCATCATGCAAAATTCCATCCAAACGCATACGCACCACCACTTGATCTGCCTCGGCCTCGATGTGCACATCCGAAGCATCAATTTTTAAAGCTGCTCCCAAAATAAAAGTTAGCAAATCAGAAGTTTTTCTTTTTCCTAAAAGCGTTTGAAAAGCACGAAAGTCAGTAACTTCTACCTGCACGCTCTCCAAAACTTCGGCATTAATTTCTATATCTTTAGTTATGGCTTTTATTACTGGTAAGGTATTATAAAGTTTTAAAACTCTTTCTAAGCTTTTTGGAGAAATTACATAAATACTACCTTCCACATGAAATTTTTCTTCCAAATCTTTGAGAAATTTTTGTACATCTTCGTTTCCAGGATCTACTACACCCAAACGAATTTCTTCCATAGTAGAATAAAAACAAACTACTTGTAATTCTTTTACAACTTCTTCATCAATTTTACGCAAAGCTTCTTGAGTAATAGGAAATTTTTCTAAATTTATATAAGGCAAACCAAACTGCGCTGCCAACTGGTGAGTTTCTTGTTCTTTTTCTTTAAGATTTACTTCTCCTAATTTTTTACTTAGTTTTTTTGTGGATTGATCACCCGCAAAAGACAAGCCCTGGGAAGCTTTACTTCCGGATAAATCATTGATGTTGGGTATACCGGTCATAAAAACTATTTACTTCCACGCCAAGTTAAATGATGTATTAAGCGACTCTTAATTCCAGTTTTGTGCATTTTTGTAAACAAATAAGTCCAGATAGAAATAGAAAAAATACTAAATACTGCTGTGGCCAGAGCGGCAAACAAAATATATAAAAAGCCACTAACCACTAAACCAAAAATCCAAAAACTAGGATTGGAAAAAAGTATGGTTAAACCCCATAGGAATAGTGTGGGCAAAAAAATCACAAAAAAACCCAAAAGCAACCCTACTATAAAAACAATATTAACACCCAAAACAATTAAACCTATTTCCAATGAAACAAACCAATGAGCTTTGAATAATTCATAAGCAAAAAGCAATGATTTACCCAAACTATATTCTTCGACTACTACATAATTGGCTGCATAAACTGCCAAAAATGAAATTACTAAACCAACAATTGTAGCAAGTAAAAAGGCCAATAAAAATAAACCAACTTGCCAAAAACTGCCACTACTAAAAACCGCCCAAGCCCCCCAACCAACCACTGCTGCCAAAAGAAGTAATAAAACTTTTTTAATAATATTAATAAGAAGCAAGCGCCAAAAATGTTTTACTCCCGCTTGCCAACCGGCACTAGTACTAGGTAAAGTTTTTTTGGTATCAAATTGAGCAGCTGCCCGCACCACAGCACCTTGCGAAACAACCGACACAAAAATCCAAAAAATTCCAAAAGCTACAAAGACAAATACCAACCAAAAAAGCCAAGTCCAAGTTTCTATGTCAAATGATAGTGGATGTGCTAACCAAGAAACAGCAAGTATTTTTGGTAAAAGCCACCAATAAGGATAAACTCCTAAATTTTGGGCCGCATGCCAAACTTTGGTTAATAATTCCAACACTCCCATTTGACCCAAAAAAGCAGCAAAAAAACCAAAGATCCACAACAACTTGTGCTGGGAGGCTAATTGCCAACTGTTTTTTAAAGCCTCGCGATAAAAAGATTTTTGCATACAATAAATTTTAAAGTTTGTAAACTAAAGATATTATAGCACTTTTTTGTTTGTAAAACAAAATCCGCCAATAAGGCGGATTTTTTGTCATCCTGAACTCACATTCGACCTGAGCTCATGCCGAAGGGTTTCAGGATCTCTCGCAAAATAAAATTTATTAGTAAGATATCTAATGAAAAGATGCTGAAACAAGTTCAGCATGACAGACAATTTATTTCCTCTCCCCCACCACCTCAATAAATTCTTCTTGTTCTACAGTTTCTTTTTCTAATAAATGTTTTACCAAATTATCCATTTGTGTGCGATGTTCTTTGATAATTTGCTCGGCAACTTTTTTGCCTTCTTCGAGCAAACGATCAATTTCATTATCTAGTACTTCGGCAGTTTTTTCGGAATAATTTTTATGCTGATGAATTTCTTCGGCCAAAAAAATTAATTCTTGATTTTCACCATAAGAACGAGGCCCTAAAATATCGCTCATACCAAAACGCATTACCATACTAGTGGCCAAAGCTGTAGCTTGTTTTAGATCATTGGCAGGTCCCGTTGAAAGCATTTCATTGCCATATACTAAACGCTCGGTAACAAAACCACCAAGAGTCATGGCTAATTCGTCTTTAAATTTGGCCAAAGTTTTATAATGTACATCTTCTTCGGGCATGGAAAGCGTATAACCACCGGCCAAACCACGACCAATAATTGAGACTTTGCGCACCGGATCGCAATTCTTTAAGAAATGCCCCACAATTGCATGACCAGCTTCGTGATAAGCAGTCATTTCTTTGTCTTTCACAGTCATTACCCGAGATTTTTTTTGTGGTCCCAACATTACTTTTTCTATACTTTCTAATATTTCGGTTTCCGTAATTTGTTTTTTGTTGGTGCGTACTGCCAAAATTGCCGCTTCATTTAAAAGATTGGCCAAATCTGCTCCAGAAAATCCTGGAGTACGTTCGGCTAATTTATGCAAATTCACTTCTTTGTTTAATGGTTTGCCTACCGCGTGAACAGTTAAAATTGCTTCGCGATCTTGGATATCAGGCATATCAATTACTACACGGCGATCAAAGCGCCCTGGACGAAGTAACGCACTGTCCAAAACATCGGGACGGTTGGTAGCAGCCACAATAATTACTCCCAAGTTTGGTTCAAAGCCATCCATTTCTACCAAGATTTGATTTAAAGTTTGTTCGCGTTCATCGTGACTACCACCTAGTCCAGCCCCGCGTTTACGACCTACTGCATCAATTTCGTCGATAAAAACAATGGCTGGCGCAGCTTTTTTGGCTTTGGTAAATAAATCACGCACGCGACTAGCACCCACACCCACAAACATTTCCACAAATTCTGAACCAGAAATATGAAAAAATGGTACATTGGCTTCGCCAGCCACAGCTTTGGCAAGTAAAGTTTTACCAGTTCCTGGGGAACCCATCAGCAAAACACCTTTGGGGATTTTGGCACCCATGTCGGCAAACTTTTTTGGATCTTTTAAAAAATCCACAATTTCTTCTAATTCTTCTTTGGCTTCTTTGGCACCGGCCACATCTTTAAATGTTTTTTTATCTTTGTCTTCTGGTTTTACTTGTCGGGCAGCACTTTGACCAAAACCCATGGCTTTGTTGTTGGCACCTTGTACTTGGCGAGTCATGAAATAAATAATCACCAAAACCAAAACTACCGGAATTAAAAATGGTAATAATAATGAGAGCCAATAAGTTAAACCAGATTCTTGAATAACATTTATTTCAATGTTTTTTAATTTTTCTGGTGTAACTTGATAATTTTGCATTAATTCAGAAAACGATTGCCCAAATTCTTTTTTGATTTCTTGTTTTTTGGCATTGGCGTCTAACAAAGTTACTGTTAAAGTATCGCCCGAAACATCCACGCTTTTTACTTGACCAGCTTCGATTTCGGCGACTAATTTATTTATACCTACACTTTCTGGTGGTGCTTTGCCTATATTAGCAAAGCTTAAAAGCCCTGCAACTAACAGCAAAACCAAAAAAATAATTCCAAAATTTTTAATAAAATTTTTCATATAATAAAAAGCTTACAAAGCTAACAATGCTTGCAAGGCTTAAAAATATGTGAGCTTTATAAGCATTGTTAGCCTTGTCAGCATTGTCTGATAATTGTACTAAAAAAAATGCTTTTTGTCAACCCTACACCAGAGCGGTGTAGGGTAAACCCTGTACCGTTCTGGTGTAGGGTCAATCTAAAAATAAAAAACCCTTCGTTTCAGAGACAAATAATTTGCCTACAAAACGAAGGGGTGGTGCAACACTTGATGCACCACTTCCCTCCCTTACCCTGCCTCCACAGGGCCCCTTAATCATATATAGTAAATCTGTTTACGGCACAGACGTAAGCCGTTGTTCGCCAGCACTAGGCGTGCACGGTGTGCTCTCCGTTGCCACGAGGATCACCAAGCTTACGAGTGAGCTTGATACCCAGCCCTTCCATGAGGCTCGGAAGATCATCGCCCTCAGGGTCTTCTCTCATGAGTTCCAGGACATCCGGGAACTCGATGCAGATAACCTCGAAGAGGCGACGAACCGCCATGTCACGGCGGGTCTTGGCACAGGCCTCCAGAGCCTGACGCCGACGCTCGATGAGCTTCAGCATGACCGGTGCGGCCTCGGCATCATCCAGAACCCTGGTGCCGACAGGCAGTTCGGGTTCGGGCAAGGCGACGGATTCGGCGACGATCTCGGGATCGGGTTCGACGACGAGCGGGGTAGCAGGTTCGACAACCGCGGGGACGACGGATGGAGGATTGGGGTTGAAGGTGTCCCCAGCGTCGAATGCTACCCCCAGAGAGACGCTGTCGCCCGCCCCGGGCATGTTCAAATCCACGCCATCTACGACGAGGATCTTCCTGGCGGGGTCGAACGGAGCCTCGCCAGGGAGTTCTTCATCGCACCTGTCATGAGGAAGAGCCTCGGCTCCAGCCTGCATGGCATAGAGACCATCCACGGCGTCAGCCAGCTCTTGCTCGACGGACGCGTCGGACTCAGCGGCGGGTGGCGGCGGGGTAGCAGGGGCGACGGGCGCGGGAACGAACGCTTCGAAGGAAGCGGTGGGCTCCTGAAAGGTCCAGAGTTGGTCGTTGTGAGGGTTCATGAGGAAGCGAATCACCAGATTACCCCTCTCGCCTTCCAGAGCTACGTAACCCCTCTTCCGCATGTCTACATAGTACTTGTAGCCACCGGAATAGCTCTCGCCACCTTCGAAGGGGATAGGTTCCATACCGGAAATCCTGATCCCCTCGTCCATGGGCACGTCACGACCTTCGATCGCATCGAAGACCAGACCCAGGCGTTGAAGCCTGTTCATGGACACGCCTTCTTCGGCGATGGGGACCACCGAAGCGAAGTCGAACGTCGACTGAGACGAGGGCGAGGTAGCAGGTTCGGGCGGAACGACGGGTTCGGCGACGACCTCAGGAAGAGGTTCGACGCCGACGGACGGAGCGGGGACGGGCTCGACGACGGCCTCGGGAGGAGGTTCGACGGCAACGGATGGATCGGAGGTGGGCTCGACGACGAGCGGGGTAGCAGGTTCGGACGATTCCGTGAACTCCCACTTCTTGCCGTCAGGATCTTTGAGGAACTGGATCTCCAGTTTTCCTCCCCGTTTTCCCACGAACTTCACCCATCCCTTTGTTCTTGCTGTGAACCAGAAGACGCCGGCCGAACTGGTCTTGCCTGGTGAGCACGTTGTCTTCAGCCCCGTAAGCCTTTCGCCTTGGTCAAAGGGTATTGTTCTACCTCCCACCGCCACGAAGACGAGACTGTAGCGTTCGATGAACGGAGAACCCAATTTCAGATCCACGGGCTGGACCTGATTGATATCGAAGGGTACGGACCCCACGACGGGCAGAGTAGTAGGTTCGGGTTCGGGCGGAACGACGGGTTCGGCGACGGCCTCAGGAAGAGACTCGACGCCGACGGACGGAGCGGTGGTGGGCTCGACGACGGGCTGGGTAGCAGGTTCGGACGGTTGAGGTTCGGGCGGAACGACGGGCGGGGTAGCAGACGGAACAGCGGGGACAGCAGAGCCATCGAACGGTTCTACTGGACCCAGAAGCATGATGACCGCCGTGATAGTAGACCGTTCGGGCACTACTACCTTGTGTTTGGCGCACATGGCCGTGAGCCATTCTGCACCACCCATTTCCATACGGCGGTAAAGCCCTTGATGCTGTTCCAGAAGTGTGTAGGTCAGTTGCTCCTCTCCGTCCAGGTTGCTTTCGAGCCAACCCATTTTTTCCATGTCGAGAAGCAACTGGCCGAGCCATTCGCCGAGCCTGGCCGCAGGCTTGAGATGCTTGCAGATCTTGATCGCTGTTCGCGATTTTCCATCTCCAAGCAAGTACAGAATACCCATAAAGGCCAGTTCGAAGATACTACTCGGTGGCCTGGGGCTCGACAGGGTGACGACAGGCTTGCCGTTCGAGGCGATGTCATCTTCCAGAGCCAGAGGTTCATCTTGAGCCGAAGCAGGTGGTTCTACTGGGCCCAAAGCCCAGAGAAGCTGGTTTGCGTCCTCGCACGTCTCACGGTACTGCCGCTCATGCTCTTTGCACAATTGGCGAAGCACTTCCGCGCTTAGACGCGCAAGAGACGTGAAGCGGCCAGGATGAACAGGAATGTAGCAGGAATGCTTGTCGCTCCCCTTGTTCCTGATCCAGGCCCTCCGGATCATCTCGCTCAGTAGTTCCTTTATTCCCTGCTCGCCGAGCTTGTGCAGATCATCGACCTTGCTTTCCAAGGTCCCTCGCTTGACCCCTTCTTCGCGGTTCTTTTCGACGAGGACCATGATGGCCACGAAGATCTGGAAACGCAAACTCTTGATGTCCATGGCTTCTTCCTCCCCTTCCTGTTGTTCTTTCCTCTCGTCCGATTCTGGGCCAGGCTGTACTTCAACCTTGGCCAAACACTTTTTAGGGAACACCACAGTGTACCCCCCATTCTCACGTACCAGCACTCCCAATCCTTGCAAAGCCAATAATGCCTTACGACGTCTTTCTCGAGAAAACTGTCCATCACCACCAAGCAAAGCAACATTCTGCTGAATCCATAATTCTGAAATCCTTACTGGTATTTCTTTTTCTACCACGTGTTGCTTTTTGGCCTTACGACACAACTCCTTAGCAACTGCCAGGAGTTGTGTGTGGTCAAGAGTAAATACTCCCATGACCTCCTCCTCGCAGTTGTTGGGTTAGTTACGCTTACGCCATATTTTAAACCTGCCTAAAGCAAGTTTTGCCTAGGTTATTTATTTGTAAAAGAGCTCGGTTATTTTCCCTCCAAGCCCTCCATAATAATTAGACTAACAGAAATATATAAAAAAAGCAAGGGTTTAGCTTGCTCTTTTAAATTATTATTAGATCCTGAAATAAATTCAGGATGACAATTTTATTCAGCTTTTGTTTCCTCTACTTCTGGTACAGACGCAAGATCTTGCGTCTGTACTTCAACTTTATCTTCTTTAACTTTCTTTTCTGCTTTTTCTGCTTTAACAGGTTTTTTACCTTTTACACCTTCTAATTTTAAACCCAAACGATGTTCCGATGGTTCAATAGAAATAATTTCAAAATTATGTTTGGAACCAACAGCAAATTTTTCTTTTAAGGCTTTGTTATCTACATCCGGACTATCGGTAAGCTCGGATAAATGAGCCAAACCATGAATTTCGTCGTCTAATTTAATCATTAGTCCAAACAATTCTGTTTTGTGGATTAAGCCTTCGACAATGTCACCAACTTTATATTTATCTTTAACTTTTTTCCAAGGATCTTCTACCAAGCGACGCATGGATAAATAAATTTTGGATTTATTAATATCGATAATTTGAGCTTGAACTTTATCGCCAACTTTTAAGACATCTTTGGGGTGATCAATTCTCTGCCAAACAATTTCGGAAATATGTACCAAGCCTTCCATGTTTTCACCAAATTTAATAAAGGCACCAAAAGAAGTAAGGGCCGAAACTTCGCCTTCAACAATGTCGCCAACTTTAAAAGAATCCAAAACAGCTTTTTGTTCGTCTTCCCAAACAGCTTTTTCCGAAACAATCAATTTATTGTCTGCTTCATTTACATCAATTACTTTTACTTGTAAATTTTGACCAACCAAACTTTTTAAATGTTCCAAAATTCTGTTTTTGTCGCCACCTGGTACGCGTGGATAATGATCAGGATTTAATTGTGACACTGGCATAAAACCTTGCAGAGCGTCGGTTTGCATCATTAAACCACCTTTGTTGGCATTGGTAACTTTGGCATTAATGGTAATACCATCTTTGCGATATTCATCCATTTTGGTCCAAACCAATTTGTTGCCAGCTACGCGGAATGATAATTCCATTTCTCCCATTTCATTTTCTTGTTCCAAAACAGTGGCTTCTACTTCGTCGCCAATTTTTAAATCAGAATAAGTGTGGGATTCACCAAATAATTCTTTGCCACGAACTACACCCACAGCCACGCCGTCGATGTCGATGCGCACTGCACCGTTGGTGATAGAAACTACTTTACCTTTTACCAAATCACCTTCTTTTGGCAATTTAGCAAAAAAATCTTTTACCAATTCCAAAAAACTTTTTTTGGAACTGTCTAATTCTGGATTTTTTTCCTCAGCGGAATCTTTTTTTACTGTCATATAAATAAAAAAACGCTTCTTATGCGTTGTTCTTGTGTCTAAAGTTAAAAATTAATTTAACTTGCGGGAGACACAGTCCACACAAGCTCCCTGGGTAGGGATGTATTAAGTGGCGATATTATAGAATATTTTGAAAGGGTTGTCAAGGGCTGTATAGTACACCTTAACCGGTAACACTCTGGTAAACTAAGGGTAACACTTTTAACCCTTAGAAATATATGGCCGGTTCACCTTTAAG
>LBSX01000016.1 GCA_000990355.1 Candidatus Magasanikbacteria bacterium GW2011_GWC2_37_14
TTTGATGCGGAGGCTATCAAAACCGTCTAAGAGTTGTTCTTCGGTTTCCGGTTCCTTGACCCACGTTTCTTGGGTACAGTCGTGATAGTGGTTGCAATGTCCGTAGTGATGACCCCGATGTAGTTCCCAGGTAATCAGTCCGTCACAGCCTGCACAGCGGATTAATCCTTTGAAGAGGTAGTCGTGCTTCATATATTTAGGGGTGGTTTTGCTCACAAGCATATTTTGGACCTTATCAAATAGTTCTTTACTGATTAACGGTTGATGTTTGCCTTCGCTGATCTCATTGTTCCACCTTATTTTACCCATATAGAAAGGATCACGCAGCAGGGAGTGGGTCCTGCTGATCGCCAGTCTGTTGCCCTGCGGTGAGCGCATGCCTTCTTCATACATAGTGGTTGCAAGCTTTTTGATGGAATAATCGCCGGAGGCGTAGAGCTCAAACATCTTGATTACTAGCTTAGAAGCACCTTCATCAACGACATGGATTTTGTGGCCGGTTTCACCCACTGTTTTGTACCCAAGTGGTGGTTTGGTGGGGATCCAGCCTTGGGCTAGTTTTTCTTTCTGCCCCTTCTTCACATTCTCTGAAAGAAGACGGACGTAATACTCGGCGGTGGCCACTTTGACCCGCCACATAAACCATTCGTGAGAGCGGGAGGAGTTGTGGAGGATACAGCCTTCTTTTGCCAGGTGGACTTGGTGTTCTTCGTTCTCGGTAATCCATAAGTCAATGGTGGGGACATCAGAGAAATTCCTGGTTAAACGGTCAGTTGTTTCCACGATAATCGTGGGAATGGTATGCTTGCGGACATAGGCGACCATCTCGATGAAGATTTTTCTCTGAACCTTGCCTGCTGCGGACTCGGAGACGGCGAAGACTTTGGCGACTTCCAAGCCCTGTTTGTCAGCATACTCTCTCAAGAACTTCTCCTGAGCTGGCAGGGAGTAGCCTGTTTCTTCTTGTTCTTTACTGCTTACTCGGCAGAATATGGCAGTTTTCATAGTAATTTTGATGTAACACAGAACATAAACAAATTGTTTGGCAATATCAAGTAATGGTAGGTTGCTCCTCCTTGTCGTTGTTCTTGTGATACCTACTGACTATTTCCTGTATCTTCTTGTCTAACTCTATTTCTTCTGGGGTTTTTGGTTCTGCTGGCGGTTCTTGGTAAGTGATAACTTGGTAGTTTCCGATACTCAGTCCCTCTTCAACTCGGTGCATCTTCCAAAGCGTGTAAAGATCTCTTGTGCTGACATACATGCCTTGATCCAACTGCCGACCCAATCTATCAAGAACCCTGTCTAATAAAATGGCAATTTTATATGCTCTTGTTTGCTTAATCCTCTTAAACTTGAACCTCATGTCTTCCAGATCTTCTGTGTTTTTCAACTCAGTTCGTTCCTGCCAGCGATATTTGACTGACCAGCGTTTGAGTGTTGCCAAACCAGCGGGTTTACCCAGGAAAACCCCAAAAAACGGTATCATTTCGGTATCATCTTGAGCTGAAATTCGCTCCCACATCCTGAGCGTTTTTTCTAAACTGCCTACTTCGCAATAAAGAAGCCAAGCGGCGTATTGTTTTGCTCGTTCTCCTGGTATCTTTGATGTAACGATATTCATAGTTAAATTAGCTATAGTAACTTATATAAATACATTTCCTCTTAAAGGGAAAAATTGTTACTATAAAATTCCCTTTATAAGTCCCTATATAGTTACTATGTCTTTTCATAAGTTAATGCTTTCTAAATCGACATCCTCTGGATTGATTTCTTCCTCTTTTTCTCCCTGATCGGGTTGTTTGCTTTTGGCAAGGCAATAGGCGTTGTAAATCTTCTCTATCACAGCCTCGTATAGATCAAGATCATCGATAAAGACGATTTCGTGCCAACCACTACCTAGTCGATAGCTTGGCGCTTGAAACCATAGGGAATCTTGATGTTTTGGATGTGGTCGATCAGATCTCAACACCTTCCAGCCATGTTCTTTCCAGACACCAAAAAGTATTACGGTTGCCTGGGCTAGCATGGTTTCTGATTTCAAGAGTTTAATTTTGATAGTTATATCGTTAATTGAGATCATCATGGTTATTTATGGTCATATTAATTTTTCTTTTACCGCCCCATTTTTGTCTCAAGTATTCTTCAAGCTTTTCTTTCTTAGGACAATCCTTTTTGTGTTCGATTAATGCCAATGCCTCAAAGAAATCTGTCAGCGTATTTGCCACAATCGACGCTTCTTCTGTGGTTAATTCAATACCGCACCCTGCTAATAAAAGCGGTTTTAGAATGCTTACAAATTTATCTATGGGCGTCATAACTGTTTCCTCCACTGTTTGTTGACTCGATTTTTAATAAAGTCTCGGTAAAAGCCAGTAGGGTTGTGCCTATCTCTGTAACTTCCTGGAGGCTTAATTCCAGATCAAAGTCTTCTTTTAAGATTTGTTTTAGTTCCAATAGTAAATTTTTATCTATCATAGTTATTCGTTGGCATAGAGCCGTGCCTTCACGACACGCAACTGATTAAAATAGGTCTGAGGCGAGATTTTGATTTCGTTTCGGAAATCAGTGCTTTGCGGGGATTAGTAGAACGATCAATTTCTTCTATCGGCGCAAATAAAGAGAGGGTTGTGGCGAGAGATAGATCGCTGGTCTGATAGTAATTCTCGTTTAATTGCTGGTTCATAGTTATAAAAAAAGCTAGGCTATTAACATAAGCCTAGCTCCTAAGGGGTTATATAAAGTTATCTAACTACTTGTTCGGGGGAAATGGCAGATATTTTGTGTTTACTGAGATTGTCTGCTTTCTAACATCGAGCAGATCCTTAATTGTTGTTTCTATTGCCACTTTTTTATTGATCTCACGCCCTGCGTTATAAACCCTGCGCCACATATTTGTGTCGATATTTCTTTCTCCTGATTTTTCTAGCACTTCATCCCATGACCACTCTCTTTTCATTGCATTTTTATTTCGCAAAATTACCCTACAGAGTGTATCTTGGTCGCCTTCTGGAATAAAAATTACTTTGCCTTTGAAGGACAGTTTGTGAGGGGTATATGAGAGTCGGGGCTCGATAAGGCTAATTAACTTTCTTGTAAGCTGTATAGTAGCAATAGGAACTGGGTAAACGGTAAAACCACTTCTGTTTTCATCTTTGGTCAAAGACCAAACGCCAGCGTCTGCGGTAATGATTTCGTGTGGTTTTGAAGTCCCTTCTCTAATACTAACAATCGAGATAAATCCTTCCGACTCTAAGGCTATTAAAGTTTCTATGAAGGTTATCCTGGTTGTGTTCTCTCCGAAGAGAGAAGCGTCCTCCTCGAAATGGAGTGGTATTTTTAGTCCATATTGTTTTATATAATCTGCGATTTTGTTGATAAAGTTATCTTTTTGGTATTTATAGGAGTATTTTATTAGCTCTGGATTTGTAATTTTATCGAGATGTCTACCAGCCATGAAATCTTTTATACTTTTGTCCAAGAGTCTTATTAACTCGTTCTTGTCTTTGTTAACCAAAGATTGTATCCCTTGAAACTGCTCCTCACTTAGTAAGTGTTTCTGAGTGTAGCGTTCCAAGATATAAGAAGGTTCTTCCTGATTAAGCAAGAGTTGCTTTATAACAGCGAGTTTCGTAACAAAAGCTGTGTAGGTTTTGTATTCCTCGTCAATTTTCATCGTCATAGTTGCAATAAACTGTTGCTTATTGTAGTCTAATGTTAACAAATAGCGAGTCCGCTATCAATTATGACTGACCAAACCGTTCCACAGCTTTTAACATTATCAGCGGCAAGCAAATTGCTTAGTGTTCATCCTAATACTCTTCGTCAATGGGATAAAAAAGGCATTTTACAGTCTGTCCGCTTTGGTCAACGCAAAGACCGTCGTTATAAAAAAGAAGATATTTTGAAACTTATGCACGGCAGAGATAAGCCATAAAATTTAACAATTTAACCGCCTAAACCCGCAAGGGCATGGTCGCCAAACCCTAACCTATAAAGATGGTCTTCCGACCAGTACTTGTAGGTTAGGTCTACATTCGAAAGGATGTAGTGGCGTTTCCGTAAGGGGGCGTCAGCTGGTTCGGGAGACCTTTTTTGTTTCCTGAACCCTACATAAATCCTAACCTACAAATTTATGGAAAAACTATCTGTCTTTTTGTTTTTAATTTCATTTATATCTCTGATTGTCGGCTTAATTTCGCCTGACAAGTTTAAAAAGATATTTAAGAATAAAGAAGTAACCAGAAAATTTATTCTTAAAGTCTTCGGAACAGCAAGTGCTGTTTTATTTTTTTCTATTGGAGTCTTTGCAGGTGCCGAACAAAAAGTTAATTTAGATTTTTCTCAACCAAGAGAAACCAATAAAACAGAAATTGTTACTACTACTGAACTCAAAATTGAACAGTTAACTGCGACAACTACGGAAGAAGTAAAAAATACTACTAGCGAAAATACTAAACCAGTTATTAATGAATATGTACCCAAACCTATTGTTAAACAAGGTGCAGTTGAAACACCCGAAGATAAGATAACGTATTATGCAGTTGCAGGAGTAACAGATGGTGATACCATTAAAATTAATGTCGACGGCACAATTTCTTCCTATCGTTTGATTGGTATGGACACACCCGAAACACTAGACCCAAGAAAAGAAGTTCAGTGTTTTGGAAAAGAAGCATCAAACAAAGCCAAAGAACTATTAATCGGTAAAAAAGTAAGAATAGAAAGAGAGCTTAATTATGGCGATTTGGATATATACGGCCGTCCACTTGCGTATATTTATCGTGAAGATGGGTTATTCTATAACAAATACATGATTGAACAAGGTTATGCTCATGAATATACTTATAAAAAACCATATAAATACCAAGTTGAATTTAAAACGGCACAGAAAATAGCCGAGGAAAATTTAAGAGGTTTGTGGTCACCGGATACTTGCAATGGAAACACTACTCAAAGTGCTTCTACATCTACCACACAAGTGAACGAGACAAATCAGACAACTAATAAATATTACACTTCTTCTCACTATAAAACTAAATACTATTATCCCGCGAGTTGTCCTGGTTGGAAGAGTTTAAGTCCGAGTTATTTGAAGTCGTTTGATTCTCTTGAGGCTCTACTGAAGGTTTATCCGTCTCGGACTTTGAGTCCTGAATGTTAGTAGATTTATCATCTGACTTACTAAAATTCACGAACGTAATTTGATTCCCTTTAATCTTATCTTCATTCTCCTCCTCCTTTTGTTTTCCTTGTTGTATAAAAACTTGAATTCCCTCTATAGTTTTTTCAATCAACTCCTTTTTTTCGTTTTCTGCTTCACGTAATTTGTTTTCAAGCTTTATTCTTATATATCCTTGGTTGGCTTCTTTATATCTTGGGCTATTGTGATCCAAAATATATTTTGAAGCATTGAGCGCCACATATTCGTTACTACCTTTGACTAGACTTATAATTCTAGATTCAGCAACATCACACATACCAGTAATACCAATAATTTTAGATTTATTGAATTCTTCTTTAAATGCGTCGTCTTCATTAAACCACCGATAAAAAGTGGCTCGAGAAATATCAAACTTGTGGCATAAAGAACTGACGACGGGATTATCGCTAGCCAGTTCAATCATTTTCTTTTTAATTTTAGCTTTGGACATTTTCATATTTAATTGCTTTCTTACCAGTTAGCTTTTCCCAACGATTGCGGATAACTTCAGCGTAGACTGGAGATTTTTCCATAATATAACAGCGTCGATTCATTTTCGTCGCTGCTATTAAAGTCGAACCACTACCACCAAAGGGTTCAACTATTAGGTCTCCACGTTTGGTGAGTACTTTGATATATGGAATTAAAATTTGTAGTGGTTTAGTGCCAAAGATTATGCCTTGTCCAGAATGTTTAGCGTCGTCAGCATTGAATTCAATAAAATCACTAGGACAAATCTTTTTACCTTTTTCGTATCCTTCCCACTGTGGTTTTCCGCTAATGGCATACAACGCCGTTTCATATTCATTTTGCAATTCTTGTTCCTCATCTTCTAAATTATATTCAACATCGCCTGAGGCACCAACCATGGCGATATCGTGTTTACTAAAGAATTTGTGTTTGGCCGCAAATCCCTGCGTGCGATTAGGTAAATGCCAGACCAACATGTTTTTAATCTTCCAGTGTTTGGCCATTTCGTCCCAGATAGTTGGGATGTTTTTCCAATTTTCGTAGACAATAATTGAAAAGTCGTCTTTAGCAATGTTTTTGATGTTAGTCATCCATTTTTCTGTAAAGTCATCTGGTAGTACATCGGTTTCAAGATAACGACGATTTTTCTTAGCCCCAAATCCTTCAGTTGGATTGCCTTTGCGTTTACCAGCTTTTAAGTAATCTAAAATGTAGGGTGGGTCCGTAAAGCACATATTTGCTTTTTCGCCATTCATTAGTTTTTGCATGTCATCTTCTATGGTGGAATCTCCGCAGTAGAGGACACTGTCGCCTAATAACCAACGATCTCCTTTTTTAATTTCGATATTTGTAATATTCAATTTATCTAACTCTTTTTGTAAATCAAATTGTTCGGGTGTGTCTTCAACTTCGAATATGTCATCTATATCTTCGCTACTAAATCCAACATCAGCTAAAAAGCTTTCGTCAAATTCAGCTAAAAGATTTAGATCCCATTCCCCAGTATTTTTGTTTAGGCGTAAATTAAGTTCCTTCTCCTTATTTATTTCAGGTAGATTTATATATACAACTGGCATCTCCGTGTATCCCATTTTTTGGGCAACGAATAATCTGAAGTGCCCGCCGATAACGACATTCTTTCTATTATCTGCACCATTGGCGATAATAGGGTCTACCAGACCAAATCTATTTATACTTTCTGTGAGTTGCTCTACTGCAACTTCATCCCACTTGCGTGGGTTATACTCTGTTGGTTTCAGGTCATTAATCGGAACCTGGACGATGTTGATGTTTTGACTTTGGTTAGTCATATATTTGTTAGTTAATGAATTAAAAAAATACCTAACGATAGGTATTATACAAAACGCAACATTATTAATTGTGACATTAATTGTTACAAGTAACTGAAAAAGATTTTTAGCTTATTTTAGATAATTTATTCATTCTACTTCTGATTTTTCTCATTTTAGGAATAAATTTATCCACATCTGACTTTGTAGCATCTTCTGGTAAAAACTCAGTGGCTATATCCTGATCTGCCCATTTATAATCTCCATCTTCGTTATTAATCATATCGTTCTTCTTTTTTGATAATTTCATCAATTTTATATTTTCATCAAATGCCTTCATCGGGTGCATCTCCACATCTCCAAGCGGGTAATGACATTTCTTTAAAAATTTAATTTTTTTATTTTTTATAAATTTAAGTTGCAATTCCACTTCTTCTTTTATCATTTTCCATTCATCTCTTGTTGGTTTGTTATAAATCGCCACACTAATAAACTCTTTATTAAAATCGAATGAGATTGCGTGATTAGTGCTTGGAGCATGTACTTTATTAAAAAATATGTAGTTTCTAATGCTATCCTTATAATGGACTGGCAGATTATATCTTAATACAACTTCAGTTATTAGTTGATTAAAATAATTTAACTTAATGTAAGTGTCATTTACTATCTTCAGTTCTGATTCGTAATCCGATAGTCTTTTGTATAATCCCTTATCTCGTTTAATTCCAATTTCTTTTAATGCTTTAAGATATTTTTTATTGGTCGAATCTATGTCTGTTTGTAAAACCATTTTTTTGTGCCATAAGCTATTTTCTTGGCTATTCAAAAAACCGTCTTTATTGATACCAAAAATACTTCTAATTTTTAAGATATCAGATTGAAATTTTTCACTGTATACAACCTTTTTCATCAAATCCAAATTTACCCGATGGATTTTAGGGAGTATTTCAAAAGCATTAGTTTTTTTGTTCTTTTTGGTCATGTTGTTATTCTAACTGAAAAACAGCAAATATTCAACTAAAATATATTGACAAAACCCTCTCTCTCTGCTTAAATGTGTATAGATTTGCCCTAGTTATTAGGGAATATATATGCTCTTTATCAACGCGATCCTTTTTGGGTTGCTTTATGCTATTTACTGGTTCGTCCAACCCGACTAACCGCACCTCCCGCGGTTTAAATATGTGGCTAAACGACAAGAAACATCGACACGAAAGGGTACGGCCATGTCGAAGAACAGAAAAAGCGGCCAAGGTGGTCGCAAAGGCAACGGAGTTGGTGCTCCTGCACCGGCTATTTCGGTGACGAGATCGGTAGCAATACCGGCTCCGACCGCACAAGTCGCGCGGCAGAGCGACGGGGGCGACACGTTCATGTTCTCGAACATCGATCCGCACGAACAGCCCCTCTTCCAACTGAACCTGAACCAGGATCGGCTGGGCTGGCCGACCCTGAGATTCACCTGGTGCCTCAACACCAAGACCGTGGAGATATTGCACCAGCGCGAGATCCGGTTTCCCTACATGTTCGTCGCCGTCTTCGAAAGACACGTGGGCGATCATGGAGAGGTGACCTTCCAGGACGTCGCGCGTGGGGCTTGGCCCCTGGAGCGCGGAATCGGTTCCATCGAGTTCCATCGTGCTGGGAAGTTCGTCCTGGTGGCGAACATCGTCGGTAAATCGGAGTGGGATTCGAGGCAAAAAGCTCAAGAACACATGGCTCGTGGACTCAAGAAGGATCATGGCCAATACTCCATGACGATGAGCTTCGAGACCAGCTACCAGCGTTCGGACAACTCCCTTCCCTACACCTTCACCACCGAAGTGGAAGTCGAGCCTGAGTTCTTCGCCAAGAAGCCGAAGGGCTGGATGTGGCGATGGGTCAACCTCTGGTTCGGACAGCCGCCCGACAACGAGTGCATCTTCAGACGGCGTATGATGGTGGCCTTCAGCATCCAGATACCGGTGATGCTGGTATACTGGATCATCAGCCTGTTCTGTATGCTCGTGTTGCGGCAGATCATCGGCGTGGTTCTTGTCCTCGTCCTCTTCCTCATCGGACGACGCGACCTGCATCTGAAGCCGCTCTGGCATCCATGGGAGATGGATCTGGTGCAATGCCAGGACGGAAGCGAACACCCCGACTGGGACGGCATGGGGACGCCTTCCTGCTACTTCAGCATGCAGGGCAAGAAGAGCCGGCACTTCACGACCGTGCTTCTGCTAACGCCGGGCATCTCGTTCCGTATAGCCTCATCGGCTTGGGGCAGGTCTTCTGCTACTTCCTGGTCCTACTCGTGGTGCTGCGTGTTGCAGGCGCCATCATCGACGCCTTCAGCAGTGGCATCAGCCCTGCGGAACGTCGCCGGCAGGCAGCGCTGGCCAAGGAAAGAGCGGAAGAGGAAGAACGTAACAAAAAACGTCTGGCTGATGAAGCTGCGAGGCGGTGGAAGGCGGACGAACGTGCCAAGTTCTATGAAACACAGGTACGTCCGCTCGCCTGCAGTCTGGGTGGTCCGCAAGGTGCGCACGTGAGGGATCTCCCGAAGAGACACCGGAAGGTTCTGTTGAGAGCCCAAGAGTGGAAAGAGACCTCCGGCATCTGCAAGCCGTTCCAGCGGTAGCCTGCCATCGACGGTTCTTCGTGCGTGAGAATCGTTTTTGATCCTTTCAACGCACCCACGCGTTCGGGGAGGGCGCGCGGTTTATTCGGCCAAAATCGGCCGGCACACGCATCACATACTTGCCGCACTAGCGGAGGGAGGTGGTGTGGTACAGTGCTCGTCAAGCCATTCCAACTCCCAATAATGATTTATATTTTAGTCGTTATTGGGAGAATGGTTTGAATCATAGAATCACTTGTAGAAATACGAGTGATTTTTTTCTCTAATTTTAGAAAAAAATAACGCTTTTGATACACTTTACTCAACCCCCTCTACAGTGTCTCATTTGTCTCATTTTACCCCGACTCACATGCCTCAAATTGTCCCCTGGACAAATACCTCAAAAACCCTTATACTGATTGAAAATGTGGGTTACTTAACTCACATACACCGCGCGAGAAAAAATGCTGGTTAGGCATTTTTTTTGATGCGCGGAGAGGAGCGACCAAACTGCTTTGGTCGCGTGCGGGATGAGAACAGCGGAGCGATGTTTTGCGAGTTTTGGTGACGAGCAAAACCGCGAGCTGGTGGCTAGGCCAAATTTTTGGAAAAAAATTTGAGCCGAAGCCGAATCCCAACTCTCAAATTCCAGTCTGGACAAAAGTGCTAAAATAAATTATAATGATTGCAATTTCGAATGGAGAGGTGGCCGAGCGGTTTAAGGCAACAGTCTTGAAAACTGTCAGCCGCGAAAGCGGCTCGCGAGTTCGTGGGGCATACGCCCCACGCCCGGCGTATGCCGGGCGAATCTCATTTATCTTATGTACTACGTATATATTTTATTAAGCCTTAAAGATAAAAAATTTTATATAGGCTCTACAAAAGATTTACGTTTAAGAAAATCAGAACATGATAATGGTAAGGTTGATTCAACAAAGCATCGTCGTCCTCTAAGTTTAATTTGTTATGAAGCGTATCCCACAAAAACAGAGGCTCTTTTAAGAGAAAAATATCTTAAAACCAGTGATGGTAGAAAAGAAATAAGAGTCAGACTTAAAATTACTTTACAAAAATATCAATAAAATTTGGAAGGGTGGCCGAGCGGTTTAAGGCAACAGTCTTGAAAACTGTCAGCCGCGAAAGCGGCTCGCGAGTTCGAATCTCGCCCCTTCCGCATAATTTTTAATAAAATTTCTATGGCAAAAGGAAACAATTCTCAAAAAAAAGAAAAAAAGAAACCAAAGAAAAATAAAAAATAATCAAGTATTACCAAAAATAAAAACATCCCAAATAAATTGAGATGTTTTTTTATTTAATAAAAAAGACCCGCTTGGTGTTCGGCACTGGACATTGGAAGCAAAGGAGGGGGTGCTTCCGCCCTATGCCAAACACACAGCGGGCCTTGAATTTAATAGAGTATTGTAGCACATTTTGGGGGTTTTGTCAATAGGTGACTGTGTACAAACCCCCTCCTGACCTCCCCCTCATAGGGGGAGGAAAACTGGGAAACAGCTTTCCTTTTATAAAGGGGCAGGAATTATTCGTTGGCAAATTTTACAATTTCGGCAAAAACATTTGGTAAGTTGGCAGCCATTTGTGATAATACTTTACGATCCAATTCAATATTTTTCTTTTTCAAAGCGCCAATTAATTTGCTATAAGTAGTGTTGTTTAAGCGAGCGGCAGCATTAACATTTACATTCCAGTTGGCGCGCATGGTTCTTTTCTTTTTGCGGCGATCAGCATAAGCATAAGCACCAGCTTTGGTAATAGCTGTTTTGGCTAGTTTAAGATGTGTTCGGCGTTTGCCTTCAAAGCCTTTGGCTTTTTGTAATATATTACGGCGGCGTTTACTATGGTGTAAACCTCGTTTTACTCTTGGCATATGTTTGTTATATTGTCATGCTGAATTTATTTCAGCATCCTAGGGGGTCCTGAAACAAGTTCAGGATGACATTTAATTTTAATAATTTTTTAGAGCTCTAAGAATAGTTTGTTTCATGGCTTGGGCCATTTCGTGATCAGAACGTTTATTTCTTTTGGTATTGCCCGATTCACGAGAATTAAAATGGTCTTGGCCATCAGTGCGTTTTAAAACTTTTAAGCCAGTTTTGCTCTTGGTAACTTTAAATCTTTTGGAAGCGCCTTTGTGTGTTTTTGCTTTCATATATATTAAATAAATAAGTGTCGTGATTATAGTATAAAAGGGGTTTTTTGTCAAGCATTCGACTGTGCGCTCTTTTCGAGTCTGAGCGACTTCGGAGTCGAAGACAGTCTTGACCCTGAGTTGAAGGGTCAATAGTTAACGGCGGGAGATAATGGCCATGATTTTGTTGGCTTGTTTGATTGGTTCTTGTTCATAACGGATTTCCATTTTGGCAGCCAAGCTATCGTAGAATTTTTTGACCACGGCAAAGGCAATTTGTGGTTGGGTGTTTTCACGACCACGCAAAATTAGTTCGGGTTTTACCTTGTCGCCTCTACCTAAAAATTTTTCTGCTTGATCCAAGCGTACTCCCAAATCATGCTCACTAATTCTAATAGAAAGACGAATGCCTTTGGTTTCACTTTCGTGGGCGCCAGCTTTTTGCTTGCGTAGTTCTTTTTCTTTTTGATATTTAAAATGAGAAAAATCAATTAGTTTGCAAACTGGGGGATCGGCTTTGGGGTTGATTTCTACCAAGTCCATTTCTTTTTCTGCGGCCAAGGCAATCGCGGCTTCTGTAGTCATAACTCCTACATTGTTTCCTTCCAAATCCAAAACACGTACTTCGAGTACTTTAATATTACTGTTTACATTGTAAAAAGGGATTAGTGGTTTATCGGGACGTTTTTTACGGCTAATTCTCATAATAAATTTTTAGTAGGGTGTTCGCCTTTTATTAAATTTTCTTTTTTAATTTTTGTCCAACCTTTTATTTGTATTTCTCGTCTAGCAGCTTCTTTTAAATTATTAAATTTTTCAAAGTAAATAATTTTGATTGGTAATCTTGCTCTTGTATAATTTGAGCCAAAACCTTGGTTATGTCTTTTTTCTCTTTTAAGAATGTCATTAGTTATTCCTGTGTACAGGCTTTCATCATTACAGCGAGCAATGTAGGTGTAATAATTCATAATTTTTTTAAGAATATACACTTCGGCTTCACTTCGTTTCGCTCAGTGCATTCGACTCACTTGGCACACCATTGTTTCTCTAAATAAGAGGAGAACGGTTTACCGTGAGCGAACGAGGACTGAAAGGACGAGTGAGTCGAACGGTGGAGATGCCGGGAATTGAACCCGGGTCTAGAGCGGGTTATGAATGCTTTCTACATGTTTAGCACTTTTGTTGTTTTGCCAACTACCTAGAAAAATGCAAAAAAGTAATTGACTAGTCTTTTAGTCTTTCAGCAAATCAATAAAGACAATTGATTTGGCCTACGCTCAATGATTTACACCGTAGTTCCACTATTGAGTATTGTGGTTACGATGGCTCAAGTGATTAAACGAGAGCAGAAGCCAATGTACGAACAGTAAAAGCGTTGGCTAATACATTCTTTACACGGCTGATTACGTTTGCACGTAGAATTTGCCCAGTTTAACGAGTTAGACAGCTCGGCATGCAAGTCATAGATAACTTGGTCCGTCTATCGAACCCTGTCATCCCCAATAGAAATTTTCAATGATCAATTTACAATTTTCATTTTTTTCCCAATTTCTCTGTCTAATTCGCGTTTTTTAATACTTTCACGTTTATCGTATTTCTTTTTTCCTCTAGCCACGGCTATTTCTAGCTTTATGTGACGGCCCTTATTATACAAGGAAATTGGTACAATTGTCAAGCCAACTACCTGTAATTTTCCTCTTAAATAATTGATTTCTTTGTCTTTTAACAATAGTTGGCGATTGTGCTCGGGTTCGTAGTTTTTTTGATTGCTAGCAAACTTGTATTTGGCCACATGGGCATTTACCAAAAAAGCTTGATTATTGTAAAAATTAACAAAACTGCCTTTTAGACTAATATGTCCATTTCTAATTGATTTTACCTCGGCCCCGGACAGCACTAAACCAGCTTCGTATTTTTCTAGAAGTTCGTAGTCAAATTGGGCTTTTTTGTTAACGGCGTAGGGGGTCATATTTTTGCATAATTCGCAGGAGTAGTGTATAATAATTATGCTAATTAATCAAGTTTTAGTCTATGTTTTGGCATAAAAATCTAAAGAATAATTGGATTTTGTTATTTTTTACTTTAATTGCTTTGGGAATTGTTTTATCTACAGTAGTCATTTTGTTGATTTTTATTAAAAAAGTAAATAATCAGCAGTTTAACACAGAAGTGAGTTCTACAGTAAAACAGCTTAATTATAATATTGGTTCAGCCGAGGTGAGTGCTCGTTATTTGGACACTTGGGCAAATTGGCAAAAAGAATGGGATTTAAAAACCGACAAAGAAAAATATTTATTGGCTTTTAAAGAAAATTTAGAAAGTATGCGCGTGCCAATAGAAAAGCTAGACATTCATTTAAAAATTTATTTAGAGTGGCAAAAAATCCAAAAAGATTTATCTCAAAAAGATTTGTTGGAAATAAAAAATCAAGTAAATACCTGGATTGGTGAATTGACCAAAGTCAATTAATTTATGCTTAATTTTAAAAAATATTTAGGAGTATTTTTGGCCAGTGGTTTGTTTTTCTTTGGTTTGTATTTTTGGCGCAATTTTACTTCACGTTTTTGGTTAATTCTGGTAATTAGTCTAGTATTTTTATTAGAAATTGGTTTGTTTTATTTGTTTAATCATGAGCGAATAGATTTTTCTCGAAAATTTTATACCATGATTATAACTTTTTTGGGTTTGGTGTTTTTACTTAGTGTAATGGAAGATGTATTAATTGCCAGATTTTTGAATGTTTTGGGCGCTGTGCTTATGGGTTTGGTATTTTCTTTGCCAAAAGAAGAAGAAATGCTTATTCACGAGCGCAAACCCTGGCGCCGTTTAATGAATGTTTTATTAACTTGGAATTTATTTGCTTTATTTACTTTTGTTTTTGCTTTAAATGTTTTTTTACCGAGTTTACCTTTTTGGTTAATTAGTTTTTTGGGAGGTTTGTTTGCAGGGGGAGTAAGCATGGTGATGTGGGGTTTTTATTTTAATCTAGAAAAAGAAAAATTTTTTCTCTGGGGTTTGATTATTGCTTTGGCCTTGTCCGAACTGATGTGGGTGATTCATTTATTACCACTTGGTTATTTGGTATCGGGGTTTCTTACAGTTTGGCCTTGGTATATTTGGCAATTATTGGTACGCTTTCATTTGTCGCCCGGGGGATTGGAATGGAAAAAGCAAATTCCCTTTTTGGTTTTTAATATTATTTGTTTTGTTTTATTTTTAGTTTTTATAGTTAAGTGGATTTAATTTTTTAAAGTTTTAATGTTTTTATGAAGCGAGATGCTCCGCATTTACCAGCAAAAGTTTGTCGTCTAGACACATATTATCGTTTACAAAATGTGCGTTGGCTCTTACTTTTTGCTTTGTTGGCTTTTATTGCTGGGGGCAGTGCGGCCTTAATTTTCGAAGCCTATGTAATGCCCGAATATAGCAGTTCTACTTATTGGACAAATATCCAAGGTGGTAGCCATGCTACCGGCAGTGTTCAACCAGAAATAGTTTTACAAAAACAAATAGAACAGCGTTTGCTATCTATTTATGATGTCCGAAAAAAAATTGCTAAACAGTTTTATAATAATCAGGCTTTGATAGCCAAGGGTGCGATTATTAGTTCTGATGGCTGGTTAGTGACTTATGTTTCTGATTATACATCAGGAATGGAAAAAAATTGGGAAGCAATTGATTATCAAGGAACAAGTTATAAAATAGAAAAAGTTTTGTACGACAAATTAGAAAAAATGCTTTACCTAAAAATTACCGCTAGTGGTTTGCGAGTAGTGTCTTTTCCTGTTTGGCAAGATTTAAATGTGGACACAGAGCTTTGGGCAATTAATAATAATTGGGAAGCAACTTTTATTAAAAAAGAAAATATTTTGGAAAATAATTTTGCTTGGTCAATTTGGCAACCACAAAACAGTTGGCAACTAACAGATAGTTTTATTCCCGGAACAATTTTCTTTAATAATCAAGGACAATTTGTGGGTGTAGCTGTTAAAGATAATTTGTTGAGTCATGGTTGGTTGGTAGAAAAACAAATTAATGAATTATTAGTTTCCGGAAAATTACAATATTTGGGAGTGCCTTGGCAAGGTTATTTTGTACGAGCAGCCAATAAAATAGAAGGCAGTAATATTTCTGGTTTTTACATAGAAAAAGTTGGTAGTGTAAATTCCAGTATTGCCAAAGGTGATATAGTTTTAAAAATAAATGGCGAAAATACTACCGCAAAAAATTTGGCTTATCTGTTGTGGACAGCCCCCAATGATTTGGAGGTAATTGTTTGGCGCCAGGGAAGTGAATTAACTGTAAAAGTAACAAAAATGTTACTCACTTTCTAGGCTTGACAGGTGGATAATTAAATTATATAATTAACTGTTTTAAAAAAATGTCATCCTGAATTTACATGTCATGCTGAATTCATTTCAGCATCCCAGGGATCCTGAAACAAGTTCAGGATGACGAAACAAGTTCAGCATGACAACTAAAATTATCAAATATGTTTCTAGAACACTCCCCAGCCCAGGTATTGCGCAAACATTGGCGCTTAGTATTTTTTGCTGGCGTAATTTTGGCAATACTTTCGTTTGCTATTCTTTTGGTAACACCTTTGGAATACAGGGCCGATGCTCAAATTTTAATAATTTCCAAATCACGTTATGGTATTGATCCCTACACGGCGGTAAAATCTGCCGAGCGAGTAGGAGAAAATTTGGTACAAGTAGTACCGACTAGTGATTTTTACAACAAAACCATGCTCCAGGGCTCTTACAAAATAGACAAAACTTCATTTACAAATGTTAGCGAAAAAGTTAGACGTAAGAATTGGGAAAAAGCCGTAAATGCTAGTGTAATTTATGGCAGTGGCGTAATAAATGTGAGTGCTTACCATAAAGACAAAAATAATGCTTTGGCTTTGGCGGGGGCGGCAGCGAGTGCTTTGGTCGGCAATGGTTGGGAATATGTGGGCGGCGATGTAGATTTTAAGATTGTTAATGAACCGGTAGTTACCGACTATCCCGTACGACCAAATTTACCAATGAATGCTTTGGCAGGATTTATTATTGGTGCGGTTTTAATGTCGGCTGTGGTTTTGCGTAAAAGTGTGGTATAATTTGTACTGTCATGCTGAATTCATTTCAGCATCCCAGGGATCCTGAAACAAGTTCAGGATGACAAAGTAATAAATATTAATTATTTTAAAAAATATATGGCCCAAGAACCACAATTAGGACAATTAGATTATTTAACAGTTTTTATTAACAAAATTTTGGACGAGGCCGGCATGGAAACGATGGCCGAAGAATTGCGTGATGAGTTTGTACCAAAATTTGTGGCCGAAGCCTATACTCGTTTGGGTTTGGCTTTGTTTCCACTTTTAAACAAAGAGCAACTAGAAGCTTATGGCAAATTAATGGAACGTGATGATGTAGAAGATAGTATGGTTTTTGATTTTTGGAAGACCTCTTTGCCAAATTTTGAACAATTAGTACAGACAACTTTAAATCAATTTGCTACTGAGTTAAAAAATAATTTGCAAAAGTAATTATGCCTTTGCCTAGTGCTGACGAAATAAAATCAGACCAGCAAAAAGCGCAAGAAAAATTGAAAAGGTTAAAAACTAGCTATGAACAGTTTTTGGGGGAGTGGGGCGAAATTGCCAAAGAGGAGGAAGAACTTATCAAACAATTGCGAACCTATGTGGATACTTCCAAAATCCATAATCTTTTACATACTATAAATAATTTTAAAGATAATTAATATGGCAGAAACATTACCACAACATAGTAACGAAAGGAGAAAAACTTTGCAATTTGGTAAATATGATTACCCGCTTTCGCGTTACGACGAAGGGGCACAAGTGGTAGTGAATATTGATGGTCGGTGGCAAACCGCCACTATTGTAAATAATAATGCCGAAGTACAGGCCGATGGCAAGTTGCATATGGAAGTGCAGCCAGAAGTAGGGGGAGTGGTAACCAAAGATTTTGTTTTTGATGAAGCGCCTCGGGTAGTTGATTTTCCTGGAGTAACCAGCGGCCCAGTGAATTTACCTCGTCATGAATCAAAAAAAGAGCGTTTGGTTTTGCGAGAAGATGGCTTATTTATTACCCCCGATGGCCGAGTTGAATATAATGTTCGTCGAGAGATGATCGATGACCACGGTGGAGTTGTGATAGAAGAAATAAATGGCGTGCCTCAAGATTTATTAACATCTTATCGGGATTTAATAGAAACCAATAATCGTTTTGATAGTTTGGCAGCGACAATCGATGCTAGTATTTTGCCAGCCCATCGCGCCAAACTTCGCGAGGTGCGTTTGGATATTGCCAAAATGATGCACCAGGTTTACGAAGCTTTGCCTCATGTGGCTGCCATGGCCAGCAAAGACAAAGGAGCAGTTGGTGAGTTGAAAAAAAAGTTGGATACAAAAATAAAAGAATCACAAGCAGTAATGAGAAAAATGGAAATAAATATTGCCGAAGCCAAAGGCGAGTCGGCTCAGCATGAAAAAGGTGTAGAAGAAGTAGCGTATCATCCAGAAACTTCCAGAGAAATTTTGGAGCGTTTACGTTTTGCTAGGGATGCTAAAAAAGGTATAAACGAAGCTGTTGCTCGCCATAAACAAGAATTAGAAGATATAAAAAAACAAAAAGCAGAAGAACGAGAACGAAAGATTGAGGCAGAGAAGGTGAGAGTAGAAGCTCAAAATTTGGCAAATACAAAAAAATTTAATAGAGATAAAGCAAGGTTTGACAAAGCAGACGCCGAGTTTAAATTAAATCTTCTTAGGAGAAAAGCCAAACAAGCAGAAGTAGAACGCGCAGAAAAAGCCTTAGATAAGATGGGAGTGAATTTGGGTAAATACTGGGATAGGTATGAAAGTAATTATTTAAGGTTTTATGGTCAAAATCCCATGTCTCGTAGAGATAAAAGACCACCAAAAGATCGGCCAGATCCAACGAAACCAGAACCTTCTCCAAAGATAGAACTTACTGCCGATCAACAAGATATATTGAATCGAGGTTGGGATCTTATTGTTGATACTGATCTCAAAGAAAAAGCACTTCAAACAAATTATGATCAAAAATTGGCTGAAAGAGATGCAATTTCTGATGAGCCACCAGAAGGTGTGGCAAAACCAGAAACAGTAGTGGCGCTTAAAACTTTACCTCCAGATGAGGAAGAACGTTACCAGGTAGAGAAGGCGGAGTTGGAAGAAAAGTTAACTGCATTTAATGATAATGCGATTTTTGAAATTATTAAAGATTTGGAAGCTAAAGTTGTAGCTGGTACTGCTACTGAACAGGAAAGAGCTTTGGTAGAAGCTTTACAAAGAGAAAGATTGGCAGCTGCAGAAAAAGCTAGTGGTCCAGACATGGTTGGTGTTGATGCCGCTGGCGTTCCGGTAACTGGCGGTGCCACTCCAGACCATTTTGACTATAAAGCTGATGGGCCAGTAGCTTTTGGCACCCCTCGAGCGCAAAAAAATAAAGAATTACTTACCAAATTATTAGATAATTGGGAAAGTGCTGCCGAACCATTGCGTGACGAAGCTGTAGTAGAAACAGCCGAAACTTTCCATTGGGAACTTCATTCCGAAGAATTAGTTCAAGCTTTGGCCAAAGCAACGGATGAAATCCCCAAAGATGGTAATTTGCCAATGCCCAGATATGCTGCCACTTTTGCTGATTTGGAAAGACAAAAAGCGCAAATAATCATGAAGCAAAAATTTTGGTCTAGTCCCAAAAAAGCCTTAAAAGATCCCGAGTTTGCTACTTTTGCAGTTCCTTTTGTAACCGCTGGTAGAGATTTGAATAGTCCAGAAGTTTTAAAAGATGTATTAGACGAAATTAGAGTAGATTTCTTGGTAAAAGGTTGGAACCAATTATCAACTTTGGAGCAAAGAATAATGGAAGCAGGCGGACATAAAAAAGATCAAAACGAAGGCAGTAAGGAAGGTTATGACCATGAACATTTAAATATTGATTCCCGTACTTTACAGGAAATTCTTGGCCCTCAAGTAGCCGACATGCAAGCCGTGTGGCGAGCCATGCTTTTGGATGAAGAAGGTATTACCAAAGATGAACAGCAAAATGATTCGGTAATGAATGAAGTGATTTTAACTCGTTTTAGAAATATGGTTCCCGCCAGCCAGCCGGGTAGTGGGGTGCTTTTTCAGGAAAGATTGCGCCGAGCCGGTATCAAAGATTGGGGTGAATTTAAAACTGCTTGGGACAGAAAATTTGCTCGGCAATATGCGGTGGAAATGTACAAAATAGTACACGAAAGTTTAAAAACCGATTTAGCGCGTTTAACCACAGTATTACAAAAATTAGGAGCTAATCACGAGGCGACCATTGTGCAAAGTATTGTGACTGGTTTGGCAGTGGGTGGTGGTGCTTTACTTATGAGTTCTAGTGTGGGTAGATTGGCCGGAGTACTAGGCAGTATGGGTGGAGAGGTTTTGAACAGATTAGTTCAAGCCACGGCTGGCGGTGTGGGTGGCGCCGTGGGTGGTTTAATTAAAACCTATGCCAACGAAAAGATAGGTGGAAATATTGAAAAACAAAAACACGCTTTTCATGACCAGGCGCCAGACAAAAGAGGTAAGGGCCAAATTAGAGATATTGGTGGCAGAGCGGCTCACCGAGAAGAAGAAATGGAAGAACATCGTCGAGAGGAATTTGTGGATCGTTATGTGGGAGCAATGTTTGCTAATCCTTTTGCTGATCAAGCAGAAGCTACAGTGCAACAGAGAGTTTGGTATGCGCCTTGGCGTCGTAGAGATGTGGTTACTACCGAAGTTATGAGTGGGGGCGTGGTAAAAACTAGTGAAATGTTGGCGCAAATAATGCGAACTCTGCGTGGTAATGAACAAAAAGGAAA
Organism: Candidatus Magasanikbacteria bacterium GW2011_GWC2_37_14; assembly: GCA_000990355.1. GTDB lineage: Bacteria > Patescibacteriota > Patescibacteriia > Magasanikbacterales > UBA922 > GWC2-37-14. The sequence continues at coordinate 20,595 of LBSX01000016.1, forward strand.
GTTGGATAAGGCTGTTTTTGGTGAGCAAGTACAAAATTTAACTGGCGCTCAAGTGGTAGAATTAGAAGGAATTTTAAACCGAGCCGAACGTACCAAAGTGGATGCCCAAACTGTACAAGGCTTGGTAGGTAGTTTGCAAGAAATGCGTGGTGGCACGGATATGCTAACTTTGCGTATGTTTGGTGAGCATCCAAAAGAAATAAATACTTTAAGTGAAAGTAACAGAGAAAATTACATTCAAGTACTTTTAAGAGTAGGTAATTTAGATATTCCCTTGGAGTACAAAAAAGCTGTTATTGATTTTATTACTGGTAAACCTTTAACCGAAAAATTAACTACTCCCGAAGGTGAAGAAACCGCTTTTGCTTTTACCGTAGATGATTTGCTTAAGAAAATTAGAACCGAAGTTGGTTCGGATGCTGGCCGAGTAGAAATGGTTGATAAATATTTGGCCATGTATGCTGGCAAGGGAGGCAAAGATGGTTACAAAAAAGCTGCAGCGGTAAATGCGACGGCTGGTTTTGCTTTGGCCGCTGGCCGATTTGGCGGTGGAGTATTTGGCGCCGCTATGCTTGGTAAAGTGGGTTGGGAATCAGGAGAACGCCGATTTTTACAAAGTGAAAGAGAAATTTCTCGTCGTCGTCTTTCCGGAAGAATGCAAGAATTACGCGATGCCCGAGATAATATTGGTGCTGTATTTTATAATCCCGAACAATTAACCCATGTTCGTGAATTAACTAGAGAATTAATGCGGGTAATGCATGGCACAGGGAGTGAAGATGATATGATTGGTATTTTTGAATTTAAAACTACTGTTGAGAGAGACAAACACGGACATATTGTGAATGATAAAAATGGTAAGCCTTTTAGAAAAGCGATGCCTATGGTGGATTTGGTAACTATTACCGAATTACAAAGTTTGCTTCACGAAGTGCGCGATACAGGATTATTTTTGGAAAATCCCAATCATCGCCAGAGTTTAACTTCTTCGTTAGATGCCATGACAGCTTTGAGTAGAGAAGTAAAAGAAAAGAGTACCCGGGACAAAGAAGAATGGGTAAGATTTTTGGGATTTGCAATTACTCATGGCGAAAGAAGAAGTTTAAAAGGTTTGGCGTACAAACTTGCTGGTGGAGTTATTGGTGCGGGGACAGGTGCTGGTATTGGTTTTGCTATGGGACATCTTTTCCGCGAATTTGTTTCTTTGCAACATGGCACTTTTGGTGGAGAAATTGGTACTGACCAAAATTTAAGTGATATTGATATTCATGATTATCCTACTACTCCCGAAGGTTTTGCCGAATGGTTAAAACAGGCTCATCCCGATCAAGAAGCCACTCCAGAGGAAATTGAACATTTTTATCGCCGAGAAGGTTTGACAGCTGAACCTATTACTAGACGTGGACTAGATATTCCCGATGTAGAAACTGGTTCGGCTTTGGATGATTTTGCCAATACTCATGATTTGGGCCCACATGGCAAAGATGTTTTAGGTCGTCTGGTTGATCGTTATCCAGAATTAAATAATCCTGATGATTTGCAAACAATCATGGATGCCTCACATAATACTTCTGGACATGTAGAGACAACTTTGGCCAGCCGTGACTTGGCAATTACCAAATGTTTACTTGGTCATGGGAATACTGACGCTGCCAGAGATTTTATTGATAATTATGTTAATGCTCATGGCTTGGGTGATGAAAAAATTATTGCGCTCGGTGGCTTGGATAAGATTTTAGAAAATGTCGCCGCTGGCAAAGGTTCTGGAGATATTTTGAAAATGTTTCATGCTGTTGAAGGTACAAATTTACAGCAAGGCCAAGGTCCATTACCTGAAGGTGTAGACGAAGGTTCTTTTGGAGTTAAGGGTGTGGCTTATGCTGGTCACGATGGCAATGTTCATGATATTGGCACAGCCAAAGGTGATTATGTGTTTGGTATACATGAACATAGTTTGGCCACTGGTAGTGGCGATCAACAATTATTTACTCATCCGCCAAAAGTGGAAACAATTTCTTCTGGGAATTTGGAAGTACGTGAATTAACCAATGATCAAGGTACAAAAATGGAATATGTTTCGGATCCTGGTAAAACCTTTTTGTTCAAAGGTCATACAGTAGAGCCTTTTTATGATCCAGTTACGGGTAATTATGCCCACGTTGGTATGGATACAGATACTGGCGAGCTTATAAAAATTACCGGAAAGTTGCCAGGAGATATTCCAACACATCTTGATATTCCCAAAGGCGGAGTGGCTACTGGCGCGGCCGTGGGAATAGAAAGTTTAAGACCTGGTAGCGCTTTTAAAAATTTTGGTGGTGGAGGACGTGCAGAAGCAATAGATCCAGGAGTAAGAGTAACTGGAGATAGAATTGAAATTATGGCCAATAGTTTGGGCAAAGTGGGTGACACAGAAATGTTTTTGGGTAGTGGAGCTGACCGAAATTTAGCCAACCAAATTATGAAAGGTTTAAATGCCGAGCGGGTGGCAGCTACTGAATTGTATTATAATAATATGGGTGGCCCGCAAGAAGGAGCTACTATTGCCAATTTACGAGCTGTAAATGCGCGAATTGCCGAATTTGCTGAGAACGTTAGAATTGGAAAAATTGATCATTTTCCAATGGAAACCCGCACTTCTGCTCAAATTGTCAAGGATTACCAAACTAATTTAATGGATGCTGAATTTCTTAAAGAAGCTCCTGGCTTTAAAGGTGCAAATACTGCTCCTGAAATTGATGCTACAAGAGGTGGTGAACCAGCACTAGAAACAGGGCCACAGGCTAGTAATGATATTCCAGGCTTTGTTGAGAACAGGTTAGCAAGTTTAGAAACTTCTGGAAAATCTGCTACGAGTTTTGTAAAAGATGTGTTGGCTAAATTTGATGATTGGCGATCAACACACGCTGGAGTAGTTGACAAGTTAGCCATGCAGGATTTTCTGGATAAATTAAATCCAGAGGGCAGAGTAGCTTTGGCAGAGGTAAGTGATGGCTCTTTGGCAGCCAATGGCCACGCGGTAAAAGCCAGCATTGATGGGACTGAACATTTTATTTACAAAGGTAATTATAAATTTTCTCTTGATGACGATGGTCAATTGATTGGCAAAAAGGCTGGAGGAGAAGCAGAACTTATGAAAGTGGCAATTGTGGATGATGTGGCAAAAGTTGTGCCCATAGAATCAGAAATTGACAATAGAATGGCGGCTTAATAGTAATATAGTCAAAATCCACCCCAGTAGAGTATTGGGGTGGTTTTTATTTTTGCCTTATTTTAGCCAAATTTTGTAAGTTATCCACTTTTACCCCTTGACAAAAGTCTAATAGTATGCTATACTCGTATGTTACATTGAAAAAGGAAGAGAGAGCCTTTATCAGTAACTAATTCAATTAGATATCAAAAGGGCTCTCTTACAGGGTTTTTTTCTGTCTGCTGTCTGTAGTTGGTTTAAAAAAATCAGCTAGAGATAGTTGGCAGATTGCTGGTCTGGTGCCTTTGGCGCCTGGGCTGGCTGGCCAACTATGACAGTTCTAAAGTTCGTTACAAATTAAAGTGGCGGGCCCCGTACCAATAAGGTACAGGGCAAGTTTTCCCCACGCGGATAGAATCAATCATGTACTCATGAACTCAAATAGCAAGACTCAAATAATATAATGAGTTAATGTTATTTGTTAAAATGAGTTCATGTGGTTCATTCTCTCCGCGTTGGGGAACACACCCCAGCAAAGGGCAACAGCCCCGCTCGGGGCACGACCCAAGTGCCCCACGCGGGCAACGATCAGGTCGGCGTGGAATTGGTCCACGTTGACAACCAGTTTCCTTTCAGGAGGTGCTATCATGGCGAAAGCCACCCCCCCGGTTCTGGACCGTAAGGTCCTGAGTGCGACCCTGGTCGACATGCTTATGGCGACGTTGCCCGACAACACGGATCGGGCGGCCCTGGAGGTCGAGATCACGGCGCTGTTGAATGCGCCGGAGAAGATCAGCGAGATCGACGACGCCCGCTTCAACAACGACGGGTCGTCCCGCCTCGGGACCGTCGAGGACGCGCTGTTCTTGGCCAACAAGGTCTCGCGCATCGAGCGCGTCGAGGAGGTCGTCTTCGATGACGACAATGAGAAGCCGCGCATGCCGAAGGCCACCACCCCCTGGTGGCAACTCGGGATCGTCGCGGTTCTCGCGCTCGCGGCCCTCGTCCTGGGCTACCTGGCCTACGGCCACGTCGCGTGGCACTACCACGGCTACGACGCCAAGGGAGGCCAGTACGTCAAGACGGAGTACAGCGCCAAGTGGGTGCGCGAGGCTCGCGAGTCCTTCGGGTTCATCGGCGAAGAAGCCACCCCGGCCGAAGCTCCCAAGCCCACCCCCACCACCACGGGCGACGACGACTTCGACGAAAAGGAGCGTTATCTCCTCGGCCACTTCCCTGCCTATCTGACGATTGAGCGCGACGATGCCGCCGAAGGCGGAGACAGAATCGCACGCGAGCGCTTTCGTGTATGCTTCGTGGGGAGTCGCCCCTATCGCCGCGCCGCAGGGATTGGTAGTTAGAGGGTATATACGGGAAATATCTGTTATCAATTGTCATGCTGAACTCGTTTCAGCATCCATCTGTAACAGCTCCCTAGCTCTTTACAACCTGCAATAAAAGAAGAAGAACCCCGTACCAAAAAGGTACAGGGCAAGTTTTCCCCACGCGGATAATACCTAGTTGTCGTCCCCCTCTTTCCAAGAGGGGGTAGGGGGAGTTGCCGAGGCTCTACACAAACTCCGGCAAACTCCACCGGCCTTCGGGCCACCTCCTCTTGGAAAGAGGAGGACAACCAGTTATTCTCCGCGTTGGGGAACAAAACAACCCCAGCATCGGGCAGCAACGGCCCCGCTAGGGGCACGAAAGCAGTGCCCCACGCGGGCGAAATATTCTTGGCTCTG
>LBSX01000017.1 GCA_000990355.1 Candidatus Magasanikbacteria bacterium GW2011_GWC2_37_14
GACCCCATGAAGGCAAAAAAATGAATGGTTTAACCCCTTACGAAAAATACCTTAGTCTTTGTCCACAAGTGTAACCCTTGAAGGTGTACTGTACAAGGGGTTGACAAAAATAAGCTAAAATGCTATAATTGTTCCACTTATTTATAAAATCATTATTTATGAAAAAAGACACCCATCCAGAGTATTTTGAAGAGGCAGCAGTTACCTGTGCCTGTGGCAACAATTTTAAAATTGGTTCCACCAAAAAAGAAATCAGAATTGAACTCTGTAATCTTTGCCATCCTTTTTATACTGGCAAACAAAAATTCGTTGATACTGCCCGCCGGGTAGAAAAATTTCAAGAAAAAATGGGACGTGTTACTAAAACTGCCACTGAACGTAAAGGCAAAAAAGTAAAGAAGGCTGTAACCAAAGCCAAAAAAGCTGACAAAAAATAGTCACGCATAATTAAAAAACAGACTTTAACGTTACTTAAGTCTGTTTTTTGTTCCCTCCCCTATGAGGGGAGGGTTAGGGTGGGGTTTCTTTACCCCCCTTGGTAAAGGGGGGCTAGGGGGGATATTCGCCAACAACCCCCTTAATCCCCCTTTTTTAAGGGGGAAACCGACACCACCCTCGTAGGGGAGGAAACAAAATGATATAATACTTTTACTATGTTACCAAAATACCAACAATTAAAAGAAAAATACTTGGGTTTAGAAGTAGAATTGCAAAGCCCGGCTGTTCTTAATGACAATGCAAAACTAAAGAAAGTCTCTCAAGAATACGACGAGCTTAAAGAAATTTACGAAAAAATAGTTACTTTAGAAAATATTGAAAAAAGTTTAGCCGAAACCGAAGTTTTGGTTGTCGAAGAGACAGATGAAGAAATGCGTGGTTTGGCAGAAATCGAAGCTAGTGAATTAAAAACACAAAAAGAAAATTTGGAAATTGCCTTAGCTACTTTGACTGCCCCTCAAGACCCACTAGACAAAAAAGATGTAATTATAGAAATTAGAGCCGGAGCTGGTGGTGATGAATCGGCAATTTTTGCCGGCGACTTAATGCGCCTGTATTTTAAATATGCCGAAAAAAACGGTTGGAAGACTAATTTAATTGACTCTAATTCTAATGCTGTTGGTAGTTATAAAGAAATAATTTTTTCCATAAGTGGTAAAAATGTTTATAAAGATTTAAAATACGAAATGGGAGTTCACAGAGTACAACGTGTACCGGAAACCGAAAAAACTGGTCGCATCCACACTTCCACGGCCTCGGTGGCAGTATTGCCAGAAATCGATGAGGTTGATTTTAATATTGAAGCCAAAGATTTACGCGTTGATACTTTTTGTGCCGGCGGGCATGGTGGACAAAGTGTAAATACCACTTACAGTGCTGTAAGAATCACGCATTTACCAACTGGTGTAGTTGCTCAATCACAAGACGAACGCAGTCAACAACAAAACAAACTTAAAGCCATGAATGTTTTGCGCGCTCGCCTTTATGAAATAGAACGGGAAAAACAAACTGCTGTTCTAGACGCCAAACGCCGTAGTCAAATTGGCACTGGCGACCGTAGTGAAAAAATTCGTACTTACAACTACCCACAAGATCGAATTACCGATCATCGTATACACGAAAGTTGGAATAATATCCAGACCATACTAAACGGAGATTTGGAAAAGGTAATCGAGGCACTGAGAAAAGTGGATTATGCGGAAAACATCGAATAAGGCAATTTACAATTATCAATGATCAATTTACAGTAAATTTTCAATCAAACAATTTTCAAATTGGTAATTGAAAATTGGTAATTTAATGAAAATTGTAAATTGTAAATTGAAAATTATGAAGTTTTTTTTAAAAAAATACTACCCACTTCTGCTAATTCTAATTACTGCTTCAGCATTAAGAATAAATCTTTTGTTGGTTCGTGGTACTTTTTGGTTTGATGAAATTTTTAGTTTTCATTTTTCACAATTACCTTGGGCCCAAGCGCTAAAATACTGGACCATAGAAACAAATCCCCCACTCCACACTCTTTTTATTCGTGGCTGGATTGGCTTGTTCCACACTCAAAACGAAATTCTACTGCGTTTGCCTTCTGTTATCTTTGGACTTTTGGCCATAATTTTTCTTTATCTATTGGCCGAAAAAATGTTTAATCGTTTTACTGCTTCTATAAGTGCACTTTTTTTGGCTTTATCGGGAATTCATATTTTTACAGCCACCGAAGCACGAGTTTATCCTCTGCTTACTTTTTTAACAATTTTGTCTTTTTATTTTTTTTATAGTCTTTATTTTTTAAAAGAAAATAATAAAACCAAACAGTGGCTATATTTTGTAACAAATTTATTATTAATTTTTAGCCATCTTACTGCCTTGCCTATTTTTTTAATCCAAGCTCTAATATTATTTTTAATAAAACCAGAACAAAAAAAAATAAAACAATGGTGGATTGCCCAGCTAACTATTGGGGCTATTTGGCTTGTTTGGTTTATTCCTTCCATAATTGCCAAAATTGACCCCGCTAGTTTGACTGCTTGGTATTTTGACACTTCGGCGAAACAATTTGCTGACATTTTTACCTTGCTCGTAAGTAATTTTGTAAATGTTAATTTTTCTTCTTTTATCTTTACTTTAATTTCCATTGGCATTGTTACCACAATTTTTTCAACTATTTCTATAATTTGTAAAAACCCCAATCAAGATGAAAAAAACAAATTAACTTTTATTTGTTTGTGGGGCCTCTTACCGATAATTTTTGGTTCTTTTTTGGGAGTGTTTATAACCAAATATTATGTAACCGCTTCTTTGGGAATTTACCTTATTGTTGGCAGTGCCATAGCCAGAATTACCCAAACAAAAAAAACTAAGTTTTTGGCCATTATTATCGCCATCATTTTAATGGCCGATACCGCTATCTCCATAGGCACTACCCCAATTTTTTCTTGGCATTATTATTTAAATTATATTAAAAAACAAGAAACAGAAAATAGTATCATAATGGTTAATCCTTTTAATGAAGAATTGGCAATTAAACACTACTACCAAGGAAAAACTCCTGTAAAAGGCATTTATTATAAAAACGATAACTTACCATTTGACGAACGAGTAGTAAGATATAATTGGAATAAACAAATAACTAGCAAAGAGGAACTAAAAAAATGGTTTGACGAAAATTTAATAAACAAAGATACTTTATTTTATTTTCAATATACAGAAGAATATGATTGGTCACACCAAATATTACTCGCCAAGGGCTGGCAAATAACCAAAACACTTGTCTACCCAGGTCTTATTAATCTATACATGTTTGAATTTCATGCCCCAAACTATACAACAACTTCTACTCTTGGCACGACCAAAAATAAATAACTTGGATGCCGAATTAATTATTGCTCATGTTTTAAAAAAACCACGTGAGTTTGTCTTGGCGAATCCGGAGAAAATAGTTAGTAAGTATATAAGTGTAAAAGTGAATAAGTTATTTAAACAACGTAAACAAAACATACCTTTGGCTTATTTAACTGAGCATAAAGAATTTTATGGTTTGGATTTTAAAGTTAATAAGAATGTTTTAATTCCCCGGCCTGACACAGAGTTGGTGGTTTCACTAGTGCTTGCACGACTTAAGACTTATAACTTAAACCTTAAAACTGTTTTGGTTGACGTGGGGACAGGGAGTGGGTGTATTCCAATTTCTATCATTAAAACATTAAACCCCACCCTACCCTCCCCTACAAGGGGAGGGGAAACAAATAATTCCTCCCCCTACAAGGGGGAGGTAGGAGGGGGTTTCGCAGTTTACGCGATTGATATTTCTGCCAAAGCACTTACTGTTGCCAAAGCAAATGCTAAAAAACACCACGTAAAAGCCTCGCTTCACTCGGCTCACGTGGCAGGTAAAATAAAATTTTTACACGGTGATTTGTTGTCGCCACTATTACCCCTACCTAACCTTCCCCTTATAAAGGGGAAGGAAACGAGACGTTCGTTTTTTCCTCCCCTTTATAAGGGGAGGATTAAGGAGGGGTATACACTTATAATCACCGCCAACCTTCCCTACCTCACCCCCCAACAACTAAAATCCGAACCTTCTATTAAACACGAACCTCGCCTCGCACTTGTCGCTGGAAAAGATGGATTGAAATATTATCGTCAACTTTTAAAACAAATCGCCAAAATCACTAAATGCCATCTGATATCTGTTATCTGTTATCTGGAGATCGACCCTTCACAAACTTCTTCAATCAAACTTCTAATCAAAAAACACCTGCCCCACGCCAAAATCACTATTCACCAAGATTTGAGTGGAAAAGACAGGGTGGTGGAAATAAATCTTTAAAAATCTCCCCAGCTCCACTACGTTGCGCCGGGCAGGCTAGTAAACTTTATTAAAAAGATAGTCTAGCTTGCCAGGCGCAGTGAAACGGAGACTGGGGAGTTTTTTATTAAAGTCAGGACACAACCTTGACTTTTTTTGTTTTTTAAATTAAGATCAACACCAAACCGCCAACAGGTGAGGTATGGACGAGCAGTGGCTACTTCGTTACTACATTCGAGAGTCGTGCGAAATTCTGCGTTCTTGCCACCCAAGAGACTGGCTACCAACAGGTAAGGTCTCAAACAGCAACCTCAGGCGCATCCAAGAAAGAGTGGCCTATTTTCTGAGCGTCTGGTGGCTCCCCGACGAAGAACTCACCTACGCCGAGCTCTTCCAGATCGTCCCCTAGGCCAATTCCGGCCGATCAATCCCCAAGGACGATCGGCACTGAACCCTCGGTTCCGATCTCCAGAATACATTTTTATATAAGTGTGTTGTGGAGAACCGAGGGTAAAAATAAAAAATCACGATTTAATTCGTGATTTTTTTGTTTGATATTTTTTTAACGTTCACTCACTCGTTCACGCGCGCACAAACACCAGGAAAAAATTTAGAGGCGAGGAAGAGTGGTCCTTCGGAGCTTTAGCGGAGAAGGATTTGCTCGTCTAGAGCCGAGCTTTCTCGGCTCGCACGAGCAAAAACGAATGACGAGACCTAAATTTTCCGCAGTGTTTGTTTAGCGCGAAGTTTTTGCTCCACTTTTTTAAAAAAGTGGAAGTAAGAGTGAGTGAACAATGATACAAAACCACCCCGGCCTGAAGGCCACCCCTCCTTCCCCGTAACCTGGTACGGGGTAAACTCCAGGAGGGGACAACCAACAACCCCCTTAATCCCCCTTTTCTAAGGGGGACAGCGACCCTACCAACTCACTCTCCCAATATCCCCCACCACCTCTACCCAAACTTTACCTGGATTGAAGATTATTTCTTGTTTTTGTTCATTATAAAATCTAGTGCGAGAATTGAGTGAATCTTTTTTCCAAGTACCAATAATTATTTGACCACTTTTATAAACAATTGCCTTTCCTGTGCCAAGAGTTTTAATTTTCAATCTCCCTACATCGTCAATCACTTTCATAGGTGTGGCAATCACCGCCACATTGTCGGTCAAAATTATTCTGTTCTGTTCATCTAAATGAGCATTACCACCCACAAAACGTTCTAATTTATTTGTGAAAGAATTAAACTGCCACTCAACATTGTAATTTTTTAAATTAAAATCAATTTTTATTTTATTCACTAAATTATTTTCTGTTTGTGGAGTTGAAGTATTAAATTTCCAACCAATCCATTTGTCTATTTCTACATTATCTTTTTCTTGATTAGCAATTACTTTATTCCACAATTCACTACTAGTATATACATTGTGTGGAGCACTACGATTTTCGGCACGCCAATAATAAACACCATTATAAAATTCATTCAAATCATTTACACCACGAGCTTTGATTAATTCTAGTGCTTCGGGAGAACCACCTACGTGCATATAAAGTGGGGTACCATATTCGCCTAAATAATCTAGGTAATAAGCGCGAGCACTACGCACCGGACCAATTTTTTCCACAATTTGATTGGCCAAAAATATTGCCAAAAAACGCGTAATATTGCCTTCGGCCGGAATTTCGTAAACTATGCGCGCTTCATTAATACCAGCTTGTGGGCGAGCCTCGCTGTGATTTTCAATCATTATACCCACTACACCAGGATTAACTTCGGCTAAACTTTTTACACACACACCATCCAACACCCGTTGGGAGTCACAAGCTTCTTTCGATTCTTCAAAATTAAGATTATTTATTAATTTATTAGTTTTATTATTTATAAAATAATTATAACCAAACCAAGCCATTAACCCCAAAGCTGTAAGGAAAATTAAAACTGTAAGAAAATATAAATACTTAGTCTGTAAATCACGCATAAAAATATAATTAAATTTACCCTAGTGTACAGTTTTTAAAAGGTTTTTTCAAGGATTAAAAAACCCGCCCCACAATATGCGGGACGGGACTGTTTTTTATCTGTGTAATTTGTGTTACAAAATCTGCGGTCTTATTTCTTCTCATCTTTCTTTGGCGCGTCTTTTTTAGCATCGCCATCTTTGCCTTCTTCACCTACTACTTCTTCTTTACCTTTCTTTTCTACTTCAATTTGGTCAATACTTGGAGCAGCGGCTTCATCCATAGCTTTTAATTCTTCTTCACTAAGTGGAGCGGCTACTTTGGCAATTAACTGACTTGGATCTTCCAAAGCCACAATTCCAGCTGGCAAAACCAAATCTTTTACGTGAATAGATTTTTCAAAAGTATCCAAAATACTCAAATCTACTTCAACTTCCGAAACCAAATCTTTTGGTAAACATTTTACATCCAAATCATCTTGAGCCTTTATTAAAGTACCACCCAAACTTTTTATGGCCATAGATTCACCCACAAATTTCAATTCAATAGTAGCGGTCATCTCTTTGTTCATATTAATTTGACGGAAATCTACATGGGTAATTTTTCCTTTCACTGGGTCATGCTGTAAATCTTGAATCAAAACTTTGATAGTTTTTCCACCATCAACTGCCAAATCAATTAGACTAGATTCACCAGCTTCATTAAAAAGTTTAGCAAAACTAACATAATCAAGAGTTAAAGAAATTGGCTCCATACCAGCACCATAAACTACGGCTGGCAATTTACCGGCGATACGCAAAGCGTCAACATCTTTTTCTTCGCGTTTTGTAGCTGTAAAACTAAATATCATAGATTAATATTTAAAATTAAATTGTTGATTTTTTAAAAATGTATGAAAATTTAATAACTCATCTTCGGAAATAGCACTTTTTTTGTATAATCTTTTGGCATCATTAAAAGATAAATCAGTAATCATTCCCACCGAACTCATGCCTAATGGCCCAATTACCACTAGTACTAACAAGGTGCTAGCACAAGCTTTGCAGTTTAAATGTACTAAATTTGAACCTTTGGTTTCTTCAATCACTTGTGCCTGATTTTTTACAAAATCATTATGACAAACCGGGCATTGATTCATTAAACGTAGGCCTTCTTGCCAGGAATTACTAGCTGAATTATTAGTCATATGAAGTGGTCATTAATCTATCATTATTTGGTAAATTAGTCAAGTGCTACAAAAGACGATGCTCTGATTTTACTACACTTTCCACAATTCCCAAAAACAAAAGGTCTATTAAAATAGAAGAACCGCCATAACTTAAAAATGGTAAAGTAACGCCAATTACGGGCATAAAACCCATAGTGGCCCCCAAATTTACAAACAAATGAATAAAAAACAAAGCACAAACACCCAAAACCAAATATGCCGAAAAATCATCATTGGCATTTTTGGCAATAAAAAGCAGACGCCAACAAAGCAAAAAATAAAAACACAAAACCAAACCAGCACCAAAAAAACCAAGCTCTTCGGCAATTACCGAAAAAATAAAATCTGTTTGTGCTTCGGGCAAAAAATGTAATTGACTTTGTGAACCAAAACCCAAACCCCGGCCAAAAATTTTTCCCGAACCAATAGCAATAATTGATTGATTTACATTGTAACCCACCCCCAAAGGATCACGTTCGGGATTAAAAAAATTTACAATTCTTTCTTTTTGGTAATCAGCAAAAAAGAAAAACCAACTACACAAAAACAAAACTACAATACTGCCAATTAAAATAAAAAGATATTTTTTTTTGATGCCAGTAAATAATAATAAAACAAACCACACTCCTGCCAATACCAAACTAGAACCCAAATCTGGTTGTAAAATAATAAAAACAATTGGCAAAATGGTAAGCAAACCAGTAGACACCACAAATTGTAATTTTTCAAAACGCCGGCCATAACGTTCTATCCAACTTGCCAAAAATAATACCAAGCCAACCTTGGCTAATTCTACTGGCTGAAAAGAAAAACCAGCGAAACGAAACCAACCAGTAGTACCACGAACTGTCTGACCAAAAAATAAAACCCCAATTAAAAATAAAACCGCTAATAAATACAAAGGTAAAGCTAAACTACGATAAAAACTAACATTCATTAAACTAGCCACAAAAAACAAAACTAAACCCAAAATAATTGCTAAAAATTGTGTGGAAAAAAAATTCAAAGCCTCACCCCGCGACAAATCTACACTATAAATTGCCGACAAACTAATGGCCAATAACACCAAAACAATGGCCAAAAGCCACCAATCAAAATTCCTAAATAATTCGCGAGACCTTTCAATTAACATAAAATCACACAGCCAAATAAACTTCCCGATCAAAGATATTAATTAGTGGATAGATTACTGCTTCGTCCACAGACAATCCAGGAACAAAGGAACGCAAATCCACAGGCCTAGTTTCGCCAGCTTTAAATTTATCGAGTGATAAATACATGGTGCCTACTGGTTCTCCTCCAGACAACAAAACTACATAAAAATCTGCTGTCCAAAAACCATAAGCAGAATTATTTTTTAATAAAAAAGTAATAATATTTGCTGGTGTACCATTTACTCTACTTATTGGCGCATATTTAAAATTTGCTAGCGTAAAATTACTACGCTCTTGAACAAAACTAGTTACATCTGGCAAGACGTGCGAATCCAATTTCAACCATTCGGTTTGTAAAACTACTAATTTGGCTCCTTCTGGGTAGCCTTCGGTTTTTAAACCCAAAAAAGTCAAAGGCCTTTGACTGCCTGGTAAAACAACAGTTTTGCTTATAGGCGTTTCTCCACCACTATAGATATATTTGTAAGTTAAACCTACCAGCCAACGTGGATTGGGGTTATTAACCATTACAGAAAAATCATACAATTCTTCACTAACTGTGTTGAAGACATTAATTTGACCAAACCCAATATTTTGCGGACGATAAAAACTTTTTAAATTATCATAATTTTCAAATTCCAAATTTTGTTGCACAAACATTTTTTGATCTTGCCAATAACCATAACCAAAATAATACAACCAATAGCCAAAACTATAACCTACAGTAACAACACAAAAAACTATTAAGGTATTTTTACCAATAGTTTTTAATTTTAGTTCATGACGCAAAAACCATTCTCCAAGCTTTAACTCGCGATTGCTAAATTCATTTAAGGGATCACTGTATTTTTCAAATTTATCTTTTTTGGAAGAGAATAGCATAGTAAAAATATTATAGCATATCCCCTTGTCTAAAACAATAAAAAATGCTAAAATATTGTTAGAATTTTAAATTTTATGTACAGACGCATAATTATGCGTCTTTACTTCATATTTTTTTATGCCTATTAAACGCGTGACCCACGGAAGAGTGGAACTTAAAACTTCAATTAAAAAAGAACCCCTTAAAAGCAAGGTGGAACCAAAAATTAAAAAAGTTGCTGTAGAAAAGCCAGTTTTGGAAACAGAAAAAAAGACTGTTAAATCGGTAAATAAATTCCCAGTTAATAATGACTACAATTTGCCAAAAATTGCCGAAGCACCACCAAAACTTAAAAAAGACGAAAAAAACGAAGGCTATACTGCCAAAAACATTACAGTTTTGGAAGGTTTGGAGGCAGTGCGCAAACGCCCTGGCATGTATATTGGTTCCACAGGAACAGCTGGTTTACACCATTTAATTTGGGAAGTAGTAGACAATTCTTTTGATGAAGCCATGGCTGGCCATTGTACAGATGTAGAGGTTAAATTATTACCAAACAATTGGGTAGCAGTAACCGACAACGGTCGTGGCATTCCTGTAGACATGCACCCCACAGAAAAGAAAAGCGCCTTGGAAGTAGTACTAACTATTCTACATGCTGGTGGTAAATTTGGTGACGGTGGCTACAAAGTTTCCGGTGGTTTGCATGGTGTGGGTGTGTCTGTGGTAAATGCCCTCTCCACCAACATGAAAGCGATTGTTCATCGTGATGGCAAAATTTGGGAACAAGATTACCAGTACGGCCATCCTCAAAAACCAGTAAAGGCCACTGGTAAAACCAACACCACAGGCACAACTATTTTATTTCACCCAGATAATACAATTTTTGACACCATTGAATTTGAATGGAAAACTATTTTGGACCATTTGCGCCAACAAGCTTATTTAACCAAAGGTATAAAATTAAACATTACTGACGAAAGAACCCCAGAAGAAAAAGCCAAAGATCTAACTGCTTGGAACTTACCAATTAGTCGCTATCAATTTTATTTTGAAGGCGGTATTGCCAGTTATGTAAAACACATTAACAAAAACAAAGAGCCTAAACACGAAAATATTTTTTATGTAGACAAACAAGATGGCAAAGTTAATGTGGAAATTGCTTTACAATACACCGATGATTATTCCGAATCTCTACATGCTTTTGCCAACAATATTACCAATCCCGAAGGTGGTATGCATGTAGCTGGTTTTCGTGGCGCTTTGACTAGAACCTTAAATGCTTACGCCCGAAACAAAGGAATTTTAAAAGAAAAAGATCCAAATTTAACTGGTGAAGATGTACGCGAAGGCTTAACGGCAATTGTTTCTATAAAAATTCCCGAACCACAATTTGAAGGCCAAACAAAATCCAAACTTGGCAACCCCGAAGTAAAGCCAGCAGTAGAAACTATTTTTGGTGATGCTTTTATAATCTTTTTGGAAGAACACCCACGTGATGCCGAAGGAATTTTGGGCAAATGTATTTTGGCTGCCAAAGCCCGTAATGCCGCCCGCATTGCCCGGGAAACTGTACTCCGCAAAGGTGCTTTGGAAGGCTTTACTTTGCCCGGAAAATTGGCTGATTGCTCGGCTCGCGATGCCAGTATTTCGGAATTATATATTGTAGAGGGTGATTCGGCCGGTGGTAGTGCCAAACAAGGACGTGACCGTCATACCCAAGCCATACTCCCCTTGCGTGGTAAAGTATTAAACGTAGAAAAAGCGCGCATTGATAAAATTTTGGCCAATAACGAATTAAAATCTTTAATTATAGCGCTTGGTACCAACATTGGTGAAATGTTTGATGTAAGTAAACTCCGTTACCACAAAGTTATTATTATGACCGATGCGGACGTTGATGGTTCACATATTCGCACCCTGCTTTTAACTTTATTTTTCCGTTATTTGCCCGAATTAATTTATCAAGGTCATATTTATATTGCCCAACCACCATTATTCTCCATTAAAAAAGGCAAAGAAGTGGAATGGATTTACAACGAAGAAGCTTTGGAAATTTACAAAAGCAAATATGGCATAAAAGAAGAAGACATGATTGTAATTGAAAGTGACGAAGAAGACAAGGAAGCCGAAGAACCAGCCGCCCGGGTAACCCGCGAAAAAGAAGCGGGTACAAAATTAAATATTCAACGCTACAAAGGTTTGGGAGAAATGAATCCTGATCAACTTTGGGAAACTACTATGAATCCCGAAAACCGTGTCTTAAAACAAGTAAAAATTGAAGACGCCGAAAAAGCTAGTGAGATTTTTGATATTTTAATGGGCAGTGAAGTTGGTCCCAGAAAAACTTTTATTCAAACTCATGCTAAAAATGTAAAGAATTTGGACATTTAGTTTTTTATGCCCACAATCAGACATTTTCTTACTCACGTAAAAAAATACGGCAATAATCATAAAATCATTTATACCTTATCGTTAATGATGTTGTTTTGGTGTATCTACGACGGTATTATTACTTTTATTACTCCAATATACATTGTGCAAAGTGGTATGTCGGGCACTTTAATGGGCATTATTGTGGGTACTTCTTCCATTGCTGGCGCTTTATTTGATTTTATTGCTTGCCGAATTTTTAAAAACATGTTTTTCCGTCGCGTGTTTTTAATTATGTTTGGTATTTGTTTATTTTATCCACTCTATCTTTATGAAGCCAAAAGTTTTTGGGCTTTTATAATTGGTATGGCAGTTTGGGGAGTGTACTATGATTTAAAAAACTTTGGTATTTTTGATATTGTTGGTCGCTTTACCAAACCAGCAGAACATTCTTCTAGTTTTGGTGTGATTCAAGTCTTTGTAAACTTAGGATATTTATTATCGCCAATTATTGCTGGTTTTATTGTTGGCGAAATGGTTGATTGGAAACCATTTTTTGTAAGTTGGATATTTTTGCTGGTATCGGGAATATTTTTAATAATGTTATTTTTCCTTACTCGCCAACAAAAAAATTCTGTACCCATGGCTTGTAACGAGAACTGCAAGCGAATAAATTTTTTAAATGAAATTCATTTGTGGAAAAAAATTGGCCACCTTATTTTGCCGGTATTACTATTAACTTTGCTTTTAAATTTAATAGACGCTTTTTTCTGGACCGTGGGACCAATTTTGGCCGAAAGTTTTGAAGGTATGCATCAATTTGCCGGCTTTTTTATGACTGCATATTCACTACCAACTTTACTCGTTGGTTGGTTTGTGGGCTCAATAACTACCAAATACGGCAAAAAGAAAACAGCAATGTTGTCACTTTTAATTGGTTCTTTAATATTATCTTCACTATACTTTTTTCAAGGACCTTTGCAAATTATTGGCGTAATTTTTCTAGCTTCAATTTTTATTTCTTTGTCTTGGCCCGCTATCAATGGTGTTTATGCCGATTATATTAGTGAAACCGAAAAATTGGAAAACGAAATCAATGGACTAGAAGATTTTTTTACCAATGTTGGCTATGTAATTGGGCCAATGATTGCTGGTATTTTGGTTGACTTAATCGGCAATACGCTTACTTTTTCGGTTTTGGGTATTTTTGTAGCAGTCTGTGCTTTTGTATTATTATTAGTAACCCCCAAGAAAATTCAGATAAAGGTTTAAATATTTAAATAAAAAATCACCTCACAATATTGCGAGGTGATTTTTATTTTTACCCTCGGTTCTCCACAACACACTTAATTTCTTAAATGTATTCTGGAGATCGGAACCGAGGGGTTGCCGATGCTCCGTTGCTGGGGTATCGGCCTGAAACGGCCAAAGGGGAGGTGCTTCTAGCTGTAGAAGCCGAAGCGCTGCCAGAGGTGGGGAGGATAGACCGCCGTCGGGATGAGCCTCTGATCGTCTTCCACCGAGGTGATACTGAATTCACCCGGGCGGTTAACGAGAAACTGGAACTCCACACTTCCTCTGCCGAGGTAGGTAGAGAACACTGCTCGCCCCTGGGGATCACTACTAACGTAGCCGTAGTAGTCGAATCCCGACCAAGGCCCAATGTGGAGGTTGAACCCCACGAGCACAGAGAACGGCCGTCGGTCGCTAGACTCCATGAGCACGTTGTACATGTCAGGTTTGCGACCACCCTGGTACGTCCAGGAGCGAAGGAGCAACGACCGTCGAATGAAGTTCTGCATGAAGCCAAACTTCTTCAACATCTCCTTTCCCAGGAAGATGGCCAGCACCCAGCCCAGCACCGCGATGACGATCAAAGTGATGGTCACAAGATCCCCCTAAAAGGTTGACTATTTATTAACTTCTGCCCCTTTACTTGTCCACTCAAGGACTTTTCAAAGGACAGAGTATTATAGCACATTTTTGGGGTTTTGTCAAGAGTGTAGCTCAAATATTGGCTTAAATTAGCCAAAATTATCTAATTATAAGACCACTACTTTATCCACTTGACAAAAGCTTAATAATAATATAGAATACTTAAGTAAATCGGCCACAAGGCCGTTTTAAAAAACCTAAAATTTGTATGTCTAAAATTATTAGTTATTTTAAAGAAGCCATTGCCGAAATGAAAAAGGTAATTTGGCCAAGCAAAAAACAAACGACCACTTATACTATTGTGGTAATTGCTTTAAGCATTGGCATTGCCTTATTTTTTGGCATTTTGGACTACGGCTTTAGTCTTGGTCTACAACAACTTATTAA
The DNA here is from genome assembly GCA_000990355.1 of Candidatus Magasanikbacteria bacterium GW2011_GWC2_37_14. Taxonomy (GTDB): domain Bacteria; phylum Patescibacteriota; class Patescibacteriia; order Magasanikbacterales; family UBA922; genus GWC2-37-14. The sequence goes on from LBSX01000017.1 coordinate 14,182, forward strand.
ATAACTTTCTATGGCCAAACAAACCCTCAACCTCGGACGCCGTTGGTATGTATTGCATACTTATTCTGGCTACGAGGAAAACGTAAAAAGAAATTTGGAACAACGTATTGAATCTTTTGACATGCAAGACAAAATTTTTAATGTTTTGGTACCCAAAGAAAAAAAGATTAAAATTAAAAATGGTAAACGCCAAGTAACCGAAGAAAAAATCTTTCCTGGCTATGTGTTGGTAGAAATGAGTGTAACCGATGATTCTTGGTATGTAGTAAGAAACACCCCAAATGTAACTGGCTTTATTGGTTCGGGCACAACACCTACCCCAATTGATGCCAAAGAAATGGATAGTTTGATTAAACGTATGACTGTAGAAGACCCAACTCACAAAATTGATGTGCAAGTAAATGAACCAGTACGTATTGTAGACGGACCTTTTAAGAATTTTGAAGGCAAAGTAAGCAACGTAGACGAAGCCCGTGGTAAAATTAAAGTTTTGGTTTCTATGTTTGGCCGCGAAACCCCGGTAGAATTAGACGCTTTACAAGTTAAAAAGATATAACTTGACTATAGACAATAGACTATGGTCTATAGATTTGAAAACTTAGAAACTTGGAAATTAGCGAGAGGGTTTGTAAATTTAATTTATTCAACAACTAAACTATTTCCAAAAGAAGAACTATTCTCATTGACAAACCAAATAAGACGAGCGGCACTTTCAATAATGTTAAATATTACAGAAGGATCGGATCGTCAATCAGACATAGAATACATTAGATTTTTAAGAATAGCTTATACTTCTTTGGAAGAAGTAATTGCTGGTTGTTATATCGCCAAAGACCAAAATTATTTAGAAATTAATAAATTCACAGAAATCTACAGTAGATCGGAATTACTAGGTAAAAAAATTCATTCATTAATAAATTATTTAAAGAGACAATAGAATATAAGTCTGAACGTTGCCTCACAGAGGGCTTCTCAACATTCCATAGACCATAGTCTATAGTCCATAGTCCAAATTATATGGCAAGAAAATTATTAACCCAAATCAAATTACAAATTGTTGGCGGAGCTGCCAACCCAGCACCTCCAGTTGGACCAGCTTTGGGTCAACATGGTGTAAATATTCAAGGTTTTTGTAAAGAATTCAATGAAAAAACCCAAGACAAAAAAGGCGAAGTGGTGCCTGTCGTAATCAATGTTTACGAAGATCGCAGTTTTGATTTTATCATGAAAGTCGCCCCAGCTTCAGCTCTAATCAAAAAAGCTTTAAGCTTAAAAAGTGGTGCCAAAAATGCCTTAAAAGAAAAAGTTGGTAAATTAACCAAAAAACAATTACGCGAAATTGCCGAGAAAAAAATGTGTGACATGAATGCTACCACCGTAGAAGCAGCCATGAAAACAATTGCTGGCACTGCCAGACAAATGGGCGTACAGGTTGAGGAGTAAGAAGTTTGTAAAGTTAAAAACCCGCTGAAAAGGCGGGTTTTGTGTTTGGTGATTTTTATCAACAATTCACTCGTTCACGCGCGCACAAACACCAGGTAAAAATTTAGTGGCAAGGAAGAGTGGTCCTTCGGAGCTTTAGCGGAGAAGGATTTGTTCTGCTGTTTGAGCTATGTAATAAGCGAGTTCAGAACAAAAACGACTTGCCTCGCCGAAGCCTTAGCGAAGGCGGGATGACGAGACCTAAA
>LBSX01000018.1 GCA_000990355.1 Candidatus Magasanikbacteria bacterium GW2011_GWC2_37_14
GTATGAACTATTCCACACCTCTACTCAATGGGCCTTTAGGGGCTCATTTTGTATTGGAATGGGTTTCCATTTGGGGCTCATGTTGTATTGTACAAGACTCCCGTTTGTACATCTTTTTAAGATGTGCTATAATATACGGGCTTGAAAAATATCTTGAACATTTTTGTTAAAGGTATTAAAGCAATAGGGTTAATTATTAGCCCAAAAATACTGTGTGGCATGACCCGTCGTTTAGGCGGGTTTTGCTTTTTAGCCAGCCAGTTTTTACTGGCTGGACTAATCCGCCATAGCCCGTTAGGGCGAAGGCGGATTCTTGTTTAAAATAGATGATCAATTATGAACCAACTGTCACACCTACAAAAAAATAAACAAAATTTAGAATTGCGTTTTGCTATTTTAAAAGCGATTCGTGGTTTTTTTTCTGCAGAAAATTTTGTAGAAGTAGAAGTACCTTTGATTGTAAAATTACCTGGTCAAGAGCCAAACTTATCCCCAATTAAAGTTAATATTCATAACGAACGTGGTGAAGAATTTAATGGTTTTTTACATACCTCCCCCGAGTACACCATGAAAAAATTATTGGCCGTGGGTTGGGAAAAGATTTTTTATTTGGGAAAAACTTTTCGCGATCAGGAAAGTTTTGGTGGTACGCATAATCCCGAATTTACCATGTGTGAATGGTATCGGACAAACGAGGATATGTTTAAGTTGATGGATGATCTAGAAAATTTGTTTAATTTTGTGGCCGGGACTGTCCAAAGTAATAAAAGTTTCAAATTTCAAAGAATAACAATGAAAGAACTGTGGCAGAAATATGTGGGTGTAAATTTGGACGAATATTTGAGCGAAGACAAAATGTTTGAATTATGTGTGACACAAGGTTATCAACCCCAGAAACAAGAAAGTTATGAAGAATTATTTTATCGCATATTTTTAAATAAAATTGAAGCTAATTTAATTGAACCAACAATTGTTTATAATTATCCGGCTAAAATGGCTTCTTTGTCCAAATTATCAGCAGCTGACCCTAATTATGCCGAGAGATTTGAAGTTTATATTAATGGTTTGGAATTAGCCAATGCGTTTTCCGAATTAACCAATGGCAAAGAACAGTTAAAACGGCTAAAATTGGAACAAGCCGAGCGCGGGCAAAGTGGTAAGGATGTGTTTGATATTGATGAGGATTTTATCGAAGCCCTAAATTTTATGCCAGCTTCGGCAGGTATTGCCTTGGGGGTGGATAGATTGGTGATGCTATTAGCCTCTTGCCAAGAAATAAATAATGTGATAACATTACCGATGTCAAAAATTTTTTAATTTGTAATGTCATGCTGAATTTATTTCAGCATCTTTCCTAAGTATAAAAGATCCTGAAACAAGTTCAGGATGACAATTTTAAATGTATGGGAGATACAACCGATATTAGAAAAGGTGCAGTTATTCGTCACAATAATGATTTGTATGTGGTAACTTTTGCACAATTTGTAAATCCTGGCAAAGGGGCTGCTTTTGTGAAAACTAAATTAAAAAGTATTTCCAATGGTAAAGGTACCGAAATGACTTATAAAAGTGGTGAAACTGTAGATGTAGTACGAGTGGATTATGTAAATATGCAGTATTTGTACAACAACACCACTACCTATTCTTTTATGAATAAGGATACTTATGAAACTGCGGATGTCTCAGCTGATATTTTGGGTGATGATCTTAAATATTTAAAAGAAGGTTTGGAAGTGATAATGGCCACTCACGAAGGAAATGTAGTAGCCATGAACTTACCAAAGAAGATTCAATACACTGTAAAAACTGCGCCACCAGCCGTGCGCGGTGATACTGCCTCTGGTAATGTTACCAAAGAATTGGTTATGGATAATAATTTAATTGTTTACGGCCCAATTTTTATTAAAGAGGGTGAAGAAATTTTGGTAAATACCGAGACAGGGGATTATGCTGGAAGAGTGAGTGAGTAATTATGGATTAGTATGTTCCTCCCTTGTTAAAGGGAGGACAGCCTTCGCCGTGAGCTCACTTCGTGGTGACTCAATGGAACCAGGCCGAACGGGAGGGATATTGGCCAACAACCCCCTTAACCTGTCTGCCGGTAGGCAGGTCCCCCTTTATTAAGGGGGAAAAACCCGCTGGTAAGGCGGGTTTTTAAATTAACAAATATATTATTGTTATTTGCACCAGCAAGATTATCGCCAACACCGTTTGAAATGAATTTTTTTGTGTCTTGTGGCGAAAATAGTTCATGCCAAGAAGTGTGCCGAGCGAACCTCCAATTAGTGCTAGGCTCCAAAGAATTTTTTCGGGAATCCGCCGATGATTTAAATTAGCTTTCATTTTGTCGTAGCCAATAACAAAAAAGCTAATCAAATTCAGACAAATTAAATAAATTATTAAAATATCCACAAAATTATAATTAACGTGATTGTTTTAAATGGTACTGGCGGTCGCTTTCGGCCAATTGGATCATCGATTGCCGCACTTCATTGGGGTTGGGGATGTTTCTAAAAATAATATGGGTATTACCCGAAGCAGTCTTTACATCAATGTCACCATAATTGAGCAGAGTATGAAAAAATCCAGTAATATTAACTGTTAAATCTTGAATATTGTACAGATCAAATTCGGTAACTGTGCGTGAGAATAAGCCTATTTGTTCAATGTCGATTACTCGATCGTTGGTTACAATCCACATATCCAAATAAAAATCCACAAATTCCCCATAAGCATATAAATAAATACTCAAGAAATAAATACTAGCCAAGAGTACTGCTAGAGTATAATAAATTTCTGTTTGGAATAAATCAGGAAAAATATTTATAAATAAAAAATAGACACCCGCTGGCACTGCCATCATAAAAATAAAAATCAAAATTTTTGGAAAAAAAGTAATGGGATGGCGATGCAAACTATATTCAATTTTTTCGTAAGGTTTTTGTTTTATAAGGTGGCCAATAAATTGCATAAAAATAAATTAAAATTGAGGTGAAGCTTGAAAAAAGTTGGTGTTAAATTCCAACAATGTTTGTTGCCAATTTACGTCTATAAGTAATTGATAAGTAAAGTATAGGGTTAAAATCGTTAGAGAAAAAATAAAAAAACTCATTATAAAACTGGCCATGGCAAAAGAGCCAGTAACCACAATGTGGTAAAAATTTAACAAAGAAAAAATTAAAAATACTGCCAAAAAAGCCAAATAAATAAATAAAATAACGTAGAGTGGAATGGTTATAGTCATATATAAATTATAAAAGAGTCTGATTGAATTTTTTGTTTAAGTGATCATAAGCTTGTTTGGTGGCTTTGCGTCCGCGGGGGGTTCTTTCCAACATGCCAATTTGCATTAAATATGGTTCGTAAACTGTTTCTATAGTATCCATTTCTTCGGCAATAGCCGCGGCCAAAGTATTTAAACCTACTGGGCCACCTTGAAAGTTTTCAATAATCGAAGTGAGCAATTTACGATCAACGTCGTCTAAGCCAAAGGCGTCAATGTTCAACATTTTTAAGGAGTTATTGGCAATTTCTTTGTCTATTTTGCCATCGTGGCGTACTTCGGCGTAATCACGTACCCGTTTTAATAAGCGATTGGCCACACGCGGAGTTTTGCGTGAGCGTTCGGCAATTAATTTAACAGCTTCTTCTTCTATAGTTGTTTCCAATAATTTGGCATTGCGGTTAATAATATGGCCAATTTCATTGGTTTCATAAAAATTAAGATGATAAATATGTCCAAAACGATCACGTAAAGGACCAGAGAGTAAACTCATTTTGGTAGTGGCGCCAATTAAAGTAAATTTTTCGAGTGGCATGCGCAAAGTGCGAGCTGTGGGTCCTTTGCCCACAATAATATCAATCGCATAATCTTCCATGGCAGTGTAAAGTATTTCTTCAATAGTTTTATTTAAGCGGTGAATTTCATCAATAAATAAAATGTCGCCTTTTTCTAAATTAGAAAGTATGGCTGCAAGATCGCCAACTTTTTCCAAAGCTGGGCCAGCAGTAATTTTAAAATTAACTCCCAGCTCCTTGGCAATAATATTTGCCAAAGTAGTTTTGCCTAGGCCTGGGTTGCCATAGAGTAAAATATGTTCAATTGGTTCATCGCGTTTTTTGGCAGCTTCAATAGAAATTTTTAAAGGCTCTTTGATTTGTTCTTGGCCAACAAAATCAGCCAAAGTTTGTGGTCGTAGAGTAAATTCTATTTTGGCTTCTTCGCTAGTAGCTTTGGGAGTAACTAAACGATCAAATTCTTCGCTTAAATTTTCTGGGAAAGTTTCTTCATTTAACATAACCCCTATATTGTAACTTTTTTAAAGATTATTTACAAGAATTGCCAATTTTGTTGTTTGTATTTTATTTTGATTTTTAAGGCTGTGGATAAAACAATTCAGACCAATTTAGTCTTGAATTTTTTGCTCTGAGTTAAGAGAAAAATTGAGTGTCGCGACAATATTTGGCAGGGGGTTCATGAAGTGGTATAATCTAAGGGCACTAAATTTTTACAACATATTGTGGTTGGTAGATATTTGGAACACTATATATAGTGGTGTAGTAAATATCTAAAAAACACTTAATTATTAATTTTTATATATGGGTCCTACCGATTCCCGAGTTATTCAAGGTCTGCATTTGGGTCAAAAAGATGATACTAAATTTGTTTATAATGAAAATGGTTTGCGTTTTAAGCGTAAGTTTAGTGTTGATGGCCAAAGTCCTTATGACTTGATTGAATATGATCGTCGGACCTCGGTGATTCGTGAACCAGATGGTAAAGTAGTATTTGAAATGAAAGATATTGAAATTCCCAAAAACTGGTCCCAGGTAGCTACCGATATAATGGCGCAAAAATATTTTCGTAAAACCGGTGTGCCCCAATACAACGCCGATGGCACAGCCAAAAAACACACTGACGGGTCTTCCGTGCTTGGACCCGAAACCAGTGTAAAACAAGTGGTACATCGCTTGGCTGGTACTTGGCGTTATTGGGGCGAACGTTATGGTTATTTTGCTTCGGCAGCCGAGGGACAAGTTTTTTATGATGAGCTCGTCATCATGCTTTTAAAACAAATGGCTGCACCCAATTCTCCCCAATGGTTTAATACTGGTTTGCACTGGGCTTATGGAATAAATTCTGGTGCACAAGGACATTATTATGTGGATCCTGATACTGGAGTTTTAACCAAAGCCACCGACGCTTATTCACATCCTCAACCACATGCTTGTTTTATTCAATCAGTTCATGATGATTTGGTAAATGAAGGTGGAATTATGGATTTATGGTTGCGTGAAGCACGTCTGTTTAAATATGGTTCTGGCACTGGGACTAATTTTTCTAATCTTCGTGGTAATGGTGAACCATTAAGTGGTGGTGGACGTTCTTCGGGCTTAATGAGTTGGTTGCGTATTGGTGATCGCGCAGCCGGAGCAATTAAATCTGGTGGTACTACTCGTCGTGCTGCCAAAATGGTGGTTTTAAACATGGATCACCCCGATATTGAAGAATTTATTAATTGGAAAGTTAAAGAAGAAAGAAAAGTTGCTGCTTTAATTGCGGCTGGTTATTCTGCCGACTATGAAGGGGAAGCTTATCAAACTGTTTCTGGTCAAAATTCCAACAATTCGTTGCGTGTACCACACAAATTTATGGAAGCGGTAGAAAATGATGGTTCTTGGAATTTAACTTGGCGTATAGATGGTAGTGCTTGTAAAACTTTAAAAGCTAGAGAACTTTGGGATAAAGCAGCTTTTGCTGCATGGGCTTGTGCTGACCCGGGCTTACAATACGATGGTACAATTAATGATTGGCATACTTGTCCAGAATCTGGTCGGATTAATGCTTCTAATCCTTGCAGTGAATATATGTTTTTGGACAACACTGCTTGTAATTTAGCTTCTTTAAATTTGGCCAAATTTTTTAATTCTGAATCACAAGTATTTGATGTTGATGGGTATTTACACGGAGTACGTTTGTGGACAGTAGTTTTGGAGATTTCTGTATTAATGGCCCAATTTCCTAGTAAAGAGATTGCCCAAAATAGTTATGATTTTCGTACTCTTGGTTTGGGTTATGCCAATTTGGGTTCGGTATTAATGATGCTTGGTTTGGCTTATGAATCCGAAGAAGCTTATGCTTTTGCTGGTTCAGTTACCGCGATTATGACTGCGGAGAGTTATAAAACCAGTGCAGAAATGGCTAAATTTTTGGGAGCTTTTTCCAAATTTGAATACAACCGTGCCGATATGTTACGAGTAATTAGAAACCATCGTCGGGCGGCTTTTGCGGCAGAAAAAAATGAATATGAAAAATTAACAGTTTTGCCAGTAAGTATTAATCCACAGTATGCTCCGGCCTATTTATTGACCGTAGTACGTGAAGTTTGGAACGAAGCTTTGAGTTGGGGAGAGAAATATGGATATCGTAATGCCCAAACAACTCTTTTGGCGCCCACTGGTACCATTGGTTTACTTATGGACTGTGCGACGACTGGGGTAGAACCAGATTTTGCTTTGGTAAAGTTTAAAAAATTATCTGGTGGTGGTTATTTTCGTATTGTCAACGAAGCTGTACCATCAGCATTAAGGAATTTACAATATTCAGAAAAAGAAATCGAAGCCATTATTAATTATTTGCGTGGTACGGCCGACATTACTTCTGCTCCACATATTAATGCTACTTCTTTAAAGTCAAAAGGTTTTACTGATGAAGATTTGGCAAGTGTAAATAAAGCTTTAAAAGGCGCTTTTGAAATTAAGTTTGTGTTTAATGTTTGGACTTTGGGTGAAGAATGTTTAAAGCATGTTGGTTTTAAACCAACAGAATATAATGATCCAAATTTTAATATGTTGCGAGCTCTTGGTTTTAGCGAAGAGCAAATTAATGAAGCCAATAATGTAGTGTGTGGTACTATGACCGTAGAAGGAGCACCATATTTAAAATCAGAACATTATTCGGTGTTTGATTGTGCTAATCGTTGTGGAAAGATTGGTCAGCGTTTTATTCCTTATCTGGGTCATATAAAAATGATGGCCGCAGTACAACCATTTCTTTCGGGAGCCATTTCCAAAACTATCAACATGCCAAATGAAGCAACTTTGGAAGATGTAAAATTAGCTTATCAGGAATCTTGGAAATCAGGCTTAAAAGCAGTTGCATTGTATCGCGATGGTTCCAAATTAAGTCAACCACTTTCTACTACTTCTAAAAATAAAGGTGATAAAGAGGAAGAAAAAGCAGAGGTTGTAGTAGAGACGCAAAATATTGCGTCTGTACAAAAAATTGAAGAAACCGTAAATATTTCTCAGACTGTAAATAATTTTGAATTTAATGATGCTTCGGATATGGGCAAGGCCATGGAGCAAGCAGCGCAAATTTTTGAACATTACAATGGCACCAAACCCATGGAGTCTTACAATAAAGATGGTGGGGTAACCGAAAAACGCATTTATATGTATGGCGAAAAACGCCGTTTGCCTGCCAAACGTAGTGGCTTTACGGTATCGGCAAAAATTGGTAATCAACAAGTTTGGTTAAAAACTGGTGAATACCCAGATGGTAAATTAGCAGAAATTTTTATTGATATGTATAAAGAGGGTGCTGGTTTTCGCAGTATGATCAATATGTTTGCGATTTCCGTTTCCATGGGTTTGCAACGCGGAGTGCCACTAGAAAAATATGTAGAAAATTTTGTCTTTACGCGTTTTGAACCATCGGGTATGACTGATCATCCCAATGTAAAAATTTGTACTTCAGTAATTGACTTTGTGTTTAGAATTTTGGGAATGGAATATTTGGGACGCACTGATTTTGTACAAGTTAAGCCATTAGGAATTCAGAAAAATAAATTTGAAAATATTGCGCGCTTGGCCGAAGCGGGTGTTGGTCAGGAATCACTAGGATTAAAAGAAGTGGTAAAACCGATTGTGGATCCGGTGACAGACAAAGAAGTTGTGGAACAAGTAGCTTTGCCGACTTTGGAAAAGAAAGTGCAGAATGCTTCGGATGCAGCGTTGAGTAATATGATGGGTGATGCTCCGGCTTGTCCTACCTGCGGTCACATTACTGTTCGCAATGGTGCGTGTTATAAGTGCTTGAATTGTGGAGAGTCGCTTGGTTGCAGTTAAATTCCGAAGGAGCACACGACTGAGGAATCTCTTTTAGAAAATTATAAAACCGGTTTCAAAAGGGGCCGGTTTTTGGATATTTATTTTCCACTTTTTCAAAAAAGTGGAGTAAAAACTTCGCGCTAAACAAACACTACGGAAAATTTAGGTCTCGTCATTCGTTTTTGCTCGTGCGAGCCGAGAATAAAGAGCTCCGAAGGATCACTCATACTCGCCTCTAAATTTTTTCCTGGTGTTTGTGCGCGCGTGAACGAGTGAGTGAACGTGGTAAACCCTCCCCTCGTAGGGGAGGTGTCCCGATTTGCATCGGGACGGTGGGGTTCGTAGTTCTAACATGAACCCCCACCCTCCGACTGCGACGTCGGAGGACTCCCCCTACGAGAGGGAGGATTACAAAAAACAGTCCACTAATGAACTGTTTTTTGTTGGCCCCGACACGATCGTGGCACAACGTTCGCGTCGGGGAGTGGACCGGGTGGTCCGCCTCCTACAGGTCGTCGATCACGAAATCGTGGGCCTTGTACTCGGGGTAGATTGCCTCGAGCTTGTGGAGGAACATCTGGGCGATCAGCTCCAGCGACGGCTGGTTGGCCTTCTCCTTGGCCGATTGCACGGCCTGGTACAGGCAGCAGATGCCCGCCTCGTCGTCCTGGATGGGCTTGTCGGGGAAGTTCTCGAAGCACATCGCCAGACACTCGATGGTGGTCAGCGCTTCGGTGAGGCTTTTGGCCTCGTTGGCTTTCTTGGCCAGCTTGTTCACGATCGCCATCATGAAGGTCACGAGCTCTTTATCAATCTGCATCCATTTCTCCAAGAGGGGTTTGTCGACAATTGTTTTTTATCATAAAAACGTATTTTTGTCAATATTTTTATAGTTTTCTTTATCTCAAAATATTTAATTTAAGCTTGACACTTAGTCTATATTATGAAATAATTTTTTTGTCCTTTGGGCCATCCCTCTTTGGGGGGTGTAACGTAGTTATGTGAGGTGGTCATGAGGTGGCAAGTCTTCGAAGTCAGGCGTAGAATCATGTCCAACGGTGCCGAATCCGATGAACTTGCTTTGGGCGTTCAGCTTGACCGCAAGCTTGGCGAGTGGACCCGTAACCACCCGAAGGCCAAGATCGTCGGTAATCCTGCCCAGTCGGCGTTCGTTTCTGGCAACGAGGAGGTCCTTATTCACATTATCTACTACAAGGAGAGATGGATGCGCTGGTAGCGCGTCCGCGGTCCGTCCCGTGTTTGCCTGCCATTCGGCCCGGTACACACGGGCGGGCAAACACAATTTTCACTCCTAAGAGTGTTTTTTTATAACAAAAATATTAATTTGAATTTATAAGTTTTTTATGGTTTAATAATCTCGGTGTAATCAATTTTAATTAGTCTAAATCAATGTTATGAAAATCTATACCAAAACTGGGGACCAAGGCAAAACTAGTATGCTGGGTGGGAAGCGTGTACTTAAGTCTTGTTTAGAAATGGAAGCAATTGGTGAGGTAGATGAGCTTAATGCTTTTTTAGGGGTATTGATTGAAGAAATAGAAGATGATTTTAAAGTAGAGAAAAAGAAATTAATTAATATCCAAAATAATTTGTTTGTAGTGGGTGCTAATTTGGCCGGTTTGCAAATGAATGTAGTTAGTATGCCAAAATTAAAAAATTCTGAAGTTAAAAAATTGGAAAAATGGATTGATAAAATGGATTTGGAATTGCCCAAATTAACCAATTTTATTTTACCTGGTGGTAGTGAAGAATCAGTTCTAGCTTTTTATGCCCGAGCAATTTGTCGACGAGCTGAACGCCAAGTAATTGCTTTAAGTCAAAAATATAAAGTTGATCCAAATATTAAAAAATATTTAAATCGTTTAAGTGATTTGCTTTTTACTTTAGGACGTTGGTTTAATTTTAAAAGTGGAGAAACAGAAATTAAGTGGCAAAGATAGTTGATATTTTAAAGTAAAAGTGCTAGAATAATAGCACTTTTATTAATTATCCTATGACTCCTGAACAATCTTTATTTTTGGTTTTTGGCATTGTCATTGTCGGTTTTATGGTCGTTGATTTAGGCTATTTTAATCGTAAAAGTCATAAGGTTGGTTTTAAAGAAGCTTTGTGGCAATCTTTGTTTTGGATTGGGATTTCTATTGTTTTTGGTATCTTAATTTCCATATTTTTGAGTCGGGAATTGGCAGCAGAATTTTTGAGCGCTTATGTAACGGAAAAAATGCTATCGGTAGATAATCTATTCGTGATCATGTTGATTTTTAGTTATTTTAAATTGGACGAAAAATATCATCATAAAGCTTTGTTTTGGGGGATTTTGGGAGCGATAGTATTTAGAGGTATTTTTATTACCGCTGGCGCTTATATAATTCATCAATTTTATTGGGTGTTGTATATTTTTGGGGCAGTGTTAATTTATACTGCTTTTAAATTAATTACTGAAAAAAAAGAAGAGCATATTGATTTTAGTCAAAACAAAATAATCAAGGCAGCACATAAATTGTTACCCTTTACCAATAGTAATCATGGAGGAAAGTTTTGGCTGAGAGAAAATGGCAAGTTTTATTTTACTTCACTATTTTTAATTGTTTTGTTTGTAGAATTTACTGATATTATTTTTGCGGTAGATTCAATTCCCGCGGTTTTTGCCATTTCGCAACATTGGTTTATTGTTTTTACTTCCAATATTTTTGCGATCATGGGTTTGCGGGCTTTGTTTTTTTTGATTGAAAATATTCTTCATAAATTTCATCATTTACAAAAAGGTTTGGCTTTTATCTTGTTTTTTATTGGTGCCAAAATGCTTTCCGGTATTTTTGATTTTCATATTTCTTCTTTGGTATCTTTTGGGATTATTATGGGCGCTTTGGCAGCTTCAATGATCTTGTCGGTGATTTTTCCAAAGAAGATTTAGCCGTTGGCAACACTCTTGAAATATTTTTTTGGGTGTGTTATAATTTTTTCACAATTTATTTTGACCAGTATTTATGCCCAGGTGGTGAAACTGGTACCATGAACCACAAGGGTTCATGGCCGTGCACCCCTGTGGTGCACGGGACACAATAGACAACTAGTAAAATAAATCAACATGCCCAGGTGGTGAAACTGGTAGACACAAGGGACTTAAAATCCCTCGGCAGCAATGTCATGCGGGTTCGATTCCCGCCTTGGGCACTACGTAGTGCTTGGTTTCTGAAGACCTAGAGGGTTGGCCCTCTAGTGAATATCTTTAGGTGACCGAGATACATCAAAAAACACCAACAATTATGAATGGTGTTTTTTGTATATTGATTTATTAAATGGATTTAGTCGATTCTTTACAATCATCTTCAACTACTAGTTCTTTCTTCTTTATCCAGGTGAATCCTTTATCTGGAACAATAATAGCCACATCCACTGGTCCGCCAACTCCGGGTATCGCACCGGGATCAGCGACTATACCGTCAGAAAATCTTTGTATTGCTGAAGTAGTTTTTATAATTAAGGCAGAAAAATCTATCGCATCTTGCAATGTCATTGTACCCCACTGTATTGCATATTCTAAATTACGAAGTTGTTTATTTATTTCTTCCTGGCCATATTTTTGTGCTGATTCTTGAACAAATTTAATATTACCAATTCTACCATCAAAACCTAATACAATTCTCGAAGCAACATCATTTTGACCCTCCCAAGATGCCCCATATTCTTTTCCGGGTTCTTTACTGTTTCTCTTTATTTCAATCTCGCCAGGTATTCTACAAGTATATACCTCATGAGATTCATAATTTTTATTGAAACCCGCTAAAAGAAAATTTAGTGGCTCTAGCATAGCATTAATCACACCTGTTTTACCATTTTTGTCTTGGACTTGGACTATAACAATATTATTTTTTACTTCTGTTGTAATAATCTTACCACCATTAAGAGTAACGTCTCTCTCAAATTGGCTAGTAATAGCTTTTATTTGTTCCTCCACTTTATATATATTGCCAAAATATTTATGAATTTTTTCCGCCACTTCTTTTACAGTCATTTTTTCAGTATCTTCACTTTTTTTGAACTGTTCAATGTATTTGCTGATATTTTTCATCATGCCATTTTCAGGCAAAAATGCTAAACCCGTAGCCGCAATTGCAATCCTTTCATTGATTTTAAATAATTTAGAGGCATTGTCACTACCTATTCTAGCCGCCCCTCTTTGATTGCGATAGCTTTGACGACTATCAGCTGCTAATACGATACCTTCTGGTGTTGTTATATTAATAACAAGAGACATATGATGTAGAGTTAAAATTATTATTTAATAAATCATCACTTGAGAAAGCTGGACAAGGCATAATTAGATCAAACATGACAATTGGCCTGTTGTCCTGTCTGTCGCTTATTATTTTTACTGGTTCTTCTTTCAAAATGAATGATTCTAAAATTTGTTTATGCAAAGGAGTTGCAATTTCTGGTAATTTTGAATTCCTAAGTATTTTTTCGAGCTCATTTATGTCCATATATATGTATATTTAACTTTGCTCTAATAATATAACGTTTTTAGTGGCAAAAGGTTGCACTTCCTTCTCATCTTTATTAATATCTTTGGTCAGTTTAAAGTTTTTTTTTAGTTTTTTCAACCCTCTACTTATTAAAGATTTAACCGTTCCTTCCTTTTTGTCTAATATTAAACAAATTTCTTCTATTGTTTTATTTTCAAAATACTTTAACGATATTACATCCTGGTATTTAATTGATAATTTCTGTAATTCTTTTCTTATGAGACCGCCTTTTATATCATTGTCTATTTTTTCTTGTGTTAGTCTGACTTCCGTCAAATGGTCACCAAAATTTTCTGGTTCAAAGTTGGCATCTTCCATTAGCTGGTCGAGTGAAACACATTTTTTCTTTCTGTAAAAATCATTAAGTTCATTAACTGCTATTTTAAACAACCACGGTGATATGCCAAATTCGGTACACTTAAATTTCTTTATAGATATCATGGCTTTAAGAAAAACTGTTGATGTAATATCTTCTGCAACCTGGACACAATTTGTACGTTTTATTATGTATGACAAAATTTTCTGGTAGTATACAGTGTATATTGGTGCAAATTCTTTCTTATCTTGCTGTGCTTTTGCAATTTGTTCTTTTTCTATTTCAATGTCCATACTTAAATAATTTTGAGAGTCTCCTCATCTAATATCTATAACGTTTAGAGAAGCTAAAAGGTTGCATTAGTATTTTATACCTTAATACTCAAACAGTAAACGCCCCTTATTTGAGGCGCCTGCTATTCTAAAAATTGTAAAAATAAACTCGATTTTACCCCTCCAACAACAACTCTTTCTCCTTAAGCGACAGCTTACTTCGTAAATTACTCAACAAATCTCTCTTCTCATAAACCGTTCCATCCTTAAGGATATACTTGGCATAGTTTTTCATATCAATACTTTTTTGTTTTACAGTATCTTCATTTGCCATGCCCAATACTGCTGATCTAAACTTGCTATACTTCTCAAGTTCTTCCGTCAACTTTTCTTTCATACCAAGTTTATCTAAACTCACACCGTCCACTATCTTTAATAACTCTTCAGTTAAATCAGTTTCATTAATTGGTCGACAAGGACAATTTTTATCTCTGCTCTTAGTACAAATATAGTAGACGTGGCGATTATAACTGCCATCTTTTAATTTCTTGAACTTTTCATCGGCGGTAATACCCGATCCGCAATGTCCACATTTGATTAACCTCGTAAAAGCAAATTCTTTTATTACAGATTTGTCTATCTCTTGGGACTTAATTTGTGCTTGTACTCTATCAAACAATTCTTTGTCTATTATCGGCTCGTGTACCCCAGTATACCAATTACCACTACCTCTCGGGTATTCAAAAACTCCGTAGTAAAAGGAGTTTTTGAGAAGAAGGTATAAATTACCGAGGGATAAGTGTTTGTCATTTTTAGTTTTGAAGTTTATTTCATTCTTTAGCCAAGCATATACTCTTCGTCCACTCCAACCATCTAAGGCTACTTTTTCAAATATTTGCTTCATTACTGTCGCTCGGTCTGGATCTACAATTACACTACAAGGTTTGTCCGTACGTTTTTCATTTAAATACCCAGTTGGAGCAACCACTGGCCACAAACCCATTTCTACTCTGGCTCTTAATCCTCTCTTTATGTTTATACTCTTGGTATCATTTTCTAATTTGGCCTGGCTCCCTAAAATCATGAATAAAAACTTTTCATTGGGGTTATTAGTAAACGTCTGACTATAGGTTCGTATTTCAACCAGGAATCCTTGATCCATTAAATCCACTACTTTACCAAGGTCACCAGCATTTCTACTAATTCGGTCTGGATGCCAGCAGATAATGCCAGTATATTTACCAGCTTTAATTTCTTCTAGAAGCTCATTAAACACCGGCCGTTCACCTACGTCTTTGGCCGAATGGCTTTCTTTTTTAGTACCCCTAATTATTAGTCCCTCTCGCTCCGCTAAAGTCGTCATTTCCTTGATCTGGGAATCAATAGAAAGAGCCTGTTGTTCGTCCGATTCTGTCGATTTACGCGCGTAAAGACAGTATTTTACCTTTACCTTTGGAATAACCCCATGTTGGTTGCCTTTTATTTGCATATAGTTGTTATTACTTACAACCATATTAATGACGCAACCCCCCTAGGTAGTCCAGACCGAGAGTAGGTAAATTGTAGATAACAAACACATGCCATAATATTTTTTGAGTGTGCAATACATTGACAACCATACTTTTGTCTGTTAGGATAAAGTTCGTGCAAAGGATGCACTAATAAAAAAGGAGACCTGTCATGGCGGAGACGTTTGAGACCAAGTACCTGGATCTGGTGCGGAAGCTGCGCACGAGAGGAATCGAAGCCACTGCCCTGCTCATGGGGTGGAATCCTGGTCCGGATGGTATTCACTACACGATTCAGGTCGGTAGCTGGCAACACGGCCGGAAGCTGACCGTCGTGAGCGGGCTTGGCACGGACGAAGCCCAGATCGCGGTCATGAAGAAGACCTACGACCCGACCGTGCCTGCGACACCTGATCAAGTGTCCAAGGAAGTGGATCTGAAAACCCTCCTCGCCTTCGGTCAAGATCTCCTCGCCTTCACGGGCGACTAGCGCCGTCCTGTCGCACTACCACCCACCGTTCTGGTGGAGTGGTTCCCCACGCACATTCCAACAAGGGAGGATTCCCCGACTGTATACGGTAAAAACGAAAGGAGAAAGTCGGGAACAGTCGAAAGATCATCTAGAGATAGGTGATTTTTTGATAATTTCTAAGTTTGTCTTTATATTAATGACGCAACCCCTCTAGGTAGTCCAGACCGAGAGTAGATAAACTGTAGGTAACTCGACTTCGCAAGAATCTATATGTAAGCTATTATACACTGGACTTTTAGCTCTATTTGAGTTAAAATATCTTTAACAATTTAAGGCCGAAAGGCCAGATACCTAAACCTAAATTAATTTAGGCATGGTTTCTCAAGACCCAACGAAGACACTGAACTCCACGTTCAGCGACTCTTCGTTGGGCTATACCGGGAAACTGGTATAGGGTCGTAAGACCTAGCTGGCGTGGGGTTTTGTGTTTCATGCCGGCTAACCAACAAAGGTCGGTTTTTTATTTATTATTAACTTAAAATATTATGCCAGAAAATACAACATCAGTCACCACTAAAAAATGTCGTCATTGCCAAGGGATAGTAGATATCAAAGCTAAAAAATGCCAACACTGCAGTTCTGATTTAAGAAATTGGTTTATTAGACACAAAATTATTTCTATAATTTTGATAATCATACTATATGCCATTGGTTCTCAAAGTTTGAGTGACACCAACAAAGCAAGACAGGCGGCGAAATTAAACAATGATGGCTCTACGACTAGTACTTCCGCTGAAGTGCAAAACGACAATAATTTACAAGTCGGACAAGATTCATATCTACGTTTACCAAATATTTCTGATCCTGGACAAAAAATATGCTTAGGTACAACCACCGATGACGCAGATAAAATTACTAAGGCTATGTTGGCTAATGACTTTTTAGGTCTGTTAGAAATTCCAGGTGCCTTTTGTGTAAGCAACGGTACAAAGGTAAAACTTATAGAAAAAGATTTTCCACTAAGAAGAGTTAGGATAGTTGAAGGCGTTAATAAGATTGATAGTGATAAAGTTGGTCTATCTGGATGGGTACCATTAGAATTTGTGGTAACCAACTAATTTATTATTTATCCAACTCAGACTTGGAATCTAAAACGTCAGTAATAATTTTATCATTATTATCTTTTTCTCTGCCCGGGTAGATGAATACTCTAATAGCTTCTATTGTTTTTTCAATTAGATTTTTCTTTTCATTTTCTACTTTACGTAATTTCTCTTCTAGTTTGAGTCTCATAAAACCTGGGTTAGCATTCTCATATCTTGGACTATTGTGCTCCAAAATATATTTTGATGCGTTGAGTGCCACATACTCGTTACTACCTTTGACCAAACTGACAATTTTAGATTCTGCTACATCACAGATTCCAGTAATGCCGATATCTTTGGCTTTGTTGAATTCTTCTCGAAACACTTCGTCTTCATTAAACCATCGATAAAAAGTAGCTCGAGAAATATCAAACTTGTGACACAAAGAACTGATAATCGGATTATCACTAGCCAACTTAATCATATTTTTTTTAATTTTAGCTTTGGACACTTTCATATTTAACGGCCTTTTTTCCAGTTAACTTTTCCCAACGATTACGGATAACCTCGGCGTAGACTGGAGATTTCTCCATAACATAGCAACGTCGATTCATTTTGGTCGCTGCTATCAAAGTCGAGCCACTACCACCAAACGGCTCAACTATTAAGTCTCCTCGTTTGGTTAGTACTTTGATATATGGTATTAAAATCTGTAATGGTTTAGTACCAAAGATTATTCCTTGTCCAGAGTGTTTAGCGTCGTCAGCGTTAAACTCAATAAAATCACTCGGACAAATCTTTTTACCTTTTTCGTATCCTTCCCATTGGGGTTTACCTGAAATGGCATACAACGCCGTTTCATATTCATTCTGCAATTCTTGTTCTTCATCTTCGAGATTGTATTCTACCTCACCAGAAGCCCCAACCATGGCGATATCATGTTTAGAAAAGAATTTATGCTTAGCAGCAAATCCTTGGGTACGATTAGGTAAATGCCAAACTAACATATTTTTAATTTTCCAATGTTTTTTCATTTCATCCCAGATGATTGGAATGTTCTTCCAATTTTCGTAAACAATAATGGAAAAATTATTCTTGGCAATATTTTTGGTATTAGCCATCCATTTTTCTGTAAAATCATCAGGCAGTTCGTCGGTCTCAAGGTAGCGACGATTTTTCTTGGCCCCGAATCCTTCGGTTGGATTCCCATTCCTTTTGCCAGCTTTTAAATAATCCAAAATGTATGGTGGATCGGTAAAGCACATGTCAGCTTTTTCACCATTCATTAAGTTTTGTATATCTGCTTCAATGGTCGAGTCACCACAATACAAGACACTATCTCCCAAAAGCCAACGATCTCCTTTTTGGATTTCAATTTCCGTAATATTTAGTTTGTCCAACTCTTTTTCTAGATCAAATTGTTCAGGGATATCTTCGACTTCAAAAATGTCATCGATATCTTCGCTACTAAATCCAACGTCAGCTAAAAAACTTTCGTCAAATTCAGCTAAAAGATTTAGATCCCATTCGCCAGTATTTTTATTTAATCGTAAATTAAGTTCTTTCTCTTTACTTATATCTGGTAGGTTAATGTACACAACTGGCATTTCTGTGTAGCCCATTTTTTGAGCAACAAACAATCTGAAGTGTCCGCCGATAACAATGTTCTTTCTGTTATCTGCACCATTAGCGATAATAGGGTCTACCAGACCGAATGTATTTATACTCTCTGTTAGTTGCCCTACAGCAACCTCATCCCACTTGCGTGGGTTATATTCTGTGGGTTTCAAGTCCATAATCGGGACTTGGACGATATTGATGTTGTGACTTTGTGTAGTCATATGTTTGTTAGTTAATGAATTAAAAAAATACCTAACGATAGGTATTATATACAAAGTCAAAAGCCAAATTGTGACATTATTTGTTACAAATAACTGTGTGATTTTTTTAGCTTGTTTTAGATAATTTATTCATTCTACTTCTAATCTTTCTCATATTAGGAATAAATTTATCCACATCTGATTTTGTAGCATCTTCTGGTAAAAACTCTGTAGCCACATCCTGATCTTTCCATTTGTAATCTCCTTCTTCATCATTAATTACCATGTTCTTCTTTTTTGATAATTTCATTAATTTTACATTTTCATTAAATTTATTCATGGGATGCATTTCCACATCTCCCAGTGGATAGTGACAATGACTTAAAAATTTGAATTTTTTATTTTTTATAAATTTAAGATGCATCTCCACTTCTTCTTTTATCATTTTCCACTCGTCTCTTGTGGGTTTATTATAAACAGCCACACTGATATATTCCTTATCACAATCAAATGCGATTGAATGATTGGCACTTGGGGCGGTTATGTCATTAAAAAAAATATACTTTCTAACATTTTCCTTAAAGTGAATTGGTAATTTGTTATTTTTTACAGTGTCATTTAATTCTTGATCAAAGTGATTTAATCTTATGTAAGAGTTGTTAACTTGTGTTTTCTCAAGTCTATAATCACTAAATTTTTTATATAACCCTTTTTTAAGTTTTATTTCTATATTTTTTAAAGCTTTAAGATAATTTTTATTTTCCATATCTATATCTGTCTGCAGAACCATTTTTTTATGCCAAAGATCGCATTCTTGACCACTTTGAAAACCATCTTTATTAATATTAAAAATATTCCTAATTTTTTTAATATCTGATTGGAATTTTTGACTATAAACTGTTTTTTTCATTAAATCCAAATTTACCCGATGAATTTTAGGGACTATTTCAAAAATGATAGTTTTTTTGTTCTTTTTAGTCATGTTGTTATTTTAACTGAAAAACAGCAATTATTCAACTGAAATATATTGACTTTTAACTTATAAATTGTTTAAATAGGATGGGGTGGTGGTGCAAATAGTGTGCGGGGATCTGGGAGGTTGCGATGGCATGGACCGACCTGATGGTTGGTAATCGTGGACATTGGTATGTTCTGTTCTGGAGATACAGTATAAGGTGGGATCTTATAGGGGGATTTTTTCCACAAAATATTATTCCAATTCAGATGGAATTTCGGTTGAAAATCCAGGACAAAAGCTGGCAACAGCAGGAGTTCTGGACTAGGACCGTCCTTCTGAGGGCAGAAGATAAGGTTTTTAGAACCGATGACGAGAAAAAAGATGTCGGGATGATTGTAAATTATTTGTTATATAAGGCTAATCGGTTCTACCTGGGGATGGCCACGGACAGCAAGCTCATGCCCCAGGAACTCTTCTGGGCGTATCTGACCACGTTGCTGGAATCGGCGCTCATGGGCAGATCTTGGAGAGATCTTGGCCAAGAGCGCGAACTCATCATCTGCCGTCCATTCACTGATCGGGACGACAGAGATTGGGATAGAGATTTCGTCAATAACAGGGAGAGGGGCTGAAGAAATACCCTAAACCCTAGACATGGTCCCCCAACACTAGCCCTTCCCGATTAGTTTCGGGATGAGGACAGAGCACCACCACCCCTGTTCTCATATTAAATTAACTATAAAAGTTTGCCAAGAATCCTAATTGTCTTTGCCGGGAATTTTAGTGAAAGCGACTTGATTTATTAGTCGCTTTTTTGTTTTTTAACTCAAAATGACCAAATGAGGGAAAGTAATTTATCAGCATTTTTGCTCTTTCAAAATGTACCTTAAAGGTGTAAAATTATCATATAATCATTGCTGTATAACTAAACAAAAAATTTATGATTGACCTAAAAAAACTTCAAAAAGATATTTACGATAATAAAGTCGCTAAAGGATTTAATACAAAAGATGTTAATTTTGAGTTTGGCCTAACTTATGGCGAACTTGCTGAGGCATTCAATGCCTATCGTAAAAAATTGCCCGACCTTGGTGAAGAATTAGCAGATGTGGTCATATATCTTTTGGGACTTTCGGCCATATTAGGCATTGATATTGAAAAAGAAATTTTGAAAAAAGTTGCGAAGAATAAAAAGCGTGAATATAAAAAAATAGACGGAGTAAATGTTCGAACAAAAGATGTATAGAACTCACAAATAACGTCGCCAACACGGCATATCTGGTTCTGTTACATCCAAATACCAACACACTTCAGATGATACAAAATGATAATAGAGTAACTAATATAAAATTAAGTCAACAATATGAGTGAGATAGATCCTAAACAACATTCCGCTGAGCATATTTTATCTGCAGTTTTTGGACAATTATTTAACAGCAAAATTATTGACTCAAGATTTAGAGGCAATAATGTTAGATGTGATTATGAATTAGAAATAAAAATTCCGACTGAAGAAATAATCAAAGAAGTGGAAGACAGAGCAAATATAATCATTTCTGAAAATAGAGAGGTTGTCTTTGAAGAAATTGGCTTGGAACAAGCCAAAGCATTGTATTCTTTGCATCGATTACCCGACGGTGTTAAAAATGTAAGTATTGTAAAAATAGGGTCAGATATAATTACACCATGTAAGGGACCACATGTTAAAAATACAAAAGAGATTGGGATACTAAAGATAAGGACACACCATCTGGTTAGTCCTAATGTATTACGTCTAACTTTTGTCCTTGATTAAAATAATATTTAACATTTATCAATAATAATATGTTACCAGATGAAAAATCCAAACGTTTTATAGCTATTCTAAATAAAAAAGTTGACATCGGTAAACTAATGAATGCCTTAGGACATATGACAGCGGGTATGGCAGGCGGTAATGGAAAAGCGGAGGAAATGTGTTTTTTACAATACCAAGATAAAGATGGGGGTAAACATCCGAATATTTCGCATTTTCCATTTATAATACTTAAAGCTGATAATTCAAATAAAATTCGTGCCGTTCGTAATGAATGTATCACTCGGGGTATTCTTTTTTCGGATTTTACCAGCACGATGACTATTGGCACTTCTGAAGAACAACAAAATAATACTCGTGAAACATCGGAGGCAGAACTTGAATATTATGGTATTGTTATGTTTGGGTTAACTGATGATCTAAAAGAATTTACTGGTAAATTTTCGTTATTTCAATAATTATTTTACCACTTATGCTCTGGCTCATCTTCGCCATAATCCCTGCCGTTGGTGACGGTCTTAGCAATATCATTGACGGACACCTCTCAAATAATAAATTCCATAATCCTTGGGTGTTATTGTTTTACTCTGGAATCATGGAATTGTTATTCTTACCATTTGTTTTATTATATAGACTCCCTGCAATCTTTTCTTTTAAAATAATGCTCTTTTTCCCAATCATCGCTTTTTTAGATTTTCTTACTTTAATTTTTTACTACAAAGCTCTCAAAGAAGACGACACTTCAATTGTCGCTTCTTTATTCTCGTTGGGTAAAATATTCGTGCCAGTCTTAGCATTCTTTGTGGTTGGTGAAAGATTGTCGCCATTGCAGTATTTAGCCTTTTTTGTCATTATTTTTTCTTCAACCTTACTTACAGCTAGTAGTAGTGGAGGAAAGATTAAATTTAACAAGTCTTTACTATTAATGTTTTTGTCTTCTTTAGTTCATTCAATTGAAGGTGTAATTTACAAATATGTTTTAGAATCAGTGGATTGGGTATCGGGGTTTGTTTATGTTACTTTGTTTTCCATACTTGGTTTTATTATAATTGCCATTATAAAAAACAAAGAAGTCAAGAAGCAATTTAATACATTTAAAACCAATTTTAATTTAGTAATATTTAATTCATCAATTGCTTTTATTGCCAGCCTATCATCGGTTATAGCTTTTTCTCTGGCCCCAATTACTTTGGTCAAAGGTATTTTTGCTACCCAACCATTTTTTGTTATTATTTTTACTTACTTTTTGAGTAAATATTTTAAGACTAACTACAAAGAGAAAATGGATAAAGGTAATTTAATTAAAAAGTTAGTTATCTTTACTGTAATGTGTGTGGCTTTAATTTTCGTGATTGAATAATAATTAACATAATAAATTATATGAAAAATAAAAAAATAACCATTGGCATTCTAGCCGGCATGGGTCCAAAATCAACGTCACCATTTTTAGATCTTGTAATTGAACAATGTCAAAAACAATACGAAGCACACGATGATATTGATTTCCCGCATATCATCATTTATTCATTGCCTACACCATTCTATATTGGTAAAAAGATAAATAATAAGGAAATGGAATTGACGATTCGTAATGGATTGCAAAAATTAGAAAGTATGGGAGTCGATTTTATTGCAATGCCTTGTAATATTGCACATAAGTATTTTGACTATTTAAAAAGAAGCATAAATATTCCGTTACTAAACATTATTGAAGCGACCGCCAATGATATTGACTCGACGACAAACAGAGTGGCTGTATTGGCTACAAAAGCGACAATGGAGACAAACATTTATCAAAAAGCGATTAAAGAAAAAAATAAGGAGTTCATTTATAAGAAAGCATGGCAACAAAAGATTGATAGTTTGATCCAGAATATAAAGAAAGGTGAAAGTCAAAATAACCTTTCTTTAAGAGTAAAAGAAATAATAAGATTGTTAAGTAATGAGAAGGTTGACACAATTATTGTCGCCTGTACCGATTTGACCAAAGTAATGAAAAAAATAAAAGGATTTCATATCATTGATTCGAGTGAAGCACTCGCAAAAGAAACTTTAAAAACATATTTAAATTATTCCAAATAGGATATATAGAATTCTATGTCTGGTCGTTCACTTATAATGTTTCACGGTAATAGTTCTGTCTACGGCAGACCTAATTCTGTTGCATCTATAACCGAAGCCTTAAAACACAATGTGGATATTATCGAATTAGATGTCCGTAAAAGTAAAGATGGAATTTTGTTTTGCCATCATTGGTCAAAGTTTGTCTGGACATTAAAATATTTAAATTTTGAATTTATTAGGAAAAAATTTGAAGTTAATACCTTGGAAGAAGTGCTTAGTATTATTCCAACCCAAAAAATTATATTCTTAGATATTAAGGATAAAAGGATTACAGCCGAAGACTTAAAAAAGGTTTGCGAAAAATTTGTTCAAGAATATTGGCTAGCCAGTTGCAATTTACAATATTTAGGACATTTAAAATCTGTATTGAGAGATTATGCGTTTGTATATAATTTTGGCTTTATATTTTTCAAAAAAGGTGTTCAAGAATCCAAAGCACAGGGAGTTAATATTATTAAAGTATTCCGCTGGCAACTAACACCAAATTTAAAATCACATCTACTCCAATCTAATATTCAATTTAATATCCATCCTTGGTTTATGAATACTAAAAAGTATTTAGAGATGGTGGAAAAGTATGGATCGGTTTGGATTGCTTATGACGACTTGGATCATTTAGAAAAACCCTGGACAAAATTTTGATAACTATGCTAATCAATTTTCTAAAAAAAGAATGGCTACATTACAAAATTCTGCCAAAGAAGGCCAGACTGTTAGTTTTGTCATATAATTTACGTTCTGTGGCTTATCCAATTTTAACGCTTACATTTGGCGTACTACCACTTCGATTATCAGTGTAGTTGTATATAGTTTGGGACACTTTATCGCCTTACCAATAGGTTTTTATCTTAATGGTAGATTATTAAAGAGGCTACATATTAATCAAACACATTTCTTGGGATTGTTTTGTTCTCTTTTAGGTATGGCTTCGGTAATCTTTTTTCATAGTTCCGTTTGGTATTATCTCTTGGTGTTTGGTATTATTTATGGCCTGGGTAATGGAATGTATTGGTCTAGTAGAAATTATCTAACTTTCCAAGAAACAACCCCGAATAGTAGAAACTATTTTTTTGCCATACTTTCTTTTACTGATTCCATAATTAGTATTGTCGTATCTTTTTCTATTGGCTGGCTAATTAGCTTTGGTGATATTAGTAAATTGTATTCACCGTTTATTGCCTATACTGGTATTACTATTTTGGCTTTAGTCTCTGTTCTCTTTGGTGGACTAAATTTACTACGAGCTAAGTTTGAAACACCGATTGTTAATAAGATTTGGCAGCCAGTTATTTCTAAACGTTGGAATTCGGTAAGAATGGTAAATGTAGCTATTGGTATTTTAGAAACAATTGTTCCTCTTCTTTCCACTTTGTTAATTTTACGTTTCTTAGGCAAAGAAGGAATCCTCGGAACTATTACTGCCGCTGTCGGAATTCTCACAATTATCCTTTATTACCTCTACGGACGTTTAGCTAAACAAAATCATCGCCGTACAGTATTGGTAATGGCATTAACAACCTCATTTTTGTTAGCTTTCTTTTTAATTGTCGGCCAAGGAATATTGCCAATATTTGTCTATGTGCTTTTAGCCGGACTACCAATTACTTTCTATATGTTAGCCTATGACCCATGGCAACTGGATATAATGGACAAAGAATTAAGTAATAATCCCCAAGAAAAGTATGCTCTGATTTTTGATTGTGAAGTATTTTTAAATATTGGCCGAGTAATTAGCTTACTTATTTTTTTAACCCTAGTCCTAAAATTCTCTGGTGAGTTTGCTTTAAAAATAACACCCCTCATTTTATCAATTTTGCAGATTATATCTTTTGCTTTGATTTGGAAAAGACTATCTTGGGAAAGATAATTAATAGTATATAAAATATGATTAACCAAAATGAAATTTACGCAAAGATAATTCAAATCCTTGATAATAACGGGGTGGAATATAAGTTATTTTCTCATCAAGAGGCACTAACTTATGAAGACCTGGCTAAAGTCCAACAAGAAGCTGGTTTTATTGGAACAGAAATGAAATGTTTAGTATTAAAAGCCAATGATACTTTTTTTGTATATATTACCTTACAAGGAGAAAAGGTAAATTTTGACACCATCAAAGAAAAATTAGGAGTGAACAAGATCAAATTATGTTCATCAGAAGAATTGCAGGAATATTTTGGTGCTAAACCTGGTTGTGCTTATCCTTTTGGTTTTGCTGTTCAGTATGATATTTATATAGATCCTAGAATATATAATCAAAATTGGCTTTTATTTAGTCCTATTCTGCCGACCAAAACCGTACAAGCAAAAGGAGTTGATCTGAAAAAAGTTTTTGATAATATTGAAAATAAGATTGAAGAGGTTACTAATTTCAATGTTAGTGTACAATAAGATAGTATAAAACCATGGTGTTTTATTCTTTTTAAATGAAACACAACTTAAACAAACTGTTTCACTCTCATATTCTCTAAATTTAGCTTAAAAACTTACTTTTGATACACGTTCGCAAAACCCCTCTACAGTGTCTCATTTGTCTCATTCTCACCAATAAACCTTTACCTACCACAGGTTGCCCAATCATCATATTTATGATATTATACCCCAGACCGAGATGCTTTGGGCTGGATTTCAGAAGACCTCCAAAGAAGCCCTTGGTTGACTGTATTAATTCCGTTCTAGACCGTGCAAGCGCACTAAAAAATAACAATCCAACTGCTTGGATTGTTATTTTTTTGGTGGATTAATCTTACTATTGACAAAAGAATTATTTTTTGCTATACTCAGCTGTTTAAATAGGTAAACTGTTTTCGCTTTTTTTGCCTGTTTAAATAATGAGGTCATTAAAAAAATCAACAACTAATCTTTCAGCACACTAACTGTCTTTTAAGGTAATTAGTGTGCTGAAAGATTTGGAAACACACCAAGCGTTTTGTCGCATGGGCGGCGAGATGGAGGTGTAGTACTTTGGATAAGGAGGGAACGGAGATGAAGATTCACGTGCTCAACACCGGGGGTACCCTGGGGATGGTGGGAAAGCCCCTCCGTCCGGCCAAGTCCGCGGCAGAGTTGCTTGAAGGGATCACTATCCCCCAGGGCATCGAGATGACGCTGGAGGACCTGCCGGTTCGACAGGACTCCACCAACGTCATGCATCGGGATCGTGTCGAGATGGCTCGCATGATCACGGCCGCCTACGAGGAACACGACGCGTTCCTCGTGTTGCACGGAACCGATTCGCTCGCCGAGACCTGCGCGTTCCTGGCCATGACGTTCAAGCAGTCCCTGCAGAAGCCGGTCTTCGTCATCGGCGCGCAGATGACGAAGGACGAGAGCGGCAGCGACGTGCCGATGCAGATCGCGAACACCATGCGCGTTGCGATGGCATTCGTGCGCAACTGCGTCGTCGGGGTGTTCAACGTGTGCATTGGGAACGTGCTCGACGGTTCGCGGGTGCGCAAGCGCAACGAAGCCGACTTCGACGCGTTCTACACGCCCGGTCGGCACGCCGTGGCCAAGGCGTGGCCGCACGTCAAGATCATGGAAAGCGCGCGCTCCAAGAACGAGGTCCTCGCCGTGCAGGGTCTGCGCATCGATGCCGGATTCGAGCAGCACGTGGCCACCCTGGTCGTCTCGGCGGACACGCCGCCGTACGTCCTCATGGACATGGTCCGTGCCGGCCGTATCCGGGGCGTCATCCTCGAGTGCAAGGGAGCTGGCAACATCCCGGATCGGGTCTGGACGGCCGAGGAGCTCAAGGACACGGAGTCCTACTCCTGGATCGACGCCATCCAGGCAGCGACCAAGGCCGGTATCCACATCGGGATCATCTCGCCGTTCGACGACGGACGGGTGGTCCTGGACCGCTACGAACTCGGCACCAAGGCCAAGGCGGCTGGGGCACTCTCCCTCGAGAGCCTGACGCCGGCCATGGGCGACACGAAGTTCCGCATGGCGATCCACATGCATCCGGACAAGCCCGAGCGCGTCCAACACTTCCTGTCCACGAGCATCGTCGGCGAACTGCTCGGCGGGTTCGAGGACGTGGACGACCCGCTGGCCGTGGCGTGACAACACCCCCGTAGCTCTTCGGAGCGCAGGTATGAGGGTGAACGAATTCGCTGTTCTTTCTTGGGGCTTCCTGCAGCCCCTTCACACTATCATCTTTATTTAATAGAGGTGATTGAAGAATAAAAAGCTACTCAAATGAGTAGTTTTTTGTTATAATACAATTATTATAATGAAAAAATAATAATTTAAATATCATGAAAAATATTTTAATTCTTTTTTGTGGTGGCACTTTGGTGATGGAGGAAAATAAAGTCGGTGCTTTGACAACTCCAGCCAAGGACAAAGCAATTATGAATCTTTTAAAGATTGAACCGAAATTAGGTAAAATTGCTAATATAAAATTGCATTATGTTGATAATATAGACAGCTCCAATATTGAACCTGAACATTGGAATAAAATGACCCAAATTATTGCGGATAATTATAACAAGTATGATGGTTTTGTAATCACCCATGGCACTGACACCATGGCCTATACCTCAAGTGCTTTATCTTTTACTTTACAAAATTTAGGCAAGCCAGTTGTTTTAACTGGCGCACAAATTCCAGGGAAAGAAATTGAAACCGATGCTCGACGCAATTTAATTAATGCTGTACGGGTGGCTGCTGAAGATGTAGCTGGTGTATTTTTAGTGTTTGATGAAGAAATAATTTTAGGATCACGTGTTTCCAAAGTTTCAGAGTCCAGGCTTGATGCCTTTGAAACTATTAATGACTCTTTATTCGGTGAAATCAGAATTGATTTGCGTTTTTGCGATAACCATCCTCGTCGTCACAATAAAAAACTAAAGATAAAAACAGGTTTTGAACCAAACATTGCCATTATTAATCTGGTACCTGGAACACCCACTGAAACCATTGATAATTTACTTAATACTGGAATTAAAGGATTGGTGCTTAATGGCTATGGTTCGGGAAATATCAGTTATAAATATTTAGCGATAATAAAAAAAGCCAAAAAATTGAACATACCTGTTATTGTTACTACTCAATGTTTAGAGGGTGCCACTTTAATGGAAATGTATGATGTTGGTAAAAGGGCTCTAGATATGGGGGCTATCCAAGCTTATGATATGAGCCTAGAGAGTACCACTACCAAGCTAATGTGGGTGCTGGATAAAACCAAAAAGGTTTTAGAAATTAAAAAAATGATGCACACCAATTGTGCCGGGGAAATTATGATAGAGAGTAGCAAAAGTGATTTATCAAAACATGTAATATAGGGCACTATCAATTTTATATGACTTTAGAAACCGAACAAGCTAATCTTCGCCGAAGAGGTGTAGAAAGCCGTGAATTTGGGGTGGAAAATAAAGAAAGTAAAGAAAATGAAGAACTAAAAGCGGCGGCCGCTATGGAGCGAGCCGACACCATTATCCGCGAAGCTAAGAATAGCAAAAAACAAATGCAAAATATTGTGGTGCATATGCAAACCGTAATCAGTGCGATTCGCCAGCTTCGGACACAATTACAATTGGTACAAAAAGATGATGACGATTCTTCGGTAAAACAAGATAAGAAAAAAATTGCCGAATTAACGAAAAAATTAGAAGATTATGGTGATGAATTAATAAAAATGAAGGCAGATTTAATTCGTGAGCAAATGGAGGAATTAAAAAATGATATTGGCGAAGGTGGAAGTCTTGAAGAATTACAAAAAAAAGCCGAAGCTTTGGTAGAGGAGTTGATAAAACAGGTGAAGCAATAAAAAAAGACCCCCAGCTCCACTACGTTGCGCTGGGCAGGCTAGTAAACTTTATTAAAAAAGATAGTCTAGCTTGCCAGGCGCAGTGAAACGGAGACTGGGGGTTTGTTTTTTAGTTTTTATTTAAATCCATGCGATAATGATGTTCGTAAATATTTATTACTGCCAGGAACAAAGCACAAAAAACTGGACCAATCACAAACCCAGAAATTCCAAACATAAAAATTCCGCCCAAGGTAGAAAGTAAAACTATCAAAGGATGCATTTGGCTATCTTTGCCTACTAGTACTGGACGCAGTAAGTTGTCTATAGTGCTAATAATGAGCATTCCTACTACCAGCATAGTTAAACCTTCCCAGGTGTTTCCTAAAATTAACATAATAATAGCTGTGGGAAACCAAACAATTGAACAGCCTACTCCGGGCACAATAGACAAAGCAGTCATAATCACTCCCCAAATCAAAGCTCCTTTGATGCCCACGATCCAAAATAAAATTCCACCGAGTATACCTTGAATTGTACCAACAATAAAAGTTCCTTTAAGAGTCGCTCGAGCAGTAGAAGTAAAGCGATGACAGAGCATTTCTTCATAAATATCGCCAAGTGGCGAGAGGTGCATTATTTTTTTGAGTATTCGACCGCCGTCTTTGAAAAAGAAAAACAATGAATAAAACATGATGAAGAGCAAGAAAATAAAACGTACAGAATTTTGCGTAATACTCTTTATGTTGTCAAATAAAAATAAACTTACATTTTTGGCAGCGCTTTCGGCATATTTAGACCAGTTAGCTTCTATTTGATTACTTAAAGAAGCAAAGGGAGTGTTGTCGAACCAATGTGAGGCATTTTTAACTTGCCCAATCCAATTTCCCGAAGAAGCTTGTTCATAAAGGCCAACAGATTCATTTACAACCAAGGTGCTTAAAAGAATAAGAGGAATAAAAAGAATAATAAAAACTAAAACTAAACTAATTATTGAAGAGAGTATTGGCCATTTTAAGAAGTGGTGTATTTTTTTGTATAAAGGATTGAAAGTAATGGCAATAATGGCAGCCCAAAAAATTGGGTAAAAGAAGGGGCGAAAAATATAGAGTAAAATTATACCCAAAATAATAATTAAACTAAAAAAGAAAACAGAACGCATTTTAATGAAGTTAGTATTGGTAGGCATATAATTTATTAATGAATAATGACACCTATATTTTACCAAAAAATAGCCATAAATACAAAGGGCTTGACAAATTTCGCGCTTTTTAGTATTATATTGTCATCTTAAACCTGTAAGTTTTACAGGTTCTGGAAAATAATTAATCCCTCATTTATTGCATTTTTCCTCTTCCCAGCCCTCCTGGGTGGTAGCAATAAAGAGGTTAAAAGGAAAAAATATGAAAATACCAAGTATTTTAGAGATGCTTCAATCTGGGGTTCATTTTGGTCACCAGGTTTCTCGTTGGCATCCAAAAATGAAACCATTTATCTTTACCGAGAGAAATGGTGTTCATGTAATTGACCTAGAAAAAACTCAGGTCAAATTAAAAGAAGTAGCCGAAATTGTTAAAAAAATGGCTGCCGAAGGCAAAATTATTTTGTTTGCCACTACCAAGCCTCAGGCCAAAGAAATTGTGCGCCAAGCGGCCGTTAGTTGTAGTATGCCATATTTGGTGGAACGTTGGCTGGGTGGAATGCTTACAAATTTTGTGGAAATCAAGAAATTGATTAAAAAATACAATATTTTGAAACAAGAAAAAGAGAGTGGAGAATTGGAAAAATATACCAAAAAAGAACAATTGGAATTTACCAAACAATTAGAAAGAATGGAAAGATATTTATGTGGTTTATCTAATTTAGAAAAAATGCCAGATGTAGTATTTTTACCTTCTTTTCAAAAAGAAAAAACTGCCGTACTTGAAGCGGATAGAATGCAAGTGCCAGTGGTAGCTATTTGTGATACCAACGCCAATCCGGTAAAAGCTGATTATTTTATTCCTGGTAATGATGATGCAGTTAATTCTATTAAACTCTTGGTAAATGTAATTGCCGAAGCAGTAAAAGAAGGTAAAGAGGAATTTGAAAAGAATAAAGTTGCCATTGCTTCTGCAGTCGTGGTAAAATAAAGTGAAATAAAATGTCATGCTGACCCTGAAACAAGTTCAGGGTGACATTACTCGTTTCAGCATCTCTTCTAAAAATTAATTCATTTAATAAATTTATCCTGTGTAAAAGATCCTGAAACAAGTTCAGGATGACAGATAATGATTCAGGATGACAAAAAAAATATGATTACCGCTTCCGACATTGCCGCGCTCCGGGCCAAAACAGGAGCAGGAATGATGGATTGTAAAAATGCTATGGAAGAATGTGGTGGAAATGTAGAACAAGCAGTAGATTGGTTGCGTAAAAAAGGGGTAATGAAAGCGGCCAAACGTGCCGACAAAGTTGCTGCCGAAGGTTTAGTTTATGCTTACATTCATGCTGGTGGCAAAATTGGCGTGTTGGTAGAAGTAAATTGCGAAACTGATTTTGTGGGTAAGACTGATTCTTTTAAAGCTTTGTGCAACGATATTGCTATGCACATTGCTGCCGTGAATCCAAAATATTTGACTCGTGAAGAAGTTTTGGCCGAAGATTTGGAAAGAGAAAAAGCAATTTATCGTGAACAATTACAAGCCGAAGGCAAACCAGCCGAAATGATCGAAAAAATCTTGGAAGGCAAAATGAGTAAATATTATAGTGAATTTTGTTTGTTGGAACAGCCTTTCATAAAAGATGAAAATTCGACAATAGAAAAAATGTTGCAAGCCAAAACTGGTGAGATTGGTGAAAAAGTTACTATTCGTCGCTTTGCTCGTTTTGAACTAGGTGAAGGAATTGAAAAGAAAACCAAGGATTTTGCCGAAGAAGTGGCCGAACAATTGAAATAAGCTACGAAATACGAAATTTACGAAAATACGAAATACCCCGGGATGAACCCGGGGTTTTGTATTGTCAAAATGATAGGAAAAGTGCTATTATTATATTGTAAATATTAATATTTTTTTTATGCCTAGTTTTGAACAATTTGAGCCAGCTCACGTGGCTTCGGCTGTGTTGGCTGGGGAATTAAAATTAACTAAACAGGGTTTGTTTTTCGGAGGTGTTTTATTGGATGATCCAAGAGATGTGCAAGTGGTCATGGCCAGTTTGGATGTAGCCATTAAAAATAGTATGGCCGGTGGAAGACAAATTGAGGAAGTTTTAAAACCATTACAAGCTGAGTTATTAGCTCATTTTCCACAACCAGAAAAAAAAGTTGAAGTGCCACCAGTAGAAAAGCGACCATTGGAACAGTGGACAGATTTTATGGTAGATTGGCAAGTAGCTGTGGATAGAGCTATTTTAATAGCTGGTGACGGAAAGAGAGTTTATATTAATGCGGATTTAAGATTTTTGGATCTACAAATGAAAAGTACTGTAAATGAAGTATTGGATTCTAACACAACTCTTGATAGGTTATTGGAAATGAAAAGAGATTTAGATGCTTTGGCTAGGAGTGCCCCACGTGATGGTGACTGGCGGAAGCGTTTTAAAAGTTTATTAGAAAGTTTGTTGGCAGAACAAATAGGTATTAAAACACATGGTCCTATGGATTTACAAAGATAATAATTTATGATTTCATTTTTAATTGGCAAGATAATTAATAAAGAAAATAACAAAATTTGTGTGTTAACCGCGAGTGGGGTTGGTTATGAAATAAATTTACCAACATTTTTGTTTTTGGAATTAAAAAATAATCAGGAAGTGCAAATACCAGTTTATTTGGCGGTGCGGGAAAATTCACAAGATTTGTATGGTTTTAAAGATTTGGCGCAAAAAGATTTGTTTTTAAAATTTTTGGATGTTAATGGTATTGGCCCCAAATCAGCATTGCATTTATTGTCGCTTGGTACAGTAGCAGAAATTTCTGGGGCAATTGCTCGGGGCGATGTGGAATATTTAACCAAAGTGAGTGGAGTTGGCAAGAAAACTGCGGAGAGAATTGTGGTGGAGTTAAAAAATAAAGTATCTGCCCTAGGCGGATCCGCCTCTGGTGGACAAAGTTCGGAATTAGCTGGTACAGCTTTGGGAGAAGTAGTTGATGCGCTAGTTTCACTTGGTTATTCCAAAGAAGAAGCGCGAGAAACAGTAAAGAGTTTGGATAGTAAAGATAAAACAAGTGAAGAATTATTAAAGTTGGCGTTTAAGGTTTTGAGTAAATAAATTAAAATGTTTTTCGCTTCCCTCCCCCTACAAGGGGGAGGTAGGAGGGGGTTTCGTCATCGTTGTCTGTCATTCCTGTCCCGTAACCTGGTACGGGATAAATTCCGACAGGAATCCACCCGCCTGCCATCGCTATGCTCTAGCATCAGCGGGCAGGGAAATCGTCTCATTACTCTTATCTCCACTTTTTCAAAAAAGTGGAGTAAAAACTTCGCGCTAAACAAACACTGCAGAAAATTTAAGACTCGTCATTCGTTTTTGTTCTGAACTCGCCCCGCATTGTGTGCGGGGCTCAAACAACAGAACAAATCCGCCTTCGCTCACGCTACGGCGTACCACTCCTCCTCGCCTCTAAATTTTTACCTTGTGTTTGTGTGCGCGTGAACGAGTGAGTGAACGTTTAAAAAAATTAAACACAAAACCCCAGCTCCACTACGTTGCGCTGGGCAGGCTAGTAAACTTTGTTAAAAAGATAGTCTAGCTTGCCAGGCGCAGTGAAACGGAGACTGGGGTTTTGTATATTCAAGTATTCGTAATAATTTTACCCTCACACCTATGTATAGGTGTTGGGGTTTATAAACACTTGAGTCACCCTGGTCCTCCAGGCCAGGTGCTCCTAAGTAATTAGGAAAAGAACGGAAAGAACGTGGTTTTTTGCCCCGGAGCTGGGGCGGGCGGTGGCATGGGGTAGCCGGGTTGTTAGTCGCCCTCGGGTAGAGGATCGTCATCATCGCTCGTTCGCTTGAACGCGAACATTGCTAAGATGAAGAGGACGAACACTTCAACACCCTTGGACCAGCCGAGCAAGAATTGCTCGAGTTGACTATCCACAGGGGCTTCAGCCCAGGACCATGGCATGGGCTTGAGCCTTACGACACAGGTGCGACCGTAGTAGGTGTTGGTGTAATACTGGTCGCGGTCGTAGCCGAAGGCCAGGGAAACGGCCGTGGTGGCCGATTTCTTGTTCTCGTCGGCGAAGTCCGTCTCGCGCGTGTAGTTTCGCAACGTGGTGCCGACGCTGACGAGGGCGAACGCGAAGACGAAGAGCTTGAAGAGTGTTTTCATGGCTAGGCCTCGTCGGCGGCCGTGGCGGGGGTGGAGGTCTGGGCGAAACGCTCCGCGGCCACACTCATGATAAGTTGCCGTTCTGTTGTGGTGCAGGCGCAGGCATCAATGACCCGCACCATCCGAGCATGGAGCTCGGCCGCTTCTCCAGACTTATAGACTAAGGTTCGCGGTTTGGAGGCAGCGACTCGCAGTACGGCGACTGCCAGCTCGGTCAACGCTTCGCGTCGCTTTGCCTTGGCCGAACGTTCCAACTTCTGCTTGACCTTTTTGGCCTTGCAGTAGTCGACCAGGCGCTTGCCAGGGTAGATACCGAGGAGGGCGCCCAAGTAGATGATCGATGGAGCCCACCAGCACCAGCAGTCCTGAACGTAGAGCTTGCCCGACCAGCCGAGAGCGGTGACACCGAGGCCAACCAGAATCACGAGGAGCGTGATTTTGATGGTCCAGGCGATGACGCTGATCCAGTCGATTCCGCGCCACCAGAGGCGGAAGGTGGGGAACTGGCGGTAGCAGCCGACCACCACGAAGCCCACGACCGTGAGGCTCAGCATGGCCGTGGGGAGCCACCAGAGCGGGTTTCCTCCTTCCCGCATGTTGATGGACAGCCAGGTCAGGAGTGGGGTCAGGATCACGGTTGCTACAACACCAAGGACGGTCCACGAGACCAAGCGACGCAACTGAACAAAGCGCTTCTCGGACACGGGACACCTCCCTTCTACCACAACCTTCCGGGGTAGTGGTTAGGAAGTGAGCTACCTGACGCGAGAGATAGGCCTTGTACAACGGGGTGACACACCCCTAAGCGTTTAAGCTTTTAGTACACCTATTCTGCCCAGGCTCGCTCGTGTGATCCACAGAACCTTTTAATGTGTTTGAAAAGCAAACTAAAAGGTTCTGTGGAAAATTTATGTTGTAATGAGCAGAAATGTTATTATATTAAATAACGGCGTATTGTAACATTTTTTCGGGGTTTGTCAAGTACCCCTCCCTGCCCTCCCCTTATAAAGGGGAGGAAACGAAACGTTTACCTTTCTCCCCTTTATAAGGGGAGAATTAAAGAGGGGTAATTTAAAAACCCGTCTTTTTTAGACGGGTTTTGTGTTTGTTCTTTGTTTTTACAACAACGTCATACTTGCCACCTTATCGCCGTCATCTTTTCCGCCATAGGCGGACCAGCCTTGGGCTGGAAATTTGAGCTATAATAAAGTTGCTGATGCTACTTTATCACCTTCCTCTTTGAAGCGCATAATCCTTACGCCTTGAGTAGCGCGGCCAAGAGTAGAAACAGTTTTTAGTTCAATGCGAATTACTTGGCCGTTTACCGAAATTGCCATTAAATCTTTTTCTTCGGTATTATTAATTACATCTACACTAATAATTTTGCCAGTTTTTGGGGTAATGTTCATGGTCTTGATACCACTACCACCACGGCCTTGAACTTTGTATTCATTAATTAAAGTTCTTTTACCCAAACCATTTTCCGAAACTACCAACAATTCCAAAACTTTGTTTTTTACTAAGTCGGGAGAAATTACATCCATGCCTACAATATAGTCATTGCTCTTTAAGCGCATACCACGTACCCCGCTAGCAGTGCGGCCCATGGGTCGGATATTGGCTTCTTTAAAGCGGATGGCTTGGCCACCGGCAGTTACAATCATAATTTCATCTTTGCCAGTAGAAGGACGCACCCATTCCAGCATATCATCGGTTTTTAATTTTAGGGCAATTAATCCAGAATGACGCACATTGGCAAAATCAGTAAGCGCGGTTTTTTTGGTCGTGCCTTTGTTCGTAACCATTACCAAAAATTTATATTTATTTATATCGGTTACCGAAAGAATAGCCGAAAGTTTTTCATTGGGAGCTAATTGTAAAAAGTTTACAATGGCCTGACCTTTGGCCGTGCGCGTGGCTTGAGGAATATCGTAGGCGCGAAGTTGGAAAACCCGACCACGAGTAGTAAAGAAAAGAATGTTGTCGTGGGTATTGGTAGAAATTAGTTGATCCACAATATCTTCTTCTTTGGTAGTTACCCCAATTACACCTTTGCCACCGCGTCCTTGAGTTTTAAAGGTGTCGGGAGGCAAACGTTTGATATAGCCATCACGCGTGGTCATAATAATGGTGGATTCGTTGGGTACCAAATCTTCTACGGAAAATTCTTTTACCCCACCAGCCACAATTTGTGTACGACGCTCGTTGGCAAATTTTTCTTTAATTTCTTTGGTTTCGTTTTTAATAATTTCCAAAATTCTTTTGGTGCTAGACAAAATTGCTTCTAATTCTTTTATCAAAGCGCGTTTTTCTTTTAATTCATCTTCAATTTTTTGTCTTTCCAAATTAGCCAATTGTTGCAAACGCATTTCCAAGATGGCCACAGTTTGGCGTTCGGTAAATTTAAATTTTTCCATTAAATTCTTTTTGGCATCTTCTTTGTCTTTGGATTTGCGAATGGTGTTAATTACGGCATCAATTTTGTCTAAGGCTTTGCTTAAACCTTCCAAAATGTGGGCGCGGTCTTTGGCTTTTTCCAAGTCATAAGCAGTACGACGGCGAATAATTGTTTCGCGATGTTTAATGTGTTCTTCCAAAATTGTTTTTAAATTTAACACGCGAGGTTGAATGCCGTCAATTAGGGCCAAAAGATTTACATGAAAAGTAGTTTGTAAGTCGGTAATCGTATAAAGTTTATTTAAAACTTTTTTGGGATAAGAATCTTTTTTAAGATCAATAACAATGCGTACGCCGTCTTTGTTGGATTCATCACGTAAATCTTTGATGCCTTCAATCTTTTTTTCTTGTACCAAGTCGGCGATTCTTTCAATTAAAGTGGATTTGTTTACTTGATAAGGAATTTCATTAACAATAATTTGAAATTGTCCATTTTTATTTTCTTGAATATCGGCTTTGGCGCGCATGACAATTCCACCCCGTCCAGTGGCAAAAGCTGTGGCAATATCTTTTTTGTTATAAATAATGCCACCAGTAGGGAAGTCTGGTCCTTTAATATATTCCATTAATTCTTCGATAGTAATTTTGGGATTGGTGATTAAGGCATCAATACCATCGCAAAGTTCGCCCAAGTTGTGTGGAGGAATGTTGGTGGCCATGCCTACAGCAATACCCATACTGCCATTTAATAATAAATTTGGCAATTTCGAGGGAAGCACTCGTGGTTCGCGATGTGAACCATCATAAGTAGGAGAAAAATCAACAGTGTCTTTTTCGATGTCAAAGGCCATTTCTTCGGCAATAGCAGATAATTTGGCTTCGGTATAACGCATAGCGGCGGCGCTATCGCCGTCCATAGAACCAAAGTTACCTTGGCCATGGACCAAAGTGTGACGCATGTTGAAGTCTTGGGCCATGCGCACCATGGAATCATAAATAGCCGAATCACCATGAGGGTGGTACTTGGCCATTACCTCACCCACCACGTGGGCGGATTTACGAAATTTGGAAGTGTGTTTTAAGCCAATGTTCCACATGGCATACAAAATACGGCGGTGCACTGGCTTTAGGCCATCACGGACATCGGGCAAGGCGCGCGAAACAATTACACTCATGGCATAATCCAAATATGAGGTTTTCATTTCCTCGACCAATTGCACAGGTTCTACTTTGCCACTGGGGTTTAATTCTAATTTTTCTTGTTCAACTTTTTTTACATTTGCCATATTTAAAGTGAAATAGTAGTGCTAACAGTGGAACTGGTACTGGTAGCTAAATTGTTAAAAGTTTTGATTAAACTATTTTTTAAAATTTGGTCTAAATTTTCATCGGAAACTTTTTCTGGTATTAATTTTTGTAGCTCGCTATCTTTTTCTTGATTAATTTTTTGCCAATCTTTTTTTATGGTGTTTACAAATTCGCTGCTGTCATTTTTGGCAATTTGCAAAAAAGTTCTAGTATTCCAAAGCCACATGCCAAAAATTAAAATAGTAATGCCAATTACTGCCAACCAAACATAGAGTCTTTTTCTTTTTATGGTTTCGTAATCCACGGGAGTACTATTTTCTAATTTTTGTTGGGGAATTTGTGAAAGATTAGATTCGGTAAATTCCACTTTTTCGTAAATCAATCCAGGAATTTTTTCTATAGCAGCTTTAATATCTTTTTTAATTTGTTTATGTTCGGTTGATTTTTTATTGGTGCTTTTTTTCTCGTTGGATTTTTTGCTAGTAGATTTTTTTTTGACAGGCATACTTTGAAAATTTCTAATTTCTAATTTCTAATTTCAAATAAAATGTTAAATAATTTTTATTAGGTGAATTAGACATTTGATAATACTAACTATTTATTTTTTTAAATTGTCATGCTGAATTTATTTCAGCATCCCAGGGGATCCTGAAACGAGTTCAGGATGACAGTCGTTACTCCTTACTTAGTACCATAACTTGCATTTCTTCTTGTGGCAAATCTTTTTTCTTAATAATAATTTTCTTTTCCGGAGTGCCGTTGCTAGAACCCAATTCTTTTAATAAACTTTCAACTTCTTTGGCTTTGGGGTCATTGTCGCATTTAAAAGCCATTGGGATAACAATGCGTGGTTCAATCGCGTTTATTACTTTGGCAGCACCTTCGGCATCATAAGCACCTTCGGAACCAAATGGTACAAATAAAATATCTACTCCCGATAATACTTCTAACTGAGCATCGGTTAATTGTTTATTGTTTAAACCTAAATGTCCGACACTTAATTGTTCGGCGTCAAGTCGGAACATTACTGTACCATCGGTATGACCATTAGTGGCGGTAATTAAAACACTGTCAGTTTCGCATTCACCAGCATGAGAAAGTGTAAAAGGTTCTCCAGACAAAGTAATAATACCTTCTTCGCCATGGGTCATTAAACCAATGTCAGGCATAAGACTGCGGGGAAATTCACCCGTTGCCGGGCGATAGGGATCAATAATAATTACTACATCTTTGTCATAGGGTTTTACTTGTATTTTGATGGCAGTATTGCCAAGCCAACTTATGTGCATAATAAAAATAGGTAAAAATTATGACCATATTTTACCATTTTTTTATACACAACACAAGGGGTGGAAATCGTTGTTTCTCCCCCTTAACAAAGGGGGATTAAGGGGGTTGTTGGTAAACCCTCCCCTTGTAGGGGAGGTGTCCCGATTCGCATCGGGACGGTGGGATTCGTTGTACTAACATGAACCCCCACCCTCCGACTGCGACGTCGGAGGACTCCCCCTACGAGGGGGAGGATTTCGAACGGTGTTTGTGCGCGCGTGAACGAGCTGGTGGTTCGTTTTCCTCCCCTTTATAAGGGGAGGATTAAGGAGGGGTAAGTTAAAAACAAAAAATACCCCAACA
>LBSX01000019.1 GCA_000990355.1 Candidatus Magasanikbacteria bacterium GW2011_GWC2_37_14
TAATTTTAAATGGTGACGCTAGTAATAATGACGGGTTTTTAGGTTTTACAGACCCGGCAAGTAATTCTTATTTAAAGGCTTATTTAGGAGGGGATGAACTTGGTGGTTTTGAGTTGACAATGGGTGATAGTAATACCACCTCTTCTTACAGTTGGGACGGCATAAGATTAGGTGGAACTTATGATGGGCCAGATCCGTTAGACACTGGTAAATTTTTTGTTGATGCTGCCTCTGGCAACGTCTCAGCTTCTGGCACTCTCCAAGTTTTTTCTACTTCCTCACTAAACAGTGTCAAACTCTCTTCTCTCACCTCTGCTCCAGATTCTACTGCGGGTAATCTATATTTTAATTCTAGTGATGGTAAGTTTTATGGTTACACTGCAGATGGTAATGCAATAGATTTGGGAGCAACCGGTTCTGGCTCTACCAACTGGTCATTCGACACCAACTATGGCACTTCGGTTCTCACCCCTTCTACTACTATTCCGGTGTGGCTAAAGGATGCGGTGTATGCTTCTTCTAGTTTAATAGTTTCTGATAATGTCACTTTAGGGAATTCCACAACTGAAGATGTTGTTTCAATAAATGCCAAAGTTGGTATTAATTCGTCCACACCTAGTGAATTATTAACAATTGCTGGGGGAAATATTTTACATACTGCCAGTGGCGATCCAATCTTGAAAGGGGGTATTGGCTCTGATACTGTTTATGATGTTTATGTTTCTGGTAAATATGCCTATACAGGCGGTAGTTCCGGCCTACAAATAATTGATATTTCCAATCCTGCTAGCCCAAGTTTAGTAGGGTCATATACTACTGCTAGTAGTGCTTTAAAAGTTTATGTTTCTGGTAAATATGCCTATGTAGCCGAGGGTGATGCTGGCCTACAAATAATGGATATTTCCAATCCTGCTAGCCCAAGTTTAGTAGGTACATATGATGCCCCACCATCAGATTCAATTAATGGTGTTTATGTTTCTGGTAAATATGCTTATGTGAGTATTAATAGTTATGGTCTACAAATAATTGATATTTCCAATCCTAGTTTACCTAATTTAGTTGGTAGTAAATATTTAGGCGGTACCAGTTATGTTTATGTTTCTGGTAAATATGCCTATATTGGTAGTAATGATTTATTTATTGTTGATATTTCCGATGTTACCAATCCAACTTTAGAAGGGACATATTCTGATTTTATTGAATCACGAGGTGCCTATGTTTCTGGTAAGTATGCTTACATCGCTTGCACGAATGAGGGTTTATATATTGTTGATATTTCGAGTTCTACGGCCCCTGGTTATGTTGGTAGTTATGACACTGATGGTTTTGCCAATGATGTTTATGTTTCTGGTAAATATGCTTATGTAGCTGATTATTTTTGGGGATTAAAAATGATAGAAATATCTGATCCTACTAATCCAATTTTGGTGGGCACAGGTACAGTTAGTAATGCAATTCTTAATGTATTTATTTCTGGTAAATATGCTTATACAGGTAATGATGTTTCCGGACTTCAAATCATTGATATCAATGGCCTGGAAACTCCAGCCATGTATGCTGGTAATATTCAAAGTAATGCTTTAACTATTACCGAAAATGTAGATGTGGGTAATAATGTTTATATTAGAAACGCTCTTAATGTTGGTAGTGGAGGAATAATGACTGATGGCAATTTAAGTATTAATAATACTAGTACTGCCAGTTATATTGGTGGTAGTCTTGGCATTGGCACTACCACCCCCTGGGCTCTCTTTGATGTTATTAATAAATTAACAGCAGATTCATCTGGTAATCTTTCGGCTTCTGGTACTCTAAATATCTATGGCAACACCACTCTACTAGATTCTCTTTCAGCCACCTCCAACACTTCCTCTCTCCGTTCTCTCAAACTCTCTTCTCTTGGTTCTGCACCAGACACTACTGCTGGTAATATATATTTCAATTCTATTTTGGGGGTGCCAGCAGTGGTGGTAGCAACTGGTCATATGACACCAACTATGGAACATCAGTCATTACTCCTTCTTCTACTATTCCGGTGTGGCTGAAGAGTGGAGTGTATGTTTCTTCTACTTTAATAACTTCTGGTAATGTAACTTTGGGTG
Organism: Candidatus Magasanikbacteria bacterium GW2011_GWC2_37_14; assembly: GCA_000990355.1. Classification (GTDB taxonomy): domain Bacteria; phylum Patescibacteriota; class Patescibacteriia; order Magasanikbacterales; family UBA922; genus GWC2-37-14. Next base: position 2,103 of record LBSX01000019.1, read on the forward strand.
ATACCTCGGCCGATGTTTTAACTATCAATGCAAATATTGGCAGTAGTTTATTACCAAGTGTAAATAATAATTATGATCTAGGCTCTTATGGCAATGCCTGGAAAGATATTTATGCTTCTGGAACACTAAGGATTGGCTCTACTTCTATATTAGATACTAATAGTTTAAAGATTGGTACAGCTTCTGGTTTTGATGCAGGCAAATTTTATGTAAACTCTGCTGGCAATGTTTCTACTTCTGGTACTCTTCACACTTATGGCAGTACTGTTCTTGATGGTAATGTGTCTATTGGTACTACCACTTTGGATTATACACTTACTGTAGACGGTAACATTGCTATTGCTGGTGGAAGTTTGTTTATAGATGAATCTCGGACTTTATCTGGTAGTTACAATAATCAAAATATCTTTGTTGGTCCAGCAGCAGGTTTAAATTCTACAGGAAATGATAACGTTTTTGTTGGGTATGTATCTGGTTTTAATAATTCTGGAGTTGGTAATGCTTTTCTGGGTAGCACGGTAGGATCAGATAATACGGGAGATTACAATACTTACTTTGGTATGAATTCTGGTTATGCTAATACCAGCGGGGGAAATAATGTATTTTTAGGTGCTTTTACTGGTAGATTGAATCAAACTGGTAGTCAAAATGTTTATGTTGGCAGAGGTTCTGGTTGGTCGGCCACTTCGTCTGTTGGTAATGTGTTTTTAGGTTATCAAGCAGGCTATAGTGAAACCGGTTCCAACAAACTCTACATAGATAATTCTAACACTGCTTACCCACTTATTTATGGTGACTTTTCTTCTGCCGATCTAACTGTTAATGGTAATTTAACTGCAACTGGAACTTTTTCAGCAACCTCCAACACTTCCTCTCTCCGTTCTGTCAAACTCTCTTCTCTTGGTTCTGCGCCAGACACTACTGCTGGTAATATATATTTCAATTCTACCACTGGCCAATTTTATGGTTATACTGCCAATGGTACTGCCGTAGACCTTGGTGCTACTGGTTCTGGCGGTAGTAATTGGTCGTATGACACCAACTATGGCACATCTGTCATTACTCCTTCTTCAACTATTCCTGTTTGGCTAAAGAGTAATTTATATGTTTCGAGTAGTATTAATGTTTCTGGTGCTTTAAATTTGCCTACAACCGATGCTTCTGGCAATGGGGTGGTTAATATTAATGGTGTTAGATTTATGCATGCCGCTGGTGGTAATACATTTCTAGGTAGATATGCTGGTAATTTATCTACTATTGGTGTTCGCAATGTTGGTTTGGGTTATTCGGCACTACCTAGTGTTACTGGTGATGGTAATGTGGCTGTTGGTGCTTCAGCTCTTTCTAATACAGTAGATGGTTCTTACAATGTAGCCATTGGAGATTGGGCTTTATATAATAATAGTGCTGGTTCAGCGAATGTTATTATTGGTTATCAAGCAGGTGGGGGCAATATTGCTGGTTCAGGAAATATTTTTGTTGGTAATCAAGCAGGCTATAGTGAAACCGGTTCCAACAAACTCTACATTGCAAATTCAAATACTGCTAGCCCACTTATTTATGGTGATTTCGCTTCCGCTGCTATTACTATCAATGGCAATCTAACTGCAACTGGAACTTTTTCAGCCACCTCCAACACTTCCTCTCTCCGTTCTCTCAAACTCTCTTCTCTTGGTTCTGCACCAGACACTACTGCTGGTAATATATATTTCAATTCTAGCTGTAGACCTTGGTTCTACTGGTTCTGGCGGTAGTAATTGGTCATATGATACCAACTATGGTACGTCAGTTCTCACTCCTTCTACTACTATTCCGGTGTGGCTGAAGAGTAATTTATATACATCTAGTACAATTATAACTTCTATGCCAGCTAGTACAGGTGGTACTCATGATTATGCCCAGAAATGGTATGATAATTCTGGAGATTTGATTGCTAGTTTGTCTACTACTACACAGTCTTATGTTTTGCCACAAGGTAATTCTGTGGGTGTTCAAGATTATGCTACCCTAGAAATAGGCAGTACTTTGCACCCAGGCTTAATAAATATATTAGGCAATGGCTCTTTAGCAATTTCAAACCCGTCTACAAATTTAAATGCTTTACTTAGCGTTAATTCTTTGTCTTTGAGTAATGCACTTGGTGTTACTTCTACTTTTGCCAATGACCAAATTGAATTGTATGCCAGCGATGCCAACCCAGTTGGAGTGTTTAACGTTAATACTAATGGTGATATATCTGCCTCTGGTACTTTACATGTTTATGGCCAAGCAACATTTGACAGTGGAATTACTTTGGGTGGTGTTAGTCGTACTACTTGGCCTTCGACCAGTTCTAGTGATTGGGGGCGTTTTGGCACCACTTATGGAGTTTCGGCCTTAATGACTTCTACTACTTATCCAGTTTGGTTTGATGGAGCTCTTTATGCTTCGTCTAGTTTAATTGTTTCTGGTAATACCACTTTGTTGGGTTCATTATCGGCCACTTTAAATACTTCTTCTTTACGTTCTATTAAATTGTCTTCACTCACTTCTGCTCCAGACACTTCGGCTGGTAATTTATATTTTAATTCTAATGATGGAAAATTTTATGGTTATACTTCTGCCGGAGTGGCAGTAGATTTGGGTACTGTTGATAATCCTGCTGATTGGGGACGTTTTGGCACAACTTATGGCGTATCGGCACTAATGACCTCTACTACTTATCCAGTTTGGTTTGATGGAGCTCTTTATGCTTCGTCTAGTTTAATAACTTCTGGCAATGTTACTTTGGGAGATTCTAGTTCGGATATTGTTTATGTTTCTGGAAAATTAGGAATTAATTCTTCTACACCAGCAGAATCTTTGACTGTGGTTGGGGGAAATATTTTGCAAACTGCTTCGGGGAACCCTACACCAAAAGGTTCTTATAGTTCTAGTGAAGCAAGTGGTGTTTACGTGTCTGGCAAATATGCTTATTTGGCAGATGGGGCAAATGGCTTAAAAATTATTGATATTACCAATCCTGCTGGTCCTGTATTAGTTGGTTCAATTGATACAAGTGGTGCAGTAGGTGTTTATGTTTCTGGTAAATATGCTTATGTAGCAGATGCTAATCCAGGTGGTTTAAAAATTATTGATGTTTCCGATCCTGGTGCTCCTAGATTGATGAGTACCTATCTTCCAGATGGTGGCGGTAATATTTCGAATGTTTATGTTTCTGGTAAATATGCTTATTTGGCCGATGGAATGTATGGTCTTAGAATTGTTGATATTTCTAATCCTTTTAAACCTATTTTGGTAGGTGGAGATGGCGGTATTGCTACTGCAAGTGATGTTTATGTTTCTGGTAAATATGCTTATGTAGTTGGTGGTACTTATATTTTACATATTTTTGATGTTTCTGATCCTGCAAATCCTGTACAAATAGATCCAGGTGCACTTAGTGGTGCAGCTTCATATAGCATCTATGTCTCTGGTAAATATGCTTATGTGGCAAATTTTACAGATGGATTATCAATCGTAGATATTTCTAGTTCTACCAATCCTGTTATAATGGACTCTTTTGCCACTGTGGCTTCTATTTTTGAAGTTTATGTCTCTGGCAAATATGCTTATGTAGGAACAATTAATTCTGGTTTACAGATTGTAGATATTTCTAGTTCTACCAATGCTGTTTCGGTTGGTTTTTACAATGTTGGTGGCGCTTCAATTATAGGTGTCCATATTTCTGGTAAATATGCTTATACTGCTTATGGTGCTAATGGTTTACAAATTTTTGATATTAATGGCCTGGAAACTCCGGCTCTTTATGCTGGTAATATGCAAACAAATGCTCTTACTATTACTGAAAGTTTGGACATTGGTAATAATTTGTATGTCCGTTCTGGTCTTAATGTTGGTATAGGTGGAATAATGACAGATGGAAATTTAAGTATTAATAGTACTAGCACTGCCAGTTATTTTGGTGGTAGTGTTGGTATTGGTACCACCACACCTTGGGCGACATTTGATATTAACCATAAATTAGCGATTGATTCTTCGGGCAATGTTTTTGCTTCGGGAACTTTGGGTGTTTTTGGAAATGTGGGTATTGGCAAGATTGCTTCTACCACGGCGCCAATTGACACAGCTTCGGGCGCATATTTGAGTGCTGGTGGTAGTTGGACCAATTCATCGAACAGAAATTTAAAAGAGAATTTTACAGAAATTGATTCGGCAGACATTTTGAATAAAATTAATGAGTTGGTGGTGAGCAGATGGAATTATAAAGCAGAAGCTTCTAGTACTTTGCACATTGGCCCTGTAGCGCAGGATTTTTATAGTTTGTTTGGTTTGGGAGACAGTACTTCAATTTCTACAATCGATCCGGCTGGTGTTTCTTTGCTTGGTATTCAAGAATTGTCCAAAAAACTAGCAGAATTAACCAGTACAACTTTGGACATTAAAACAACACTTAATAGTCAACAAATTTTAGCACCAGTGGACAATAGTTTACAAAATTATCTTGTTTTGAATGTTGAATCAATTCGTAATTTAAATAATAATTGGTATATTGATAATGAAGGGTATTTTGTTACCCAATTAGAAACTTCGGAAGGCACCAAAGAAATGTTTGGCTTGCAATCACCACAAGCCGAATTTGTATTTTCTAGCTCATCGGTGTTAATAGACGGTGAAGCAGAAATTATTTTTGAAACAAGTGAACAAGAAATAATTGATCCAGAATCATCAATAAAAGTAACGGTAACTTTGACTTCTGGTGAGGCCTCTGGTATTTATGTGTCAGAAAAAAGTCTTACTGGTTTTAAAGTAAAAGAATTACAAGGTGGTACTAGTAATGCAACTTTTGATTGGATTGTGGTGGCCAAGAGACGGACCACAGATTTTGTAAACACAAATAACACAGATGTTGTTGGTGATGAGACAGTTACAACTACTGAAAATGATAATACAGAAATTACCACAGACACAACAACTAGTACAGATAACACAACTTCTACACCAGAAATTCCACCTGCAGAAGAACCTGTACCAACAGCAGAACCAGAAATTGTTCCACCCACAGAAGAATCTGTACCAACAGCAGAACCAGAAATTGTTCCACCTGTAGAAGAACCTGTTTTAGAACCAGTTGTTGATAACACTCCACAAGTCGAAGAACCAATGCCAGTTGCTGAGTCAATAACAGAGCCAGCTCAATAATCAGTTAGCAGATAACAGATAACAAAACCCACCTATTTGGCGGGTTTTTTGATATTTGCTATCTGGTATTTGTTAATTGCTATTTCAACTCGCCCCATCTTTTCCCGATGCTTATGTGCACTTCTACTGGCACACGAAGTTTTACCACACCCTCCATAGCTTCTTTAACTATTTTACTCACCTCGTCTTCTAAACCATTTTTTACTTCCAAAACTAATTCGTCGTGAACTTGGATAATAATTTTAATGTCGTCATTGTTTTTATGCTTTAATGCTTTAATGTTTTCATGAACACTAATCATTGCTAATTTCATCAAATCGGCGGCTGTGCCCTGGATGGGCATATTTATAGCCATGCGTTCACCAGCATTTTTTAATTGAAAATTTTCTGCTTGTAATTCGGGCACATAGCGTCGGCGGCCAAACAAAGTTTCTACATAACCAGTCTGTTTGGCAAGTTTTAGAGTTTGGTCTAAATAGTTTTTTACGTCGCTAAAATTTTCAAAATATTTTTGGATAAAATCTTTGGCTTCATAATTACTAATACCGGTACGCGAAGCCAAGCCATAGGCGCCCATGCCGTATAAGACACCAAAATTAACTTCTTTGGCGGCTTGACGCATTTCTTTGGTTACTTTCTCTAAGAGGACGCCGTTGATTACAGCGGCGGTTGCTTGGTGAATATCCTCGTGATTATTAAAAATTTCAATCATCTTCTGATCATTGGCGAGTGAAGCAACAATGCGGAGTTCTATTTGAGAATAGTCAGCCACAATTAAACTATACCCAGGTTCGGCAATAAAAGCCTCGCGGACCTCGTGGCCCAATTTGGTGCGAATAGGGATGTTTTGTAAGTTGGGGTCTGAGCTGGATAACCTGCCAGTAGTCGTTACTGCCTGATTAAAAGTAGTGTGGATTCGTCCAGTTTTTTTATTAATTAAAGTTGGCAAAACATCTACATAGGTACTTTGTAATTTGGCCAATTCGCGATGTTCCAAAATCATCGGGACAATTGGATGTTCTTCTAGTAATTTTTCCAGTTCCGATTCAGCAGTAGAAAGTCCGGTTTTGCCTTTTTTAATGCCTTGGGTTGGTAATTGTAGTTTATTAAACAAAATTTCGCGTAATTGTTGTGAAGAAGCTACATTAAATTCTTCACCAGCTTCTTGCCAGATTTTTTTGGTAATTTTTTTTAATTCTTCGGCTACCTGTACAGAAAGTCCGGCTAGTTTTTTGGTGTCTACTTTTACCCCGTTTAATTCCATTTCGGCCAAAACGGGAATTAAATTCATTTCAATTTTTTCAAACAAACCTTGATCATCAATTTCCGTAAGTTTTTGTTGCATTTTGGGGTAAAGTTCCAAACAAGCTTGAAGCTCTTCGGCAATTAAGTCTTTGTTGGCTCCAAACAGGCTGGTTTGATCAGAGGCATCCGAAAGCTCTCTGCCTAATTCGCGTTGCACAATGGTTTTGAGATCATGTGAGCGGGTAGAAGAGTTGATAATATAAGAAGCGATCATGGTGTCGAACAGCAGATTTTTACAATAATTGTCATCCTGAACTCGTTTCAGGATCTTTGGGGATGCTGAAATAAATTCAGCATGACATTTTAAAGTTTTTATGAGTTGTTTGAGGTCGTGGCCGACTAAAGTGAAATTTTTGTTGGTGAATATTTGGCGTAGAGACGCAAAATTTTGCGTCTCTACAATTGGCAAGTGATAAACATTATTTTCCGTAACAAAAATAAAGCCCAATAATTCGCTGTCTAAAATATTTTGACCAGACAAAATTTCTTTACAGGCAAAATATTTTTGAGCCATTAAATCTTTGGTAAATTCATTAAAGTTTTTTTCAGTTATTTCGGTGATTTCTGTTTTTTGTTTAGTTGGGGATTGCTTCGTCAGCGCCTCATTGGCGCTTCCTCGCAATGACAGTGTTTTGTCCCCAGGTAATCTTTTTAGTAAAGACCAAAATTCAAATTTTTTAAAAATATCAGAAATTTTTTCTGTATCAAATTCATGTGAAGTGCAATCATCTAGTTTAAAATCTAAATCTGGAACGTCCCGATGGATAGTGGCGAGTTCATAGCTCATTTTGGCATTTTCTTTTCCAGCTTCTAGTTTTTTTATAATACCCGGACTAAATTTTTTGTAGAGTTCGGAATTTTTATTTTCTAATTCTTGATAAATTTTTTCTACACTGCCAATTTTTTGTATTAGTTCTGTGGCAGTTTTTTCGCCAATGCCGGGCACACCAGGAATATTGTCCGAAGTATCACCACGTAAAGCTTTGTAATCCACAACATATTCTGGACCAAAGCCATATTTTTTTGTTACTTCTTCGGCATTATATAAAACAGTATCGCTCATACCTTTGCGCATAGCGAAAACTTCAGTTTCATCATCGATTAATTGCAACAAGTCCATGTCACCGGTGACGACAACGGTCGTAATCCCGAGTCCGTCACAGGACGAGGGATCCCTTTTTAATGCATCAGTAGTGGCACGGGAAAGGGATCCCTCACCCACTGCGGTGGATTCGGGATGACAAAGTGTTGTGATAGTTGCAATTACATCATCAGCTTCATAACCTTTTTTTGTATAAATGGGAATGTTGAAAGCTTTGACAATTTCGTAGCAAAGGGGAATTTGATCGTATAATTCTTGGTCTGCTTTTACGCGTGTCGCTTTATATTCTTTGTACTGTTCATGGCGAAAAGTGCCACCAGCTACATCAAAACTTACAGCCAAATAATCTGGTTTTAAATCATTAATAACTTTTAAAAGCATGCTAGAAAAACCATAGACAGCATTAACCATTGAGCCTTTTACAGTCATTGGTGGTAGAGCATGGTAAGCGCGGTGTACAATAGCATTCCCATCTATTATAATAAAACGTTTATTCATATAATATTAGCATTGCCGCCTGCCCCGCACCTTTATGGTGCTGGGGTCAATGATGACGAATTTTTTATTTTCCATAATGAAGATATTGTAGCATTATTTCTCCATCTAATAAAGTGGTTGTTCACTGTCATCCCCCTCTTACCAAGAGGGGGTAGGCCTGCCCGACATGCCGTCAAGGCAGGCGGGGGGAGTTTGCCGGAGTCGTCTGTCATTCCTGCGCAGGCAAGAATCCACCCGCCTGCCATCGCTATGCTCTAGCATTAGCGGGCAGGGAAATCGTCCAATTACTCTTACCTCCAAAAATTTAGGTCTCGTCATTCGTTTTTGCTCGTGCGAACCTAAAGAGGTTCTAGACGAGCAAATCCTTCTCCGCTAAAGCTCCGAAGGACCACTCTTCCTCGTCTCTAAATTTTTACCTTGTGTTTGTGTGCGCGTGAACGAGTGAGTGATTGTAAAAATATTTTTGCAAACAAAAAAGCACCCAGGCTTCACTCCGTTACGCCTGGTAAACTAGTATACTGTCTAAACATTGCAGTAATAATACTAGCTTGCCAGGCGCAGCCCGCAGGGCGAAGACTGGATGCACTTTTGATTGGGGCGCGAGGGGCACGCTCCAATACTCGGGGGTTTGGAGGTGCACGAATCGCGCGAGGGTGTCCTTAGACAGAACGGAAAGAGCGGGTGGAAAGCGTCTATTTGGGTAGACGCTGGTGGTCATCGTCTCCTCAACCGAACGTCGCGTGACGTTAGGCCGTGGAGCCGGTGACCGAGTTGGACGACGAGTTCAGGCAGGCGAACGTCTCCACCAGGAGACGGTAGTCGACCCGATTCAGGCCCAGTAGGGCCGGCGAGACCAGCAGCCGCGCGGTCTCGGACGAGCAGGTGGCCGCCACGGCGGAGTTGTCGTTGGCCGGGGACATGACCATGAGGACCTGGAAGTGGATGAACTTCACGGAATCGACCGACTGCACCACCTCGTTGCCCAGGAACATGCCGATCAGCCCGGGCGAGCGCGAGCCCTCCTGCTCATGGACCGGGGTGAAGGCTACGGCGGCCTTCGGCTGAGAGTATGGCTTCATGAACAGGGCCACCTGGTGGGTGGCGGGCGGCGAGGAGATCCCCGCCGGCTCGAGGTTCAACAGGTAGGTGGCCGTGGTCTCGTCCGCCGAACACTCGACCTCGGGGCGAACGATGGTGGCCTGGGAGTCGGACTTCGCGCCCGGGGCGCCGGACTGCGCGATGACCTTCTGGAGCGCTTCGACCGACGATCGCACGTCGGCGTTCTTCTCGAGCATGCCCTTGGTGTTGCCTTCTTCCGACACGACTGTCGGCGGGGGCGGCGAAGTGACCATGGCCAGCACGGCCAGGGACGCGAGGATCGCGAGAAGCGTCAGCTTCTTCATTCTGGGTCCTCCCTCTGGTTGTAAGTAACCGTCGTCTAGCTTGGGATTTTGTGGCGCCTCCTTCGTAATCGCCACGGAAACATTGTTGGCATCAACCAACGTGGTTGACAATGTGCTCCCAAACATAAAAACGGTTGTCCGTTCATAATTATGTTACACGTCTATTATTATTATGTCAATTTTATTGTGGGCTAGGACTTGATTTTATTTATAATTTTGTTATAATCATTGACACTATGGTACCGTAGCCAAGCAGTAAGGCAGAGGTCTGCAAAACCTCTATGCGTGGGTGCGATTCCCACCGGTACCTCAAAACAAAAAACCCGCCTATTAAGCGGGTTTTTTGTTTTGAGGTATATTACTTTTTTAAATAAGCTAATTTCCGAGAACAATGCCAAGCTTTCCAATGACCATCTTTTAAACGTTTGCTAATGGCCCAGTCTGTAGCTTTTTGATAATCTAATTTATCGGCATTAGAAATATCTTTGTGAATGGAATTGATTTGCCATAATCCAAGGTCCACACTTCTGTTATTATTTACACCCATAGCATCAGGGTTCCAACGGCTTTCACAAGTTATAATCGCTTCGGCTTCGGCAGGATTTAAACCAGCTTCGGCCACGCGCGCTAACACCCATTCTTTTGGAGTCAGCTCTTGTTTTACTTCTGGCACTGGGGTAGCCAAAATTGGGGTAGTGTTAAACATGTCCATTAAAGGTTCATTGTCGGCAGAAACAATTTTTGGCAAAACCATAGAAGTCATAAAAGCAATCGCAATAAGAACAGTGGTAGTTTGGTGCAAAAATCGGCTATAAATTGTATTATTGAATATTTTCATACTTAAAGGTTTGTTGACAACCCTCTAAATAAAAAATCCTGTTATTAATTGTTCAGGACTTTGTCAACGTCGAAGTATACACCAAAAAGGGTATTTTGTCAAGGGGTTTATACACAGTTTTGCTTATTTTTTGGCTTATTTAAGCCAAATTTGTTCGGCAGATTTTTGGAGCAAAGTTGAAGATTTTGGCGCATGTGTTATAATATTTGCAGTTTATGTCTACACCTCAACTCAAACGGCGTTCTTATGGTTTTAGGGGTAATAATAGTTCACGAACAGAACACAGAGAAGGCGAAGTATATCATCAAGAGCGTTCACATCAAAAAAAGGCAAATTTTTGGTTTAAATTAGCCATTTTTCCGTTTATTTTACTTTGGAAAATACTGCAAGGCTTATTTTGGTTGTGGAAAAAAAGGCCAAAATTAAGCCAAAAAAATAAAAAAGCCTTGCGTCAGCGTTTGGGAGTATTAATTATTACAGGAATAGTTTTTTGTTTACTTTTTGGCACCATTACTATTGCTTGGGTAAGCAAAGATTTACCAGATCCAGACAAATTAACCGACAGAAAAGTTGCCGAGAGCACCAAAATTTATGATCGTACTGGCGAACATTTGCTTTATGAAGTTTTTACTGATCAAAAACGTACTTTGGTGACTTTGGAGCAAATTCCCAAAAATTTAATCAATGGGGTAATTGCCACCGAAGATACTCAGTTTTATCAACATCTGGGTGTTCGCCCTCTTAGTTTTGTACGAGCAATTATTTATGGAATTTTTACTAGTAAAAAAATTGGTGGTACTTCTACTCTTACTCAACAATTAGTTAAAAATGCCATTCTTACTAGTGAGCGTTCTTATTTGCGCAAATTAAAAGAAGTAATTTTGTCATTGCGACTGGAGCAAAAATATTCCAAAGATCAAATTTTACAAATTTATTTTAATGAAATTCCTTATGGTTCTACCAACTATGGGGCCGAATCAGCCGCACTTAGTTATTTTGGCAAACAGGTTTCGGAATTAAATTTACAAGAGTCAGCAACTTTGGCTGGGCTTCCTCAATCACCAAGTTATTTTTTAAATAATCCTGATGCTTTAAAACAACGCCGTGATTTTGTTTTGCGTCGCATGTACGAAGAAAAATATATTAGTGAAGCCGAAAAAAATACCGCGCAAAAAGAACCTTTAACATTACAAAGACATTTTAATGATATTGTGGCTCCACATTTTGTAATGTATGTAAAACAACAATTAGTAGAAAAATATGGGGAGCAAATGGTGGATACTGGTGGCCTAAAAGTTTTAACAACGCTTGATTATGAAAAACAATTAGTGGCCGAAAATGCCGTAAGTTCTAGCGCCAAAATATTAGACGAAGGTCAGTCCAACAATGCTTCGTTGGTGGCGCTTGATCCAAAAACTGGACAAGTGTTGGCCATGGTTGGTTCGCGTGATTTTAATAATGAAAAAATTAAAGGTCAATTTAATGTAGCAACTTTGGGATTGCGTCAGCCTGGGTCTTCGTTCAAGCCAATTATTTATTCAGCTGCTTTTGAAAAAGGTTTTACCCCCGATACTTTACTTTGGGATGTGGAAACAAATTTTGCGGCTTCAGGCAATCCTTACACTCCCCAAGATTATGATGGAGGTGAGCGCGGACCAGTAACTATGCGTCAGGCTTTACAAGGTTCTTTAAATATACCAGCTGTACAAACTTTATATTTAGTTGGCGACAAAAAAGGTGTGGAATTTGCCGAACGACTAGGTTATACAACTTTAAGCCAAGGTGAATTTGGTTTAACTTTGGTTTTGGGTGGTGGAGAAGTAAAATTAATAGAACATACGGCCGCTTTTGGATTATTTGCCAATAATGGCAAGAAAAATGAAACCGTAAGTATTTTACAGGTAGAAGATGCTGATGGTAGTATTTTGTCGGAATGGCACCCCAGTGAAGGCGAACAAGTATTAGACCAAAAAATTACTGATACTATTTCCAATGTTTTGAGTGATGACCCAGCCCGAGCTTATGTATTTGGCGCGGGTGGTATTTTAACTTTAAAAGATCGACCAGTGGCCGTAAAAACTGGTACAACCAATAATTATGTAGATGCTTGGACTGTTGGTTATACACCTTCACTCGTGGCTGGAGTGTGGGTAGGCAATACCGATAATACACCAATGCGTAAAGGTGATGGCGGTTCCAAATTAGCGGCACCGATTTGGAATAAGTTTATGGCCGAAGTTTTAAAAAATACTCCAGTTGAATCATTTCCACCACTTCCGGAAAATACGGCTACCAAGGCAATTTTGCATGGGATGATGGGTGGCGGAGTAAGTGTAAAATTAAATAAATTAAATGGTAAGTTGGCCACTTCTTCTACCCCGCCAGAATTAATTGAAGAGCAAACTTTTGCCCCAGCTCATTCTATTCTTTATTATGTAAACAAAGATGACCCCCAGGGGCCAGCGCCAGCCAATCCAGCCGATGATCCACAATACACAATTTGGGAAAATGCTATTCAATCGTGGATAAATAGAATGAAAATAAAAAATCCTAATTTTAGTATTAATTTTGCCGAACCACCAACGGAATTAGATGATGGTAGTACAGAAAGTAATTTACCAAGTTTGGAAATACTTTTTCCTCAAAACGGTCAGGCACTTAATTCGCGTGATTTAAATATTCAAATAAAAACTAGTGCTCCGCGCGGAGTAGTAAAAGCCAGTTATCAAATGGATAGTAGTTATATTGGTGTGGCCAAAGATTATCCGTTTAATTTGCATTATTATGCTCGCAGTTTTGTGGACGGCCCGCATACTTTGAAAGTAATTGTCGAAGACGAAGCGGGAATAAAAGTAGAAAAACAAGCACAGTTTGTGTTTGTAGCTGGTGAAGAACAGCCAGCAGTCTTTTTTACAGAAGATAGTTTTAATTTACAAAGCAATAATTTTCCTTATCTTTTTCAATTAAATAATTATCGGTTGGCCGATGTTGCAGAGTTAAAAATTTATTTGGAACAAAATGGCGTGCGTGAAGTTTTGTTAAGCAAAAATACTTTTACTGATTTATTCAATAACCAAATTACTTTTCGTTGGACAACTGCGCCTTTGGCCGGAGAGTATCAAATAATTGTGGAATTAAAACTTAAAAATGGCAAAGTATTGGAAAGTGATCGGGTGAGTGTGGCGGTGGAATAAAATATTTTTTTGTTTTTAATCTTTAGGAGGTATGAAAAAGTTTGTCATTATAATACTCTTTTTTATATTTGGGAGTATTTTTTTTATACAAAATTTTGCCAAGGCAATAATTATTAATCAAATAAAAATTGGCGCCTCGGGCACTGGCAATAGCACCAAAGAATATATTGAATTATATAATCCTGAAGTTACAGAGATATCTTTGGCAAATTGGCAAATTTATAAATTTACTAAAAGTGCCACTACTTCGGCCGATAAAATTTTGTTGGTTACACTACCAGCAGGCACAATTATTCCGGCCGCGGGTTATTTTTTAATTAGTCATAGTGATTATGTGTCGGCAGGCGAGTTTGATACTCCTGATTTAATATACAGTGAACAGTCTTTGGCTAGTAATAATACTGTGGTGTTAACTAATAATTTGGACGAGAATATTGATTTGGTTGGTTATGGCGAAGCTACGGCATATGAGGGTAGTGCCCCAGCCAGCGATCCAGGCACCAAAGCCATAATTCGTAATAACTTTTTAGATAGTGATGAGAATAACACAGATTTTTTGGTAAGTTCTAGTTTGCCCTTTAATTCACTATATATTTCTAATACTTCCACTCCGCCAATAGAAGAACCAACTACTACCCCTAGTAGTACTCCCCAAATTGGCAAAATTTTAATTAATGAATTTGTGCCTTATCCCGAAAGTGGTAGCGAGTGGGTGGAATTATATAATCCCAATGATTTTGCCGTAGATATTAATGGTTGGCAATTATTTGATGGAGTGAGTAGTTTTTTTACTGCCACTAATACGATTTTGGCTAAAAGTTTTTATACAGTTGCCCTTTCTAGTAGTAAATTAAACAATTCTGGCGATATTATTTTATTAAAAAACAATTTGGGTGAAGTGATTGATCAAGTTTGTTATGGAGTTTGGGAAGACTATTGTTTGGGTACCAATCCTAATGCTCCCAAAAAAGGCAATAGTTTGGCCAGAAAAATTGCTGGTGGAGATACAGATGAAGACAACATAGATTTTGCCGAAACTATTGAACCAACTTTTGGTATGAGTAATGTTATCGACAATCCAGCTCTGGTGAGTAGTGGCAGTTATTTTTATTCTGGTTATACACCCTCACACAAAATTGGTTTTGGCGAAATTCAATTGAATGAAATTTTTCCTAATCCTTTGGGTGTCGATGATAATGAAGAGTTTATTGAATTAAAAAATTATACCAGCGAAGTTTTGGATTTGAGTAACTTACAATTGCGAGATGCTAGTGGTGCCAAATATACTATTCCTAGTGGGGTAATTCAACCTAATAGTTTATTAGTTTTTAAAAGAAGCCAAACAAAAATTGCGTTAAATAATAGTGGTGAGGAAGCAGTTTATTTATATTCACCAGCTAATTTAATTTTGGACAAAATTAGTTATACGGGAAACAATCAAGAAAGTATTGCCTTTGCTAAAAATAGTGATGGCGATTGGCAGTGGACAAAATTTTTTACTCCCGAAGCAAAAAATATTTTTAATTTAGAAGAAGAGTCAGAAATTGTTACTAGCGCCAGTGAAACAATTTTGTTTTTTGCCCCTACTAACAATAGTAGTTTTTTGGCTATAATTTCTGAATTTTTGCCAAATCCTATTGGCTCAGATGAAGTGGAGTTTATTGAATTGTTTAATCCCAGCGACACAACTACTAGTTTGTTTGGCTATTATTTGGATGATAGCGAAGATGGTTCTTCGCCTTATACTTTTACCCAAAATGATAATATTTTGCCACACAGTTATTTAATAATAAACAAAGAAATAAGTAAACTAGCTTTGAATAATGATACAGACAGTGTGCGTTTGCTTGATTCTAATAAAGAAGTTATTGAAGAAATTGAATATGAAGGTGGAGAAGAAGGTTTTAGTTATGCTCTGATTAATAATGAATGGTTGTGGACCAACAATTTAACTTTGGGGCAAGAAAATATTGGGCCTGATGTTGTGGAAGAAATAAAAAATACTATAGATACTGCTAAAACAGCTAAATACTACCAACCAGTTTTATTAAACCAAGTTTTTGGTTTGGAAGTGGGGGACATAATTAAAACGACTGGTATTGTGGCTGTGGCACCAGGAGTTTTTTCTAGTCAGTATTTTTATTTGGTAAATAATGATGCGGGTTTACAAATATATATGAATAATAAAGATTTTCCTGATTTGAAAGTTGGGCAGATCATCGAAGTTCGAGGCGAGTTGTCTTATCCCGGTGGTAATTGGCGTTTGAAAGTAAAAAATAAATCAGATATAAAAGTTATTGGTAATTCAGTATTGCCGGAAATGTCGGTTATAAATATTGCCGAGCTAGAAGAAAATTTATTAGGTTCACTTGTTACTGTACAAGGACAAATTACGGAATTAAAAAGTGGTTATTTGTATTTGGATGATGATAGCCAAGAAATTAAAGTGGTTTTTAAAAAAGGTGCAAACATCGAAAATCAGGAATTACTTTTGGGTAAAGAACTAAAAGTAAGTGGTATTGTAAATAATAGTAAAAATGGTTTTGAAATTTGGCCGAGAAATAATAATGACTTAACAATAATTAATACCACGACAATTAGCCAAAGTGTAAATAATGAATCTTCTAAAAAATATTTAGAAGTAACTGTTGGGGGTTTTATTTCATTAGTTATCGGTTTTGCTGCCAAAGCACGTGGCCGTTTAGCTTGGGGTATAGTTAAAAAAGTCGGCAAAATTGCTTTTAATATTGTTCGTAGGACGCCAAGAGTGTAATAACTTGCTAAAATTTGGTATAATAGGATTAATTAAAAAATAATTTATGATTGACAACATATTTTTACAAATTAGTGTTATTTTAGGTATCACTGTTTCTATTGCTCTAATAATGCGTTTATTGAAACAGCCATTAATTGTGGCTTATATAATTGCCGGTTTGGTGGCTGGACCATTATTTTTAAATTTGGTGCATGGAGGTGAAGCTTTTTTTGAAACCTTTGCCCAGTTTGGAATTGTTTTACTACTTTTTATTGTGGGTTTGAGTTTAAATTTTGAACATATAAAAAAAGTTGGTACCAGTGTGTTATGGGGTACTTTGTTTAATTTTCTTTTAACTGTATTTTTGGGAGCTTGTTTGCTTTTACTTTTAAAATTTTCTTTGTTAGCGTCAATTTTTTTGGCTGTTGCTGTAAGTTTTTCCAGTACTATTATTGTGGTAAAGTTATTGGCCGATAAAAAAGATTTGGAAACAGTTTATGGCCGCTATATTGTAGGCATGTTATTGCTTCAAGATATTATTGCAGTGATTATTATGATCTTTTTAAACACTGCCAGCCGGGTAAATGTTTCTTGGTATGAAAAAATATTATTGGTGACTGGCAAAACTGTGGTCTTGGCCGTGGTGGTGGTAATGTTGGCACGTTTTATATTACCAAAGTTAATGGACAAAATTGCTCGTTCGGGTGAAATGATGTTTATTTTTACCATTGCTTGGTGTTTTGGAGTTGCAAGTTTGGTTTATTGGAGTGGACTTAGTTTAGAAATTGGGGCGATTATTGCCGGTATTTCACTTGGGGCTTCGCCATACCAACCAGAAATTTCTAGTCGTATTCGTCCGCTTCGTGATTTTTTTATTGTTTTGTTTTTTATCGTTTTGGGTAGTGAATTACAATTTGGTGATTTAAACAAAGCTATAATGCCAGCAATTTTGTTGTCACTTTTTGTTTTATTTGTGGACCCAATTATTTTGTATATTTCCATGCGTATGATTGGTCATACCAGGCGTAGTGCCATGCTCGCCAGTATTACTTCGGCGCAGGTAAGTGAATTTGGTTTTATTTTGGTGTTCAAGGCTAGAGAATTTGGTTATTTACAAGGAACGGAATTGGCGGTACTAACTTTGGTAGCCTTAATTACGATTGTTTCTTCATCATATTTAATTACTTACAACGAAAGTATTTATCGTTTTTTTATACCATTGCTTAATCGTTTTGGTAAAGATAAAAATCAGACTGTTTGCCCAATCTAAAATACCTGCAACCTAATTCATAAAAAGCCTCAATCTCCTTTAATATATCCCTTGCCTTCTCAAGATTGCCTTCCTGCAGGTTTGCCAATGCTATCTGGTAGTCGGCTGACAGGGTAAGTCTCTCATCCATTGATTTGGCCTTCTCAAGTAGGTGAATTGCAGCTTTACCCAACCCTATCTTTAGTAACACAACCCCTCTTAAGTATGTAGTCTGGGCTGACTCTATACCCTCTTTCTCAGCAATAGACAGGATGTTGAGTGTCTCTTCGAACTCACCGAGCTGATACAGGACATCCGCAAGCTCCGCAACCGATTCTTTCACAGGAGGCGTCAGAGTTATCGCATCTCTGAGATGTATTTTTGCCGCTCCATAATCCTGAACTTTCTTATAGGCAATACCAAGGTAATAGGCAGCTATTGAAGATTTCGGGTCCATTTCTCTTGCATTTTTGAAATCCTCAACTGCCTCCTCGTAGTTCCCTTCTCTCAGATTGTCAGACCCTATGGCAATATAGTCTGCTTCCTCTTTTACATCATTTGCCT
>LBSX01000020.1 GCA_000990355.1 Candidatus Magasanikbacteria bacterium GW2011_GWC2_37_14
CATCAATGCCTCCCGCTTCATAAAGGAAGCAGGGGCAGAAGGGGTAAAGCTTGAGGGAGGCGCAGGAATCAGGGATACGGTTGCAAAGATCGTGGATTCCAATATCCCTGTCATGGGACATATAGGGCTTATGCCGCAGTCAATCCACAAAATCGGCGGCTATAAGGTACAGGGAAAGAACAAGAAAGAAGCCAGAATAATATTAAATGATGCAAAGGCCATTGAAGAGGCCGGAGCCTTTTCAATCGTCCTTGAGGGAATACCAATCGGGCTTGCAAAGCGGATAACCTCTGAGGTTAAAATCCCGACTATCGGTATCGGTGCCGGGCCATACTGCGACGGACAGGTTCTGGTAATCCATGACCTCCTGGGTTTTGACGACCAGTTCCAACCAAAATTTTTGAAACGATACGCTAATTTAAAAAATACAATTGTTCAGGCTGCAAAAGATTTTAAGCAGGAAGTAAAGACAGGAAAATTCCCGACTGAGGAACACGGTTTTAAATAAATTTTTAGACTTTAAAACTTTCTCTCACTTTTCCCAGAAATTTTTGTTATAGCTTATCCTTTTTTTCAGCCACAGGGGAAAGCTTTTTTCAAAGAATCCAATTCTATAGCCCAGAAACCTCGCCGCAGCTTCTAATATTGCAAACGGCATCCACTTCAACTCCTTATCTGCAATTAAAAACTTGATTTCCTCTTTCAAATACTCAACACCCTCTCTCCCGGGTTTAGCCAAATCTCTAATCCATCTATTCCGGCTAAAAAAAACTCCAATATCAAAATATCTTTTAAATTGTATGCTCAACGAATAATCATGCGAATGATATACAGATGCTTTTGGGCTGTATGCTATCTTATATCCTTTTTGAAGGAGTCTCGCTGCTAAAAACATATCTTCATTCATAATTGTTCTGTTTGGAAACCCTCCGACCTCTTCAAATTTTTTTTTCTCAATGGCAGAACATACATCAGAAAAGAAAAAAGTTTTTACCCCCAATTTTGGTAAATCATCTATACCTTTAATAGATTCTGTAGAAGGGTAGTTAAATAGTCTCGAAAACCTCTCAACAGGATTAGCGTCGGTTTTAGGTAACTGCCTGCCGTAAGAAGTAGCAACCATTGGGTCACTTAAAGGTTTAACTAAATTCTCAATGCATTTGGTATCCTCTAACAAGGCATCCTGTGTTAAATAAACTAATACATTGCCCCTTGCATTAGATGCAGCAAGATTTCTGGTCCCGCCGTGATCGAAATCTTTTCTTTTTATTCTTATCACCTTGAGTCCATAAGACTCTGCAATTGCAACCGTATTATCTGAAGACGAAGAATCAACAATAATGATTTCGCAGGAAACAGATTGTCCCTGCAATACCCTGATGAGATTATGGATATATGCTTCAGCATTCAGTGTAGGAATAATAACGCTAACCATAAATAAGTTTCCAAGTACTTAGTTTAAAAAAATATCCTTATAAATATTTATTGATGATACAGGATTCAGGATAAACTCTTATTTCTCAGCACAAAAGATAAATTGCATACCGTTCCCAATATATCCATAAAACAGACTATAATAAGCTACCATGTAAACATCTTTAAATCCTTTTTCTTTGCAATAGTCCAAAATATCCCAGCCAAAATCATAAAAAACAAGAGATCCTTTTTGTGAGAGAGGATTGCCGTGATACTGTTCCGGGAAAAGGTGTATCATTTCCCCTTCTTCATTAATGGTCACCCTTTGCTTAGTTATTCTTTCATCAACAAAAAATGGAATTGAAAATATCAAAACACCATTCTTTTTTAAACATCTATAAGCTTCACCCAGCGCTATTTTTACATCTGGAACATGTTCATAAACGTCATTAGAAATGATAAAATCAAATAGTCCGCTATCAAAGCTTAAGGATAAAGCATCTTCATGCCTTATACCCGCGATGATTTCACCATTTTTTTTATTGTGGCCGAGGTATTCACTTCCTGTAAAATCTGCATTACTCAAGTACCTGGCCATATGCTGATAAAAATTAGTTACCTGTTCATAACAATATATCCTAAAAACTTCTTTTCTGTTTTTTAACACTTTCTTAAGATAATCTCCAACAAACCTCTGGCGATTATTAAGACCACAATAGCTGCAAACCAATCTTTCCCTATAATTTGGTAATACTCCGTCAGAGTATCTCCAATCTGCCAAAAAATCCGTATCCCTTTCACACCATTGGCAATAACCCTTGAAAATCCATGAAATTTTATTTTTGTATTTAGAAGCAAAATATTTTTCAACAGCTAATCTCTTATCCAATGTAGAATTATAATACTCCTGAAAATCTACCATATTTCTATATGCCGTCAATTCTAAATCCTGAGTTAATCCAGAAAAAATTTCTGCGCCGGGAATATTCTTTATTGAGTCAAGTGTCTCTACATCGTTTAATAATTTAGCAAGAACCAATTTAGCTCTGTCATATAAGTTTTTGATTCTGTTCCTCAATAACAAATAATGCATATCAAATCTTTCAATAACAATTATAGAATTGTTTTTTATTTCACTGAACCAGAATAGTACCCCTTTTCAGCTAATTCCTGAAAACCAACGGATCCATAAAAATATTTAAGGATTCTGGTTTTTTGCTTGCTTTGCAAACAAGACTGCTTTATTAAGCTGGAAAATTAAAAAACAAAGGCTGTTGCTGTTAATGGAAAAAAACATTTTTTTTAACACAGTATCAGCAATTTCAAGTAACTGATTATTTAAAAACACTATCCATTTTGATATGTTATGAATACTGCTTTCTCTAAAAGCCTCAGGGTGTAGTTTTGCCAGTAACATATAACTCCCTATCGAGTCACGCATTTTTTGATAAACGGTTTCCTTGGTAACTAACCCCAGATGAGATACTGTATTATCTATATGCAACACTTTATATTCTTTAGTTAACCGAATCCCCCATTCCGAGTCTTCATAACCATATCCAACAAATCTCTCATCAAACGAAGTTTGCAAGAAGACTGACTTTCTCACCATTACGTTTGATGTCCATACGTAACGCCATGGTATTCTGCCTCGCGCTTCCACAGATTTCGCTTCAGCTCTGCTGCCAAAATAGAAATAAAAATCATATTCTTTACCAGTCACTGTCCTATTTTCATAACTAAGTCCGCCACAGATTACGTCCCATTTATTCTCAGTAGCATAGTCAAGATATTTCTTTACAAAATCTGTTTGGTCAGGCAGCACATCTGAATCAAGAAACAAGAGAAACTTGCCTGATGCCTTTTCTGCAAGCAGATTTCTTATCTTTGACCTTCCAACGTTTTGCTCAAGTTCTATGTAATGAAGATTTATTGATTTTTGTTCAAGAATGAACTGATGATTAGCATATTTCAATTCAGTGCGGGACGAAAAATCATCCATAACAATTAATTCAATATACTCCTGGTATTTTTTAGCAGATATTTCCTCTATCAGCTTACCTATCAAAAGGTGTATATCCCGATTAAAAACAGGAATGCAGATTGATAATATGAAACAACTTTTTTCTCCACTATTCATACTATAAAACTTTTTGTATTGGTATCCCTCTCTTCTCATATTAAGTCAATCTGCCGGTTCTCTTATTCATAAAATCCTTTATACCCAGGAAAATCCCTTTCGAATTATCTCTGTAACCAAGTAGAAAATAAAAAATACCTCTAAAAATTGCATAGGTAAAAGTCAAAAAATAATTTATTCTATTTATTTTACGTGAGGTATAAAGTGTGCTTCTTGTAAAATAATAGGAATGTAAAAATTTATCTTTACTTTGGGATACAGAATGTTTGTGCCATATTTTACCTGCTATTAAAAAAGGTGTAACATCAGTATACTTATTACTAAAAGCTTCTTTATAAAAATAAGTATAATCTAAATCTTCAAAATTCAAAAAATATTTTTCTTCAATCAACCCTAATTCTTTAATTTTCTTTTTGGATAAAAACAATGATACACCAGAAATGAAATCAATATCTTCCTTTAACTTTGCAAAAAAAGGTCTTAAAACAAAATACTTGTAAAACCTCAACCCCCCGTACATTTGAAGTTTTTCAGGATCACGATATTCATAAACATAACTACCGATAGGCCTATCATATTCATCATCTATTGCAGAGTTTACAATATTTGAAAGAGTTTCACTGTTTATCACAGTATCATTATTCAAAATCCATATATATTCAAAATCATTTTTAGCCAAAGCATATCTGATTCCGACATTATTGCCTCCCGCATAACCTAAATTACATTCAGTTTGAATAATTATAATTTGATAGTTGTTTTTTGATTCAAGCTCTAAGTCTCCGCCTCTTTCAGCCACTTCTTTTAAATAGTAGATATAAGAAATAGGCTTTACTGCAGGAGGATTAGAGAGATCTTTCAAAGGATTATTTTGATTAACTTGTAAATTAAAATGACCATTTAACCATTTTTTTAAACAGTCTAAAGAATTATCTGTAGAGTTATTGTCAACAAGTAGAATCTGATAGTCTGGATAGTCATTCTTTAAAACACTTTCGAGACATTCTATCGTATCAGACCATGAGTTGTAGTTTAAAATAATGATATAGACCTTAGGATGTTTCATTACTTTATGGTGCTCTATACTCTTAAAAGCAGACTTAAATTCCTGATAAAACCTATTCTGAAGAAGCCGTATTTAAAAATCAGATATCTTTTTATAATAAAAGTTTTATGTAACATCTCTGAATAAACTTCTATTTTTATTCTGTCCTCTTCATTTAAAAATTTCTTATATCTCTGTAAAAAGGCAACAGCCTGTTGCTGTGTTTTTAGTAAATTTTCCTTAAGGTCTTCAGTTTCATAGAATTTTATAGCCTTCTTGAATACATAACTAAAATTCCATTGTTGAGCTCCTATATCATTTCTTCCGTGTTGCCTGTAAAGTATTGTAGATTCTCGGATGAAATCTATTTTTCCAAAGGCTAATGAAACCAAAGCAAGCCACCAGTCATGCATTATTGAGGCTTCAGGAATTGGGATGGCAAGGTCTTTTAGTTTTTTATTTATCATTGCAGTACATCCAGTAATGGTATTTTGAATCAAGAGTCTGTTTAAATATTTCCCCTTTGAAGGATTTATTTTCTGGTATTTCCAGTAAGAATCAGAGAATACCTTCAAATTTCTATCAGTGACCTTCAAATCAGTATGTAATAATAAAGGGACTTCACTCCCATGAATCTTTTCAAGCTCCTTCACCTTCTTTAAGGTAATCTCAATTTTGTGTGGTAACCATACATCATCCTGATCGCTGAACATAATATAGTCCGCATCTGAATATTCTAAGAGCTTTGTAAAGTTTTGGCGTACCCCAAGGTTTCCCAGATTATCCTTAATCAACTTTATCTTTTCAGGGTACCTTTCTATAAAAAGCTTGATAATCTCTATTGTTCTATCTGAAGATCCATCATCTCTGATTATTAGAATCCAGTTAGTATATGTCTGTTTAAGGATTGAATGGATCTGCTCTGTTATATAATTTTCACCGTTATAGGCAGCAAGCAATATGTTGATAACAGGTTCTTTATTCATAGTAACCATTTTCGCTGAGTCTTGAAATAACACTATCAGCAAAAGTTTTTAATTTTTTACTTGCCCTGTAAGCGTAAGCACGCTCTCTGTTTATTTGGTGAGCTATTTCAGAAATTCTTGATTCATCTGCGTTCAGATTACAAAATTGCGCAAGAGTTTTAAGGTTTCCTTCGGGTTGATCTAAAAAGTCCTCATATTTTATTTCTATAGCTCTATTTTGAAGATTATTTACATTTTTTTTTGCTTCCTGCATATATTCTTCCCAGAGTGAAAAGCCTCCTTCCATTGAGGTGCAGCGTACGGTGTCAGTGAAACCAGAACGTTTGGGTAAGAGAAAATAAAATGGTTTCCGTTTGTTATAAATTGCTTTCTCCTCTTGCAATACTTTATCCTGCCTTACTTTCAAACTGTTCGCAACATCTACTCCATGTCTGTAAATATGTATAACCTTTGAATCAGGAAAAAGATCAATCCATATAGGTAAAGTAAATGTGTTACGAGGGTCTTTCCATCCCCATGGTATAGGTAGATTGGCAGGGGTACGGTAGCGTATGTATCCTTTTAGACCGAGATAACTTATTGCATGAGGTGTTTTCATAATAAAACTGATATAGTCCTTTGAAAGCTTGCGAATATCATCATTGTTAAGTAAGTAACGAATTAAGGTGGGATTATCCCATCTGGTTCCACACTGGTGCATAATCCAGTCATTGATTTTTTGGAAAAACAGCGCCTCGTGATTTAGGTCTTTTTGCTTGCCTACAAATAGACCTAATTTTTCAAGCATCTTTATGACCATACTCGTTCCGGAACGGTGCATACCGATTATTATGACTGGCGGATTTTCCATAACTTTTTATTTCTTCATAGTGTTTTGGAAATTTAAAAATGCAATCTTTTTTAAAAATTGATTTTTATCTTCATTATTTGACTAATACTTTTTATTTATCAACTTCAAATCCTAAATCTCTTACCGTATCAATTTCATTTTTACTGAAAATTGTTAAGTCATAATTTTTATACCTGCCGGCAGACTTGGGCAGTTTTGGCAATTTTGCAAGTTCATTTATATCCAGTTTTTTTTTATCTATCTTAAGAAAATCCATTAACAAACTTATTTCATCCTCAGGGTTAATACATAATTTTTCAAAATTAATAACCAGAAACCTTTCATTAAAGAGTTTTTTACCAAGAGCAACAGCTCTTTTATTTGCCTCATTCCAGTACTTAAGCGAAAGGATAGGGAGAGGTGTTGATAAATTATTGGCTTCAACCCCAAACATAATGCCCCAGTTATACAACTGAGCCTGATTACTGCTGTAAGCCATATCAAGTCCGTGACGGATAACATGAATATATTTTAAGTTATCAAAGTATCTGCTTAAATATTCAATATAAATATGCGTATTTGGTTCTTTCCACCCCCACCCGATGTCCTTGAAAGAATATCTTTTTTTTGACTGAATCATAGTTAGAACTCGTTTTAAAGGCCACAGACCTTTCCCCGAACCTAAATGATCCTGTCCTTTAAACATCATTTCAACAGCGGCCTTCATTATAAAAATCAATTCATTATATTTTGAGCTTAATGTTCCTGTCATGGTATTTTCAAATATGTTTATTCCCTTAAAAATTTGTGACTCTCTGCTATTCAAATTTTTAAAAAACCAATCAGGCCTCTTAAACAAGAGAGTAAACCATAGATTATCATAAGCTGCGTTAAGATCATTTCCCATGTAAAAACCAAGTTGTATTAGAATTTCTGCAACCACTCTTGTGCCGCTTCCCCCGACACCGCCTACTGCTACAGGACTCATATATTTTGACTTGTTATTCATATTTTTCTCTTAATAACTTCCTATTTATTATAGATTTTTTTGAATAAACTAATCTCTCTTATAGAAATTGGGTTAATTCCAAGCCTTTTATATGCCCATATTGCCAGCAAAAGATTCAAGATAATCATGCTGCTTGCAGTGGCTGTTGCAGCACCTTCAATTCCCCATATGGGTATAAGAACCATATTTAAAACAACATTCAATACTCCGCTAACTCCAGTGCAAATGGCTGCATCCCGCTCATAGCCGGTCATTACTAACAATATACCAACTGATCCTGTTGCAGCATTAACAATCTGGCCAATGCTCAAGATTGAAAGTGCAGTTATACCCTTAATAAAACCATGACCAAACAACAATAGAAACCATTGGCCAAATAAAATAAGGCTTAGTCCTATTGGCAGGGAAATTAATAATATTATCCTGGCACTTTTTGTGATTACTTCCTGCAGGCGCCTCATATCTCCTGCTGCATACAGACTGGCAATAGTGGGCGCTAATGCTGCATTGACCGCAATCAAAACAAATGTAATAAGCCCTGCTCCACGATTAGCAACTGCATAAATACCCGCTACCTCAGCTCCTTTTATTGCCCCTAAAATTATAATATCTGCTTGGGCATTAATTACTCGGAGTCCATTGAGCAGTAGTAATGGCAATGCTGAACATACCCAATCCCTTGTCTTGTATTCTGGTATTGCTTCCATAGTTTTTTGCGGAAGTGTCCTTTGCAACATTTTTGTACCTACAATAAAAGTAATTCCTGTAGTTACAGCATTAACACCAATAGCCAATGGGGCATTTAAATAGTTTCCAAAAAGTAAATAAACACAACCAACCAGTATAATAAACAATAATGGCTGAATAAGCATTTCGGGCA
>LBSX01000021.1 GCA_000990355.1 Candidatus Magasanikbacteria bacterium GW2011_GWC2_37_14
ATTTTTTATCAATTAAATTCACCAACTCGCCAGGATCATTCTCAAGATTATAAAACTCCTTTACCTTTGTTTTAGGAGTGAAAATATATTTTAAGTTTTTAAACCTCAAAGAGAACTTATCCAAAGGGACTTCAGGTGCAAAGGTCTCGCTGTAGGCCTCATTTGGAAGTTTTTGCTGTTTTCCAAATATTAGTGGGACCAGGCTTACACCTTTGGCTTCTTTAGAAATGGGAATCCCTAAAAGGTCAAGCAATGTTGGCATTACATCAATTGTTCTGACCTGGTTTTCAACTATTTTATTTTCAGGAATAAAGGAAGGGTAATTTATAATAAAAGGCACCTTAATCTGTTCATCGTAGAGATTTGAGCCATGATCGAAATAGGTATTATGCTCTGTTAAACTTTCACCATGATCTGCAATAAATAATATAAGGGTTTTTTTAGTAAGCTTTAATTCTTCCAACTTCTTTAATATCCTACCTATATATATATCAGTAAATGCAATTTCACCATCGTATTGAGAGATATAGTAGTTAGCATCAGTTATTTTATCCAATCGACTATAATATTCTATTTTTTTAAGAGGAATATTTATTGATTCCTTTTTTTTCTCTATAAAAAGTTTATTATACGGAGGCTGAGGCTTGTATGGGGCATGAGGATCATAATAATGAATCCAAAGAAAGAATTTTTTATCTATATTACTATTAATCCATTTTACGGTTGAGTCAGTTGTCTGGTCAGCGGTTCTTTCCGTATATTCAGGAGATAAGCCCTCGTGTAAGTGTGTAGAGAGTTTATCATCATATAGATCAAATCCCCTTTGTAATCCTGAAACCTTAGCTATCAAGGGATAACCACTTACAAAGGCTGCAGTTGTGTAGCCTTCTTTTTTCAATATCTCAGCTAAGAGGGTAAATTTTTTATCAATAGGTATTCCATTTTGAGCACCATGCTCATGGGAATACACAGAGGTAAAAATTGAAGCAAAGGAAGGATTTGTTACAGGGATCTGGGAGATTGTGTTTTTAAAGAGAACACTTTTTTGAGCAAGTCTATCAATATTTGGTGAAGTATTTTTATTGTATCCATAGCACTTCAAATGATCTGCTCGCAAAGTATCAACAGCTATAAGTAAGATATTTGGACGCTCCTCAGTTGAGATGAAGTGAGATTTTGTAAATATAAATATTTTTGGATGATCAAAAACTTTAAATAGTAATTCTGCCTGATCTTCATTAAAAACCTTTCCAAAGAGGTTTGGGTTTGAATCAAAAGTTTTTATTAGCCTGTAGCCAAGAGTCCCAGAAAATAGACTTTTGTAGAAGTTGTATTGAGCTGGTGCCAGTTTGGAGGCCAAGGGGTTAGTATAGCTCTTATAGTACCATTCACTGACTATTATATAATCAGCATGCTCTAATTTTTCATTGATATGATTTCTTATATATTTTTGATCTTTATTTTCTGTAGCTTCCCATAGGATTTTTTCAGTGAAAATTGGTTTTTTTGAGTTCTCAACCCCAACTAACCCTCTATTAGAACCCAGAGGTATAGTATAGTGGTGTTGGTTTTCTAAAAGGATTACTGAATTAGGCTTAACATTCTCATATATCCAATCAGAGGCTTGAATCCTTGTATCAGGTACTGAGTAAATATTGGCATAAGCTAAAGAGTAAAAGAAAGCTGATAATGTAACAAGAATTATAATTAATTTAGAAAAATATTTTATAATTTTATTTCCTACTACTGAATGAATATCTATTAGCAACCGAGCCCCAAGGATGAGAAGAACCGGGATTATTGGAAGAATATATCGTATTGTCTTTACCTTCCAGCTTCCAACAATTAGGAAGAAAGGGATTATAAAGGCTAATAAGAATTTATCATTCTTTCCTCTTTTTTTCAGGGAGTAAAATACACCAATACCCGAAATAAGTTCTAAGGCAAGTCCCATCCCAAAAAATAAAAGGTTTCTTATATCATACCAGTATGGGATAGTTCCATTGTATGAAAATCTCCAATCGTTCCAGTCAAAGGCTCCTTTTTGATAAAAAGAAAACAGATTACCAAAGGCTGTTATTGAGTTAGTTAGTCCCCAGTAGTTTTTAAAATCTAAAACGCAGTAAGGATTGAGAATGATATATATAGTAATAGCTATCATGGTAAAAGCCATAAATTTTTTAGAGAAGATATTTTTTAACAATCCCCCTAAATCCCCCTTTGTTAAAGGGGGACTAAGGGGGATTGTATCTTTGTTAAAGGGGGATTTAGGGGAATTTTCTCCATTGTCCTTTGTATCTTGTTGAGAAATAAGGGTTTCATTCTTTAATAAATGAGCTACAAGGATTGGGAGGAAAAGAATCAGGCTTGTCAGTTTTACTGATAGAGCTAAACCTAAAAAAAGGCCGGCGAATATATAATATTTAAAATCTCCTTTCTTAAAAATATCTGCACCCCATATTAGGGTAAGAAGCATAAAGAAAATCAGCATAGTATCAACAGTAAAAAAATGAGATGACTGAATTAATCCTACTGTTAATGCGAAGAATAAAGCTGAAAGAATTCCAACTGATGAATTGAAAAGTCTTTTCGCTAAAGAAAATATCAGATAAATTGAGATACTTCCAAAAAATGCGGAAATAGTTCTGCCAATAAGAAAGAGTGTTGGCATATATATTTTCCCAGCACTTTTCTCATAGCTATAAAACGTTTTTAGGTAATCTGCAAAATCACCATGAAGAAATGCTTTAATTTGACCAGTGTTTTCATGGAAGAGATAAGAGATTTTAAAGTAAAGCCATTTTACAAAAAGAAAAATATAGAGAGGGAGAGTGCCATAGGAAGAAAATTCCGGGTTTAGCGAGTGGTTACAGAAAATGTTATATTCCAATCTCAAAGCCTGCCTTATTACAAACAAATGCTCATCCGGGTGAAAGGTATAAGGTAACCCCCACTTTAACCCATAAAATCGAAGACAAGCTCCAAGTAGAATTATTATCAGGAGTAAATAGTTATTTACCATATTGGCGTAGGAGATACAGTGGTAAAGTCTTTAGTCAGTTTTATTATTATCTGTATGTTATTATATATTAAGAATACAAATATAATGAGGAAAATAAGTCTCATCCACAACTTTGTTTTTGATACGAATATTAGGGTAGAGATAATTAGCGGCGGGATTATAAGCATCAGGTGTTTAGTCTGCCTCCAGTCAGTAAGAGAAAATAGTATACCACCAACACAAAACCATAACCCAAAAACGGCTTTTTTTTCTTTAATCCTTGAAAGGGAATAAATAGTCAAAGGTGTAGCTATAAGCAAGAAAGGGAAGCCGAGATGATTACTGAACTCTTTCCATACTTCAGTAATTGATGGGTATGCGAATTTCTTTGAATGGTTTAATATCTGTGAACTGGTTAGTTGAATATCATCAAGAGAAAATCTTTGAGCTAAGTGATAAGTTATCTGGTCTTCATAGAATGCCCTGGGATTTACCCATAAGCCATAGAGCCAAAATATCATCGTTCCCAGAAAAAACCCCTGTATTATTTTATCAGAAAGAGGTGAGGTTAGTTTGGTAAAAATATTTCCTTTTTCATTAAATATTCTCATTAATGCAACAGCCATTGCAAATATTACAGTCTTCTGGTTTGTGAAAGCTCCAAAAAGACCTGATAAAAATAGTAAAATATCAAATAGTTTTCTTTGATTTTCATTTACGTTATTATGCATGTATAGGTAGGTCATTATTAATAGAAAAAAAATGGTAACCGCCATATACCCACCATAAGATGATCTTACAAATATTTCAGGAATTGAGAAAAAAATGATTGGTCCGGTTACAGAAAGGATAAAAGATTTTGTTATTGGGTATAGCAAATAGAATAAAACTATTGAACTCAAACAACTAAAAAAAATATTCGGCATTCTTGTTGCAAGTAAATGGGGATCTCCAAAAAATCTCTTCAAGTCACTGCGCCAATTTTTAAAAAGCATCTCTTTAGAATTCTTTTCCTCAAGTTCCTTTTCTGCTGATATGGCTGATTGATAGTAGTAGGATAAATCATCTAATTGATCTAAAAATAACGAAGTATAACCAATATAAAGATGGAGCATGAGAGGGTGGGCAAAAAAGTAAACAGTTCCTCTGTTAGTTACCATATGAGGTTTTAGATAATGGATGATTCCGTAAGCAGTACCCTGAGTTTCCATATCATGGTCCTCTAATGGAGGAATAAATCTTGTGGCACCCATGTATAGAATTAAATATACAAAAATAGAAAAGAATAGAACTAAGATAAGATACTTGGATTTGCTCTTTTGGTTTAATAAATTTTCAGTTCTTTTAGAAAAAAATATTCCTGTATTGCTTACAAGGAATAAAAAGACCAGCATCTTGATTGAAGATATACTTATTCCTGAAATGTAAAAGAAAATGCACCCGGAAATCAATATTAGAGAAGATATGCAAACAGTGAGAAAAGTAAGAAATATTAAATCATTTATTTTATTTTTAAAAAAAAGAGCCCAGCAATACCCGGGAATAATAAAGGCCATCAGGCTTATTACAATTGACAGACCTGAATTCGGGATAAAGTGAATGTAATAGTGGAGGTAGTATATAAGAAAAATCAGGTTGCAGAAAATAAGTAATTTTAAATTTTTTATCATTTCTATTTAAAATAATTTCTGATTATGGTTCTGGCTATATTCTCTCCCATAAGCATAGCACCCTTGTCATTGAAATGTACGTAATCATCGAAAAACTCAAGAGATTGAGGCATAATTTTATCACAATCTACAAGTGGAATATTCTCTTTCTTTGCCAACTCTTTTACAGCATTGTTATATTTTGTTCTTGCATCTAAAATTCCTTTGTAAGTTAACGAAGGTGTAAAGTACAGAAGGCTTTTAAACATTTCAGGATCTTTTTTAAGATTTTCATCATTTAAAGGGATTACAAATGTTGAAAGAATGACCTTTATATTTTTTGATTTAGCGATATATACAATGCTTTTTAAATTTCTTTCAAATGCCTTAACTCCTTCGGTAGAAACAGTATCAAATCTTTTTAGCTCAGGAAAGGGGGAGTTACTTTTTTTAGGAATATTTTTCAACACAAGATTCCTAAGTTTTGTATAAAATCTGAAGTTATTTGAAAATGGACGGCCTATATAAATCGGTTCCCGATATCTCCAGTGAGAGTAATCACTTTTAAAGTTAGGTGCTCTATTTGGTTTAAAATCATTATATGCATGATAGATGAAGATTAGATCAGGAGATAAATCTAAAAGCCGTAATTCTAAATTTATCAGACTTTCTGCTGTTGTATAACCAGGGACACCTGCATTAATAACTTCAAATTTCTTACCTGGAATTTTTGCATTTAATCTATCTTCAAGAAATTGAGGATAAGTGGTTTTATCTGAGGATGACCCGATACCGAAAACTGTTGACCCGCCTATACAAACAATGCGGAATGTACCGGGAGTTTTTATTAATTTAAAATCCTTGCCACGATATCCCAATGAATTTATAGTTATGTTTCGTGGTTTGAAGGCTGTGTTTGGTTTTAGGATAATTGGAAGATAGGGATGAGTATCATAGATTACATCAGGAAAATCTATTACATAGGGTTTATTCCTAACATAGTCAATAAGCCTTGCAATCGCTTCTAAGGAAACAAAAAAGAGGATTGTTATGACAACAGAGAACATTATTTTTTTTTCCAGAGAAAAATCTGTCTTATTTTTTTGCATATTATTTCTGGGAGATAAATCCTAAAAGTAATTTTAGTTGTTGAAAGAGATATTTAAGCTGTCCATGGAGAATTAGCGAGATGATATATTTTGGTCTGAAGTAATATTGAATATATGCCTTTCTTGTAATTTTTTTCAACTTCTTAAGCTCAATATTTCCAACATATGCTTCAGGGAACAAATTATTATCTGAAAAACGACTTCCATTTTTCAAAACATCCATATAAAACTTTGTCCCGGGATATGGTATTGCTATATGGAAAACAGCATAGGTCGGGTTAAGATTTTTTGAAAATTTTATGATATCATTTAGGTCGTCTAAAGTTGAATTAATAGATCCCATAAGGAAAAAACATGCTGAACGAATATTTACTTTTTTTACCATTTTCATTCCCTGCTCAATCTTTTTAATTGTCAGTCCTTTCCCGAGAGACTTCAGGGAAGAGTCATTAGCTGCTTCAACTCCAAAATGAATAAGCTCGCAACCGGAGTTTTTCATTTTTTGTAAAAGTTCCTCATCTACGAGGTCAAATCTGGTCTGGCATGTCCATTTAAAATCATATTTCTTTTTTATCAGGTAGTCGCAAATTTCCATAACAAGGCTTCTATTAAAGGTAAATTCAAGATCCATAAAGTAGGCAGTTTTAACATTAAATTTATTTATTACAGTTTCCAATTCATTAATTAATTTTGAAGGAGATTTTACTCTTAATCCTTTTCCGTACATTTCCAGCAAACAGAAAGAACACCTGGATGCACAACCTCTTGATCCTTCAAGGAGGGTAAAATTTCTCCCAAGAACTTCATAAAAATATTTTTCCATTGGAAGAAGATGAAAAGCAGGCGTTGGCAATGAATTTAGGTCTAAGAACTCCTGAGACTCGTTTGAGAATAATTTGCCATCAGATTTATAGGAAATTCCTTTAACTTTTGAAATATCTTTATTTCTGCAAAGGTTTAAAACTATTAGCTCTGGTTCTCCACGGATTATTGCTTTAGCATTTGTTAATTCAAGGACTTCCTTTGGTTTTACAGTTCCATGAACACCCATTATGTAAATCTCATCATTAACCTCCCTCAATGCCTTTACATAATTTAAAAATGGATCTAAGTCGATAACAGGGCATTGCCATCTGTCCAATGTAGATGATGTGACGAAGATCTTGTCAAATCCTGTCGTAAGCTTGGATACCTCAAGAGGACTTAGCCTTTCTGCATTGGCATCAATTATTTTAACGTCGTGCCCGTCTTTTTCAAGCAAAGCTGCACAATTTGCCAAGCTTAAGGGGGTCCAAATCCTGTTATAGATTTTACCTTTGTTATTAACTAAATGGACTTGAAGAGGGTTTAGAAGGAGTATTTTCATTTAATTTACATAGCCAATAATTTATGTAGCCGCAACCTTTAGGTTGCGTTATAGTACGCAGGCTAAAGCCTGCGGCTACCAATTATCTGATGATGACATAATTTAGAAAATTTTATAATAGTTCCAAAAACATTTTAAAATGATAGACCAATAATTCCGAATAGGTTAAAAACTCAATAATCCTTGCCAAGGCTATAATTATATGAGTATGATTATCGCAAAAACAATTTAAAAAAACAAATATTTTTTATTTTTGAAATTTGAATTATCTCAATTCAGCTTTATAAGTATCAGAAGGTTTGGCTGTTCTATGAAAATTTCTTTAATAGGTCCTTCTTATCCATTCCGCGGAGGTATTTCCCTCAATACTACTTTGCTTTTTAGAGCATTAAAGGTCAAACATGAAGTAGAGTTTTATTCTTTTTCACGTCAATACCCCAAATGGCTATTCCCTGGGAAGGATGATGAGGAAAGAGAATTTAGTCTTTTAAAGGAAGAAAAGGCACAAAGAATAATTGATTCCTTAAACCCATATACCTGGATTAAAGTATTTTTTAAGATAAGGAAAAATCAGTCAGAGGTTTTGATTAT
>LBSX01000022.1 GCA_000990355.1 Candidatus Magasanikbacteria bacterium GW2011_GWC2_37_14
TGGTAAAGATAAAAATCAAGCCAAAGAAGAAGAAAAAGAAATTTATGAAGCTTGGGTTTTTGGTTATCATCGTATTGGTTGGAAAGTTTGTGAAGCCTTGGCAGCCAAAAAAATTAAATATGCCGTGGTGGATTACAACCCCGAAGCCATTCGCAAATTAAAACACCGGGGTATTCCCGCATTTTTTGGCGATGCTTCTGATGTGGA
The DNA here is from genome assembly GCA_000990355.1 of Candidatus Magasanikbacteria bacterium GW2011_GWC2_37_14. Taxonomy (GTDB): domain Bacteria; phylum Patescibacteriota; class Patescibacteriia; order Magasanikbacterales; family UBA922; genus GWC2-37-14. The sequence goes on from LBSX01000022.1 coordinate 208, forward strand.
ATTTTTGGAAAACTTATCTTTGGAAAAAGCAAAATTAGTTATTTTTACTATTCCCGAGGCTGATGATCAAAAAACGGTAATTTCGCATATTCGACATTTAAATTCAAAAGCAATAATTATTGGCAACTTGTATCACAGTGATTATTTAGATGATTTGTACGAAGCTGGGGCTAATTATGTAATGATGCCCCATTTGCTGGGTGGGCAATGGGTAGCCGAAGTTTTAAGAGAGTATTCTTGGAATGAAAAAACTTTTGTTAAACTCCGTACTGAGCAAAAAGAGGAAATGAAATTGCGTTATACGGTTGGAGTGCAGAGTTAGTTGACAAAAATAACGGAAATTGATATAATTTTTGCGCTTTTAGAATTTAGCGGGCCCTTAGCTTAGCTGGTAGAGCGCCTCCCTTGCACGGAGGAGGTCAGGAGTTCGAATCCCCTAGGGTCCACCAGGCTTCATCCCAACTCAGTTGGGATTGCGCCTGGCAGGCACAAAGAAAATTTAGCTTATCTGACCGAGCCTGCTCGGCGCAGCGAAGCGAAGCCGAGGTAGCTCAGTGGTAGAGCAGAGGACTGAAAATCCTTGTGTCGCGGGTCCGATCCCCGCCCTCGGCACCGGTCTACGTGCCAACTCGAGTTGGCACTACGCCCGGCAGGCCAATATATATTAGCTTGCGGAGCGTAATTATAACAAAACGGGCTTGCCCGGCGTAGCTCGCCGTAAGGCGAGCGAAGACGGGGTGTAGCTCAGTTGGCTAGAGCGACTGGTTTGGGACCAGTAGGCCGAAGGTTCAAGTCCTTTCACCCCGACAAAGAAATTGCTAGTAAATTACCGCGGGTATACTAGCGTATACCCGTTCGTTCGGAAGAGTGAAAACAAGTTTTCCCTCTTCACTCACTGCGGGTATCATATATTAAGATATATAATACCCTTGTTCGGAAAAGTAAGAATAAATTCTTCCTTTTCACTCACTGCGGGTATCATATAACGGTTATTATATCAGTTTTCCAAACTGAATAAGCGGGTTCAACTCCCGCTACCCGCTCAGAAAGTTTTCTCCCGCCCCGAGGCGGGATCCCGCTGTGGCGGGACAAACTCGTGAAAGGAGTTCGACTCTCCTTACCCGCTCTGCTTAAATGGCTTATCAAAACCGTGAAAAACGTCATTTTTTTATATATTTTCACGGTTTTGTTGACAAAACAGTAAAAATGTGCTATAATTAAGATAGTCAAGTTTTACTTATTATATTAATATATATGACTAAAATATCTAATGTTTTCAATAAAATAAACGAACTACGCAAACGTTATTATTTGTCCGCCGTTAGCAAACAATCACTTTTGACTTTGATTAGCGAAACTGAAGTGGCTGAACAAGTTTACAATTCCAACGCAATAGAAAACAGCACCCTGTCACTTGAAGAAACAGAAAAAATTCTTCTACAAATAGATTTGGACAGATACATTTCCGAACGAGAAATTTTTGAAGCAAAAAATTTGGCGCGTGTAGTTTCATACATAGATAATAAAGCCAAAGAAAAAGAACTTGATTTGGAGGTTATTTTAATGTTGCACAAAATGTTGATTAGTAACATTAGAGAAGAAGTGGCTGGACGATTTAGAAAAGAAAATGAGTGGGTGCGGGTTGGAAGCCATATCGCAGTTAATCCAAAAGAAATAATTAATCGGTTAGAAAAAATGCTGGCGGAGTATAATGCTAATAATCAAGAAAATATTATAAAAAGAATTGCGCGTCTACATTTAACTTTTGAATTTATTCACCCTTTTGTAGATGGTAATGGTCGGATTGGTAGAGTATTAAATAATTATTTGTTAATTAGAGAAGGATTTGTACCAATAAATATTAAATTTATTGATAGAAAAAAGTATTATGAAGCATTCAAAGAATTTGATGTCAGCGAAGCAACTGGTGTGATGGAAGAAATTGTTGGCAGGGCTTTGACCAATAGTTATCATAAGCGTTTAGCATATCTGGAGGGTAAAAAAGTTATTACTCTTAGAGAATATGCACAGAAAAATAAAATTTCACATTCTAATGCCATAAACAAGGCTGTCCGCCAAACCATTGAAGCTTTTTTGGAGAAAGGTGTTTGGAAGATTGGAGAATAATTTATTTCTCATCAGTATAGTTCTAACATCTACAACCCAAGTGAACATAATATTTTAACACATGTTAAGATATTTCCGAGGTTAACATATGTTAATAACTATTTCATATTAAATAATCAGCTATTGACAAATTAATACTAATATGGTATACTATTCAATCTCTAACGAGACGTGGTGTACCTTTGGTACATACACTGACTCACACCTCTCTTTTTTGTCACATTGATGACTCGGGTAGGAATGCGGGTCACCATATATATGACAATAGAACAAAAAGCTTCTAGCTTTAGCGAACTAGGAATTTCGGCAAAAATTCTTAGTATTTTGGAGTTTCACGGCTTTAAACAGCCGACTCCAATTCAACATCAAGCCATTCCTCCAGCTTTGGAAGGAAAAGATTTAATTGGGATTGCTCAAACTGGTACAGGCAAAACCTTGGCTTTTGGTATCCCCATGATCCAGCGTTTAAATGCTTTGGATGGCCAAGGTTTAATATTGCTTCCTACTCGTGAACTAGCATTACAAGTAGATGAAACTTTACAAAAAATTGGTGGAGGTTTAGGATTGCGTACAGTAGTTTTAATTGGTGGCGCGCCAATGCCAAAACAAATGAAAGAAATTGCCAGAAGTCCACATATTATTGTAGCCACCCCAGGACGACTAGCTGATCATTTAAAAAGACGGACTATTAATTTAAGCCGGGTTAAAATTGCCGTGTTGGATGAAGCTGACCGCATGTTTGATATTGGTTTTGCGCCACAAATAAAAGAAATTCTTTCTTTATTAACAAGTGAACGTCAAACCATGCTTTTTTCGGCCACCATGTCGGCGGAAATTGCCAAATTGGCTTCGCGTTATTTAAAATTACCTTTAAGAATTGAAGTTGCTCCAGCCGGTACTACAGTAAACCAAATTGAACAAGAAGTATTTTTTATTGATAAAGAAAATAGAATGCAACTTTTGGACAAGATTTTAATGGAAAGTGCTGGCCGGGTGTTGGTTTTTTCTCGTACCAAGCATGGTGCCAAGAAAATTACCAATGCTTTAAAACAAATGAATTATTCAGCCACAGAAATACATTCCAACAAATCTTTGGCCCAGCGCAAAGATGCGTTATCTGGTTTCAAAACTGGCAAGTATCGAGTTTTGGTAGCTACCGACATTGCCGCTCGTGGTATTGATGTCAAAGAAATTGAATTAGTGGTAAATTTTGATATGCCGGATGATTTGGAAAATTATGTGCATCGTATTGGCCGTACGGGCCGGGCCGGGCATACTGGTAAGGCCATTAGTTTTGCTGGTCGAGATGAAAAATCGAGTATTAGAAATATTGAAAGATTAATTAGAAAAACTTTGCCAATTTTGGAAGTACCGGTGTTACCACCAAAAAGACAGATAATTGAACAGCCTCGTGAAAATAATTATTCTCGGGGTAGAAGTTTTGGAGGATTTCGTGGTGAAAAAAGTAAACCAGCTGGTCACAATTCGTTTAACTATCCAAAGCGAAAAAGAACTGGCAGTTATCGCCACTAAAACATCCAAAAAACACCCTGCCATAATTTTATAAGCAGGGTGTTTTATTATTCACCAGCTTTTGTTATAATCTAGCCAGCTGTTAAATATTATTTATGTCAATTTTATTTCCTAAGCCTTGTGCAGATTGTGGTAGCGCGCCGGTTAATCATTGGTCCGAACGAACCGAAGCCAGAATTTTGTATTATTTTTTGCCCGTATTTAAACCATTAAGTAAATTTGTTTTTTGGTTGGGTAAATTATTGTCTCCAATAAATAATAAAATTTTATATTATCTTATTTTGTTTTTGGCACGTTTAAAAATATTACAAATAAAAAATAAGCCTGATGAAAAAAATAATTGGCGCAGTCGAGTGCTTTGGGAAGAAGCAGAAAAACGAGGAATTATTATGAAAGAAATTAGACCTTTTGGGGTGTACATAGATAATTATTGGTCTGAGTTTAAAGGAAAAAGATATTTTTTTGAAGGTTTGCCACGTCCTAATGGACAATTTTATCCAGCTTTGGAATGGATGGATGACAAAAGTGAAATGAGTCGCCGTTTTTTAAAACAAGGATTCCCAGTGGCTCGCGGAGGAGTAATAAAAACTTTTAAACAAGCCAAAAAAGTTTTTGTTGATTTGGTGAAACCTGTAATTACCAAACCCAACGAAGGCTCACGTAGTCGTCATACCACTATTCACATTATTAATGAAGCAGAATTGTTGGTAGCTTTTAAAAAAGGCAAACAATTGTGTCCTTGGGTAGCAATTCAGGAAGAATTAGTTGGTTCAGTTTACCGGGCTACTGTAATAAACAGAAAATTAGTAGCAGTACTTCGTCGTGATCCTGCTTGTGTGGTGGGGAACGGTATAAGTAATGTTAAACAGCTTATTACCAAAGAAAATAAAAATCCCTTAAGGCAAGGACCATTGTTTCATATCATTCCAGAGGACAAAACAGTTACCGAAGAATTAGCTTATCAAAATTTAACTTGGGAAAGTGTACCAGGCAAAGATAAACGAATTGCTTTGGGCACCAAAACTAGCCGAGGTGTGGGCGGTGGTATTGCCAATGTTACTGCCCAAACGCATCCAGATAATATAAAACTATTTAATGATGTTGGTGCTTATTTAAATGATCCAATTGTTGGAATTGATTTTATTATTGCAGACATAAAAAAATCTTGGTGTGATACGCCAAGATGTGGAATAATTGAATGTAATAGTTTGCCTTTTATTGATCTACATCATTTTCCCTTGGAAGGGGAGCCTGTAAATGTAGCTAGTAAGGTTTGGGATTGGGTTTATCCCGCATCAGCTAATTAAAAAATTTCCTAAGATTTTTTTAAACTCTTCTGTTTTGGCTGTTGTTTCTTTGTCATGCAAATGACCTAAAGGACTATATTCGGGAGTAAGTTCATAATGACCCCGAATTTCTCCGTCTTTAAAAAGACGTAAATGATACTGGTGTTCAAAACCATCTAAAAGTCTTAAACTCATGATTTCTCCTTCATCTACCCAAGCTACTTTATTTATTATAAAATTTTGTGAGTATAGGTGTTTTTCTAGTTCTGCTTGATTGTTATTTTTATTTAAAAAACCCAAAGCAAACACCTGTCTTGGCGGGTAAGGATTATAGCCAAGTTTTTTGACTAAATTTCTACCAAAGGGGAAAAAAGGTTCAATTATAAACCAAAAAATTTTTTTACTCCAATTAATAATCGTCATATAATTGAGTATATTTTAGCACAAATAGTTCAGTTCGGGCAATGGTTAATAAGTCTACCCACAGTTTAAAACTTGATTTTTTTTGTGAGTAGTTGTATAATATTCTTTACAAATTATAACGCGGGGTAGAGCAATTGGCAGCTCGCCGGGCCCATAACCCGGAGGTTGCGGGTTCAAGTCCCGCCCCCGCAACTAGGCTCCGTTTCACTGCGCCTAGCAGGCAAGTAAATTATGCTATTCTACGTTTATTTATTACAATGTAGTGATGGTGAATATTACACGGGCTTGGCGAATGGAAGTTTGAAAAGTAGAATTAGTGAACACCAAAGAGGCGAGTGTAGAAGCACTGCCTACAGATTGCCAGTAAAATTAAAATGGTTTTGTGGATTTATTAGGCAACAGCAAGCCGCGAGATTTGAAAAGTATCTTAAAACCCATTCTGGAAGAAGATTTAGGGAAAGATATTTAATATAGTTTACGCGGCGCAGTCCTGAAAGGACGAAGACGCGGTAGTAGTTCAGTTGGCTAGAACGTCTCCTTGCCAAGGAGAAGGTCGCCGGTTCGAATCCGGTCTGCCGCTCGGTTGAAGATATTCCCAGCCCCGTAGTCTTTTCCAATCAATAGATGAGCCCCAAATCTATCCACACCGTTGGTCAAATGAATTAAATTGTTTGATGTTCTGAAACACGAAAAGATTTGAATAA
>LBSX01000023.1 GCA_000990355.1 Candidatus Magasanikbacteria bacterium GW2011_GWC2_37_14
CTTAAAGGTGAACCGGCCATATATTTCTAAGGGTTAAAAGTGTTACCCTTAGTTTACCAGAGTGTTACCGGTTAAGGTGTACTATACAGCCCTTGACAAACTTTTTAATCTCCTGTACAATAGCGCCATTACAAGACGTAGTAACCGCCGTTTTTATAACGGGTAAGGTGAATGTGCCATTCTGGCAGACGTTGGAAACTTTTTAGTTATTCAAGTGTCTCCAGAAGAGACATTTTTTAATTTATAATTTAAATATTAATTTATTGTATGCCTACAATGAATCAAATCATTCGTAAAGGTAGACACCCAAAGACGACTAAATCCAAGTCGCCAGCTTTGCAGTTTACCTACGATAGTTTGCACCGCAAAAAAACCGAATTGCGTCGGGGTGCTCCATTTAAACGCGGAGTGTGTACCAAGGTTTATACCACTACACCAAAAAAACCAAACTCTGCTTTGCGTAAAGTTGCCAAAGTAAGATTAAGTAATGGTGTAGAAATAATTGCTTATATTCCGGGTGAAGGTCATAATTTACAAGAACATTCAATCGTACTTATTCGTGGTGGCCGGGTAAAAGATTTGCCAGGTGTACGTTATCATATTGTTCGTGGTGTTTATGATGCTCAGGGCGTAGAAGCCCGTCGTAAAGGTCGTTCGATTTACGGAGCCAAGAGACCAAAAGCTGGTGCTAAACCTACTGCTAAGTAATATTAATTAAAAATATATGCCTAGAGGAAGAAGTATTCCCAAAAGAGTAATAGCACCAGATCCAAATTATCATAATGTGTTGCTTAATAAATTTATCAACATGGTTATGTATTCTGGTAAAAAAACTACTGCTCAAAAAATTGTTTACGGAGCTTTAGATATTTTAGCCGAAAAAAAAGGTGGAGATGCTATAAAATTATTTGAACAAGTAATCGAAACTATCCGTCCTTCAGTAGAAGTTCGTTCTCGCCGGGTTGGTGGCGCCAATTATCAAGTACCAATGCCAGTGCCAGTTAGCCGACAAAATGCTCTTGCTTTTCGTTGGATTATTAATGCTACTCGTGAAAAAAAGGGTACCACTATGCAACAAAAATTAGCTACAGAAATGTTGGACATTTTGGCTGGAGTTGGTGGTTCCATTAAGAAAAAAGAAGATGTAATGCGCATGGCCGAAGCCAACAAAGCTTTTGCTCATTTTGCCAGACGCTAATTAAAAAAGGCCAACAAGGCCAACAAGGCCAACAAGGCCGCCAAAGCTTTGTAAGCTTTGTAAGCCTTTAAAGCCTTGTAAGCATTTTATATTTATGCCTCGTGAATATTCATTAGACAAAACTAGAAACATTGGTATTGCCGCTCATATTGATGCTGGTAAAACTACTGTTTCCGAACGTATCTTGTTTTATACTGGTAAAAAACACAAAATCGGCGAAGTGCACGAAGGTGCTGCCGAAATGGATTGGATGGAACAAGAAAAAGAACGCGGTATTACCATTACTTCGGCTGCGACCACTTGTTTTTGGAAAGATTATCGCATTAACTTAATCGATACTCCTGGCCACGTAGATTTTACTGTAGAAGTAGAACGATCTCTTCGGGTATTGGATGGCGCAGTAGCCGTGTTTGATGGTTCCCAAGGTGTAGAACCTCAATCCGAAACTGTTTGGCGTCAAGCCGACAAGTACAGCGTGCCAAGAATTTGTTTTGTAAACAAAATGGATAAAATGGGCGCTGACTTTTATATGTCTTTAAATTCTATTAGAGAACGTTTATCACCAAAAGCTTTTGCCGTGCAATTGCCAATTGGTGCCGAAGGTACTTTTTCTGGTCTAGTGGATTTAATTGGCATGAAGGCTTTTAAATTTGAAGGTAATAATGGTGAAGATATTTTAGAAATAGAAATTCCTGCAGATTTGTTGGAAGAAGCCAAAAAATATCGTGGTACACTTGTAGAAAAAGTTGCCGAAGTTAGTGATGAAATGATGAATAAATATTTAAATGGTGGCGAACTTACCGAAGATGAAATTGTTAAAGGTATTCGTGCCCTTGTCTTGAAAGATGAAATTTATCCAGTAACTTGTGGTTCGGCTTTACAAAATATTGGTGTGCAAAAAGTTTTGGATGCTGTGGTAGCCTTTTTACCTTCACCATTAGATGTACCAGAAATTAAAGCTCTTGATTATAATGATGAGGAAAAAACAGTATCAGTAAAAGCTGATGATAGCGCTCCTTTTGCCGCCCTAGCATTCAAAATTGCTACTGATCCGTTTGTGGGTAAATTAACTTTTATTCGTATTTATTCTGGTTCTTTAAAATCAGGAAGTTATGTAATTAATACTACCAATGGTGAAAAAGAAAGAATTTCCAGAATTTTGCGCATGCATGCCAACCATCGTGAAGATGTGGATGAAGTATTTGCCGGAGAAATTGCTGCTGCAGTTGGTCTTAAAGCTACCACCACTGGTGACACTCTTTGTGCCGAAAATCGATTATTGATTATGGAAAAAATTATTTTCCCCGAACCAGTAATCTCGATTGCTATTGAACCAAATTCCAAAGCTGATGCCGAAAGAATGAGTATGGCTTTACAAAAATTGGCCGAAGAAGATCCTACTTTCCGCATGCATACTGATCCTGAAACTTTACAAACCATTATCGAAGGTATGGGTGAATTGCATTTGGATATTATTGTGGATCGTATGAAACGCGAATTTAAAGTAGAAGCCAAAGTTGGTAAACCACAAGTAGCTTACAAAGAAACTATTAAACGTAGTGCCGAAGCTCAGGGAAAATATATCAAACAATCTGGTGGTCGCGGTCAATACGGTGATTGTTGGTTACGCGTGGAACCACAAGAACAAGGTAAAGGTTTTGAATTTGTGGATGAAGTAAAAGGCGGGGTAATTCCTCGTGAATATTTACCAGCTATTCAAAAAGGTGTAAAAGAAGCAGTAGACAAAGGTGTGGTAGCTGGTTACCCAATGGTAGATGTAAAAGTTACTTGTTTTGATGGTTCTTACCACGAAGTAGACTCTTCGGAAATTGCCTTTAAAATGGCGGGGGTAATGGCTTTTCAAGAAGCTGCCCGCAAAGCCGAAGCAATTGTTTTGGAACCAATTATGAAAGTAGAAGTTGTAACCCCAGAAGAATATATGGGTGATGTAATTGGTAACTTAAATTCTAAACGCGGACAAATTAATGAAATGACTCAACGCGGAACTGCCAAAGTAGTAAAAGCTATGGTGCCACTTTCTTCAATGTTTGGTTATGTTACTGATTTACGTTCTATGAGTCAGGGTCGTGCCACTTCTACCATGGAATTTGACCATTACGCCGAAGTACCAAAGAATGTAGAAAAAGATATTATTGATGGGAAGAAATAAAGAACAGTGATTTAATGGCCGCCGCGTTTAACGCGGCGGTTTTGTATCTTGAAAAAAAAACTAAAAAGGCTTACAATGCTTACAAGGCTTAAAAAGCTCAGTAAGCCTCGTAAGCCTTGTTGGCTTTGTAAGTTTTTTGAAGTATGAAATTTAATGTAATAACAATTTTCCCTAAAATAATTTCAGACTATTGCGATGAAACTATTTTGGCGCGCGCGCAAAAAAATAATTTAATCAAAATCAATCCAGTTGATTTACGTGATTTTACAACCGATAATCACAAAACCGTAGATGACACCCCATATGGTGGGGGAGCAGGCATGGTAATGAAAGTAGAACCAATTTTTAAAGCTTTAAAAAGTTTGGAAGCAATACCTTTTAGCAAAGCCGATGGTTTGAGTAAAATAAAAAAAATATTTACTGGCGAAATCAAGAAAAAGAAAAAAACAATTTTATTAAGTCCACGCGGAAAACAATTTGATGAACGTTTGGCAGAACAATTAGCGAAATATCAAGAACTTACTTTTGTTTGTGGACGTTATGAAGGTGTGGATCAACGTGTAACTGATTATTTAATTGATGAAGAAATTTCAGTTGGGCCCTATGTTTTGGCAGGAGGAGAATTAGGAGCTTTAATAATTATTGAAGCAGTCTCGCGTTTAATTCCTGGGGTACTTGGAAATGAAGAAAGTTTAAAAGAAGAAACGTTTGGTAGTAAGTTGTCATTGCGAGAAGCCCCCAAGGGCGACGAAGCAATCCCCATGCAAAAAGAATATGCACAGTATACTAAGCCAGATGATTTTAATGGTTGGAAAGTGCCAGACGTTTTGCTTTCTGGAAATCATGCAGAAATCAGAAAGTGGAGAAAAGGATGAAACGGCCTGTCCGGCGTAGCTGAAAGCGAAGACGGAGTAATCACGCGGAAATAAAAAAATGGAGGTCAAATCCCCTCTAGCCTTCGGCTCTGAGGCTCAGGCTCGAAGAGAGAGAGGGGTGTCGCGTCAGAAGCGACGGGGTGTGTTGGTTTCCCTCCCCTACGAGGGGAGGGTTAGGGTGGGGTTTCGTTATCACCATCTGTCATTCTTGTCCCGTAACCTGGTACGGGATAAATTCCGACAGGAATCCACCTACCTACCGGCAGGCAGGGAAATCGTTCAATTACTCTTACTTCCACTTTTTCAAAAAAGTGGAGCAAAAACTTCGCGCTAAACAAACACTACGGAAAATTTAGGTCTCGTCATTCATTACGGCGTAGCACTCTTCCTCGCCTCTAAATTTTTACCTTGTGTTTGTGCGCGCGTGAACGAATGAGTGAATGTTGTCGTTGTCCCCCTCTTTCCAAGAGGGGGTAGGGGGAGTTTGCCGGAGTCATTGTAAACAAAAAACCAGTCGTTTAAAAACGGCTGGTTTTATTTTTACCCTCGGTTCTCCACAACACACTTATATAAAAATGTATTCTGGAGATCGGAACCGAGGGTTCAGCGCCGATCATCCTTGTGGGGGTGGATCGGCCGGCGTGGACCTTGAATGTGGTATGTCAGTCTTCGACGTTGTAGTAGCCAGCGTTTGCTGCTTGTGCCATCGAGTACAGTTTGGGGCGGCGAATTCTCAGTTGTTCAATTGCCGCCCGCGTAGCACCAGGGACTTGTTCACCTTGCAACCGTTCTCTTTTGTCGAAGAGACACATGAAGCGACGACAGAACTCGTACCAGACGTCAGGGTCACGAATGAAAGGGTTTAGAACTATTTCTTGAAACCGGCAAGTGCCATACTGCGATTGTTCCATCTTTCTTGCCTTTGGTTAAGATACATCCGTTGTTAAGTTAACAAATTGAAACTGAATTGTCAATCTTGTAAAATATAAAAACTTTATCCCCATTTCTGTGTATAACTGCCCCTTGACAGGGTTTTAATAATGATATACAATTGCCAAGCAAAACAAGAAACATTTCACAATTAAACGCTTTTTCTAAGTCCCGTCTCCGTCCCTAAGGGGACTGCGCCGGGTAAACTAATTTTTATCTAAAATAAAGAAAATCTAGTTTACCAGGCGCAACGAAGTGGAGCCTGGATACTGGAAAGAAAAAAGAGTAACTTAAATTTTGGTTCCTCTTTTTTCTTTCCCACACAATGGTCCACCGAAGCTTTAGCGAAGGTGGATAAAAAAGTGGTAAAGATGAACCTTGACAATTTAACAACAAGAACGTGACAAAGATCTTTTGTCAACGTCTATTCAAAATTAGACAAAATTAGAATCTTAAACCTCCAGCTATTAAGTTAGCTGGTTTGGATTCAAACTCTTATTGAGAGTTTGATCCTGGCTCAGGATGAACGTTGGCGGCGTGTTTAAGGCATGCAAGTCGAGCGACGTGTTCTTTAGCACTTAGAATCTTAATGTCATGCTGAATTTATTTCAGCATCCCAGGGGATCCCGAAACAAGTTCGGGATGACAGTTAGGAAATTGAGTGCTAAAGAATTACGAGCGGCAAACGGGTGAGTAACACATTGGTAACCTACCTCTAAGACAGGGATAGCCCACCGAAAGGTGGATTAATACCTGATGGTAATGCGGGGACATAAGTCATTCGCATTTAAAGATTTATCGCTTAGAGAGGGGCCTATGTCCTATCAGCTAGTTGGCAGTGTAATAGACTACCAAGGCTATGACGGGTAGCAGGCGTGAGAGCGTGACCTGCCTCACTGGGACTGAGATACTGCCCAGACTCCTACGGGAGGCTGCAGTCAAGAATATTCCTCAATGGACGAAAGTCTGAAGGAGCGACGCCGCGTGCAGGAAGAAGCCCCTCGGGGTGTAAACTGCTTTTATAGGGGACGAATTTGTGACGGTACCCTAAGAATAAGAGGTTGCTAACTCTGTGCCAGCAGCAGCGGTAATACAGAGACCTCAAACGTTATCCGGATTCATTGGGCGTAAAGCGTCCGCAGGTGGTTTAAAAAGTTGATGGTTAAATCTTGAGGCTTAACTTCGAGACTGCTGTCAATACTGTTAAACTAGAGGTTGGTAGAGGCAAACGGAACTATCGGTGTAGTCGTAATAAGCGCTGATATCGATAGGAACACCAAAGGCGAAGGCAGTTTGCTAGAACAAACCTGACACTCATGGACCAAAGCGTGGGGAGCGAATAGGATTAGATACCCTAGTAGTCCACGCCCTAAACGATGTGTACTAGGTATTGGGAGTATCGACCCTCTCAGTGCCGTTTTAAAAAGCTAACGCGTTAAGTACACCGCCTGGGGAGTACGGCCGCAAGGTTAAAACTCAAAGGAATAGACGGGGACCCGCACAAGCGGAGGATCATGCGG
>LBSX01000024.1 GCA_000990355.1 Candidatus Magasanikbacteria bacterium GW2011_GWC2_37_14
TTTGCAAGTAGATTACTCTGTGACAACTCTAATATATGAAGAGATACCTTATCTGCTATTATATAACCAGCAGTTATAGCATCATGCAGAATTCTACGCCCTTTCTCAGTTCTTACAAGAATCAGGGAAAATCCTTCATCTTTTTCCTTAATCTCTCTGTACCAGGGATCTCCACATGAAATATCTGCAAATTCACTTGTCCCATCAGGACAGAGATAACAACGAAATGGCCTATACTTCTGCAGAAAACCCCATGCCTTCATGTAAGTTAGTTTCTGCAAGGGATGTTTGTTTTCAGTGCTTTGCACCGTAAACATCCCAGGCCATCCTTTCCCCCTGTATCTGAGCTCTGCAACATTTTCAGGGTTCACATTAAGACTTCGCAGTAATTCCAGAGTTCCCATAGTTGAAGGAGTTCCAGCGCAGAATATCCCGATAGCAATTCCAATTTTTTTGTCAAGCTCAGTCTTTCTCGCCTGCGTTTTTCTTAAGCCAGCAATATCACACGGTTTTCCAATAAAAACACATTGGGCAGGAGCGGACTCTATTTGTGCCAAGCCATCACATGGGGACGCAGGTGAGTAACGAGAGCCTGTCAAAGATACAAGATCAGAGCAGGACCGGCTGAATACAGTTTGATTCTTATACGGTTGTTCCTTATCATATCCTGTATGCAATACACCATACATCCCTTCTTTTTCAAGACAGTAAAGGGCAATTGCAGTAGCAAGCCCTCCGGAAGAACCACTGAACCTAATTTCATCATCTACAGCATAACCCTCCCACATTTCAAGGATTGACCCCCATCCTTGTTCCAACTCAGTAATAAATCCATTTGTACCCTTAGAATATAGATGAGCTGTTTCATGGCCAGGGCAAACCTTTATACATTCATCGCAATCCTTGCAATTATTTGAGGACAGGAAAGGTCTGATACCATCATTTACAACATCAACAAGTGTAATGTTGTCTTCGGGGCATGCATAAGCACACACACCACAACCAACGCAGAGGCGCCATTTGGCAACTTGTCCAACATTTTTCAGTCGCATTTACATTAGCCCTCTCAGGAAACTCAACTTAAATCCATTCTCACTACAGACCTTCATTCATTCAACAGAACTCAAGAAGCTATCAAGATCGGATTTCAGTTCACTCATGTCTTTCTCCCACCATCGCGATTTTATAATTTTCTTAATCTTCCCTTCGCTAAAGAGATATTTAATGATCTTGGCTGGATTACCTACAACAACTGCGAAGGGTGGCACATCTTTTGTAACAATGCTTCCATCACCTATGACAGCACCATCACTAATATGTGATACCGTCTTTGGCGAAAGGTTGATGATATTCATAGCATCCTTATCCGCGGAGTCTCCATTGCAGTCTTGTTAAGCATACATGCTGCTTAAATCGCCGAGTAACTACTCCAACAATTCCGTAAAGAGCGACACAACTTATTAATCCGATGAGTATATCGTGAAGAGGTGCTGATGCTGTTTGATGGGCAACGCTCCAAACAATAATAACCAGCAGTGATAAGAGAAGACCATGAAGAAAAATCATCCCATACTTTACAGTATCAAGGTTAGTAACTGCCTGTACGCGCACTATTTGAACAATATACCCAAAGATCATTGCAATCAAACCGGCACTCGCAGCGCCTGTAAGTCCGAACAACTTAACGGCTGGATAGATCATCAGGGTCATTAGCACAGCTCGTATTCCAGTGAAATATCGCTGGAGCTGAGGTTGCCCGACGGCAAGATAAACATTTGCAATGGGGTTGCTTGCAGCCCGCAGTATGGTTGAACCCAACAATATAGCAAAGGGAATAGCCACTGAAACATATTCATGACCATAGATGATAGTGAGTAGATTTCTGCCGTATAATGCCATAAAGCAGGCAACGGGAGTTCCTGCCAATACAATAATTCTTGTGGATAGCATGAGTGTGCGGTTTATCCAATCTTTATCATGTTGTTTTTCCGAGAACACGGGCATTAGTATAGGGTTAATAATAGTACTGACGAGGAATATTGGCAGTTGCGCTAGTGACAATGCCATACTATATAGCCCTAATTCTTTTTTTGATAATAGCTTGCCTACAACAAAGATATCTGCCTGAGTAAAAACAAATAAAAGAATAGGCAGCCCGAACATGCCACGAGAAAAAGTAATTAATGCCTGAGAATGCTCTTTTCTAAATTGCAGACGCGGAAGAAATGGACATACGATAAATGATATGAAGCATCTGGCTGCTGCCTCAAGCACATACCCAATAACGAGAGCCCAGACACTATGAAGCCACAAAGAAAGGCCAATTGCAGCTAAAATACCTATGGTACCACCGCCACTTGATATAATGACCCATGGCTTATAATCCATCTTTTTTTGAGCTATATAGGCACGTGCACTGAGAGTGCCATTGAAAAGGATAGTGAAAAATGATATTCTAAACATTATAGTATTTTGTGGAACATTATAAAATGAAGCAATGAAAGGGACGCTGAGCATTGCGATGGCAAATAGACCTATAGCACGAACAAACGACAACCACCAAGCTCCATTGAGATATGAGTCTTCTTCTCCGTCTGGACTTTGAATAATTGCCTCTTTTATCCCGATTTGCGTGAATGATTCAAGGGCTGCATTAACAGCAAGAATGATCGCCATTAAACCAAAGGCTTCCGGCGCAAGTATTCTTGCCAAAATAATATTCCGAAGGAAACGCAGCCCATATTCAAAACTTCCCCCGAGCCCTAACCAGAAACCGCCTTTGAGCACACGAGACTTTAAACTTGTATTCGTAAATATTTTTCTAATTTTTTCAATCAATTATGATTCCTTTATAAACGCAATTGTAGGAGAAGCTTCAATCTACAATCAGTGGAGTTTTCCGTTCTTTACTCATGATATCATTATCCATTGAATAGATATTGCTTATTTTCACACCTTTCATATATTCTTTGAATTTAACCTGAAGGAAATATGCAGTCATGCTGGAAACTAACGCCAATGTCATATACCAAATTACGAACATCTGGTCCCAATATCTAACTGCTGTAATGTTTACAACATGAGTGAATAAAGTACAGCCGATACCCCATAGGAGTAATTCATTTTGCTTTCCATTAATGAGGTCTCCGCGGGCTACCTGCATGCTCGCACCCAGAGAGCGATAGCACTTAACTATCAATCTTATGAATAGAAACACAGAAATCAATCCGCCTCTAATACCTAAAGAAACATATTCATTGGTAACATCCACTGAGCCACTTTCCAACCTGGTAGCAGCCCAGTTGCCTGTTTTTTCCAGTGACATACCCATTAGCCACCAGTTTTTAAAATGATTGACGAATTGGTCTATCAGATTTGAACGATGCCAGCCGTCTCCTCCAGTAATGGCGCTTATTTTACTAAAAATGAACCAGATTGGCGGGTTCATCATTAACTGAAGAATGATAAAAAAACCAACTATCGCCCACCTTATTGCACTCATTCTTGTTCGCAAGAACCAACACATCCAGGCAGTAATACCGGCTATTAAACCCAGAATAGGACCACTGGAGTATGATGTAATCGTAATCGCCAGACAGGCAATTATCCCAATTGCGCCCCACAAACGACCGTCAGATGAAATTGTGGTATAAATGAAAAGCGGCAGCATGGTGGCGCCAAAAGACCCCGCAGTTATTGCAACACCAAAACTGGCTTGAGCTCTGTAATATCCATCTCTTATGACAGGTATTTCCCGAACGCCTCCCATAAAGAAAAAGAGGTTTTTCCCGGTCATTCCTTCTATGCCCATGAATAAAGCAAAAGGGATAATGAGAATCGCACACTTTTTTAAAAATAGTGGTCATTCAAAAGTCCTCTAAAAATAAAATATGACATTAACCCGTCGACCAGAAACCCGATTCTGTATGCTCTTGTTTCTATCAGACTTGGTTCAACTACCGAGCGGATAAAAAAAGCTAAAAGATAAACGCATTGAAAAACGATAAAACTTTTATCTATTATAGTTAATTTCTCAAAAGAGAATTCCTTCTTTGAAATAATTCTTATGATGCCTGCAACCTCAATAAACCTGATTGCAAATATATTTAACCCGCCAATATATAGATGTTGGCCGGCAGTGAGATATATGACGCCTGCGATGACCCCCAAAGCTGCCCACTGGCGTGGCATCAACAGGATTACCACCATCAATACAATAAGAATTGTTAGTCCAATTGCAGTCATAACTGCGTTAATTCCTTGTTATATTTTGAATAAAATTAGGCTCTGATGTTTTTTTAGCAAATAATTTACACACCTCTTCTTTAACTTGTGGAATTATAATTTCCAGTTTTCCCCTTATCTCTTCCTTCTTTTTCCATGCCGTTTCTACCACCTGAAGAATTTTATCTATTTTCATAACTCTCGGGTCAGCTATATATGGGTTCATCCCCACTGTCTCCATTACTCCAATAAATTTTTTACTATATGCAATGGGAACAGTGGGGATATTCTGTGAAATTGCAGCAATACAAGCGTGCATACGTGAACCGAGGAAAAAATCACACTTCCCTATTATATATTTTATTTCTCTGTGGTTGTATTTCCCCTTTGGGTAAAATATCTTCTTATCGTAAATTCCTTTATAACTTTCATATATTTGCCCGCAGATTGCCTCATCAGATTCTAAATTCAGATTTGCCTCTCCAAAAACATGGGGCACTAAAATAACATTTGCTTTCCATTTATCTATAATTGTCTCAATCAATATTTTTATAAGTTCTTTATAATCAATAATAAATTTAAACATATTTTGCCTTGAGTATCCACCCATATATAACAAGCCGCTCACATTCAATCCTACTAATTCTTTCTCTTCTTTCATGGTACTTAAATTATCTATATCAATTTTATTAGGGTGCTTTGGTTCTACGATAAAACCGACATCATAAGAAAACATCACTTTTGACTCTATATTTTTGTTATTAAGCAACTCTTTTATCTGTTGCACGCCCTGATAATCTCGCGAATAAATAGCACAGCTATTTTTCAATATGAATTTTGTAATTATTTTTGTAATTGTTTTGTTGAATGGCCCATAAGTTTGAGGAAGCTGAACAATATCTTTTCCAAGAATAATGCACAATATTTGAGGCAATGTAACATAATAGAATCGCCCTACTCCGTAAATATCACTAAAACTATCCCCCCCGGCAATAGAAGCTACAATATCCGCCTTGTTTATGACACTTAAATAATAATTACGATTTACCAATCTTTCTTTATATTTTTTGATGGGAATTAACCTTACCAATAAAGCTAATAACATCAGTCTCGCTATATTATTATTAAGATATATTTTTTTTGAGAACCGCATGTTAGCCTTAGTTATTCTAATTTGTTTGTCATTATAATCAAAATCTATTTCACCGTTGTTAATGCCATAATTTAAAAATGTGATGTCGGAGTTAGGATTACATTTAAGTATGCTTTGCACTATTCCTTCAGCGAGAGCGCTGACCCCCATATTTCCAGTATCAAAAGTAATGCCCAATATGCAAACGTTCATTATTTCTTTAGCGCCTTCCACTGCGAAGCAGAATTTATAAACCAATTTAAAACTATGCTTTTTATCTGACCTCTGTTCTCATGCTTGTCTTGTCAAAAGAATCACTTGTTTTTTTTCGCCCTAAAGACCATAATACTAAATTCATGTATTCATTAATAACAACCTCTCTATATGGCTTATTCATTCTTTTTTTCGCAAATTAAGTGAACTTAACACGATAACAAGTAATCTAAATACCGATCCGATAAATATAATTAATTTATAAACCTGTGCGTTCACTTTGCCATAGTGATTTACAAAAAATTGAAAGTTCGATTCTCGCATAGCAATTGCGCTAAAATATTTTTGAGACTGCTTTTTAGAACTTGCTCCTTCAAGATGATATATTTCTTCGCTCGCAAGATAATATAATTTCCATCCCTCCAGCTTAATTCTATAGCAAAGGTCCACATCCTCAGCATACATGAAAAATTTTTCGTCAAAGCCTTGAAGCTTATTTATAATGTCTTTCCTCGCAAAGATACATGCGCCGGACAAACAGTCAATTTCCCGACTATCTCTATGGTCCCAATAGCTCATCTCAGTTGTACTGCATGATTTAGGAAACAACCGATTCAACATCATAAAATAGCAAAACTGATTAAATAATGTTGGAAATGTTCGACAGGCTGTGTGAAAAGTCGGTTTTTCAAAAATGCTATCTAACAAAATCAATAGATTACAACTCGCAAATATCCAAAAAATGGGGTTTTCACACAGCCTGTCGAGCACAGGTTAATTGAATAGAACCGTCCTGATTGAGCAGCTTACAGCCAACAGCCCCGACTTCACTATTAGCTTCCATAAAACAAAACATCCCGTACAATGCATTATTAAGCAAAACCGTATCAGGATTGAGATAAAAAATATATTTTCCTGTTGCATACTGGAGTCCAAGGTTATTCCCCTTTGCAAAGCCATTATTATTTTTGCTTTCGATGAGCTTGCACTGCGGGAACTGCTGTTTGACCATTTCAGCGCTGCCATCCGATGAATTGTTATCAACTACAATGACCTCGTAGCTGACGCCTGATGTCATTTTTAGGATGGAATCAATGCAGTTATATAATAATTCCCTCGTATTCCAACTAACAATACAGACTGATATATCCATATAGAATTATCCGATAAATTTTTTGTGCCACATTTCAAATGATATTAATAAATAGATATGCCGCATGTAATCCTCTTTTTTGCTTTCATGCAGATTGACTAGTTTCTCTATATATTTAACATCGAAGTATTTACTTACAGCCGAATTACTACTCAATAAACAGTCATCAATATAAAATCGCAACTTACCACGCAACCACTTACCTATTGGGTTATCAAAACCT